>CALAKO010000184.1 GCA_937922955.1 uncultured Peptococcaceae bacterium | reverse complement strand
CTAGATTGTAAATGGTAAAACTTAGGTTACTTTAACTGTTTCTATATCGCCGTTCAAAAAATTATGCAATAGGTATTTGTTTTGAAGGGGCTAATGGCTGCAGGATAGTCCACCACAATTCTTATTTCAAGTTTTCTGGATTTAGACATTGAAGATCGTCTGGGACGAAGAAGCCGTCTTTGCGAATGAGTTCGTCGTCGAAATAGATTTCACCGCCGCCAAATTCAGGGGTTTGAATGAGGACAAGATCCCAGTGAATGGTGGAGTCGTTGCCGTTTGGCGCATCCTCGTAGCAGCTTCCTGGTGTGAAATGGATGCTGCCGCTGATTTTTTCGTCAAAAAGAATGTCTTTCATTGGCCTGGTGATGTATGGGTTAACACCAATGCCCAATTCTCCGATATAACGTGCGCCGTCGTCTGCGTTAAGGATAGCGTTTAATTTTTCTGTTTCATTGGCGGTCGCTTGGACGATTTTTCCGTTTTCAAAAGTGAAGGAGACTTGTTCAAAAACGGTCCCTTGATAAAGAGACGGTGTGTTGTAGGTGATGATGCCGTTGACGCTTTCACGTACAGGTGCTGTGTAAACTTCCCCGTCTGGGATGTTGCACTCGCCGGCACATTTAACGGCAGGAATACCTTTGATGGAGAAAGTAAGATCGGTGCCTGGACCAACGATATGAACTTGGTCGGTGTCTGCCAAACGGGCAACAAGAGCGTCCATGGCGAGGTTCATTTTTGCGTAGTCAAGGTTGCAGACGTTGTAGTAAAAATCCTCAAAGGCGCGCGTACTCATATTTGCAAGTTGGGCCATGGAGCCGTTTGGATAGCGCAACACTACCCATTTGCTGTTATTGACGCGTTCGTCAAGCACATCGGCGTAGGCTTTGTTTTGAAGCGCAATGCGTTCCTTTGGCACATCGGCGTTCTCAGAAATGTTGTCTCCTGCGCGTACGGCAATGTAAGCGTCCATGCCTTTCATTTGCTCCAACAGGAGTTTGGCGTTAAAATTTAGCTGTTCTTCGCTGACGCCCATGAGCAGGGCGCGGGAAAGACGGGCATCTGATAAATGAAGGTAAGGATAAGCGCTCACTGCGTAGGCTTCTTCGATCAGCGCTTCAGCCAGTGGATAGGCATCTTGTCCGCCAATGTCGATCAATAAGCGTTCGCCAGCCTGTAAGCGGGTAGAGTAGTGAATCAATTTATGTGCGAGTGTTTCAGTACGTGGATCCATGTTTGTTTTCCTTTCATTGTTTAATTCCAAAGTGATTTGTCAAGGGCGCGGTATTGGATGGCTTCAGCAATATGGGAAGAGCCAATGTTTGAGCTGCCTTCTAAATCGGCAATGGTCCGCGCCAATTTTAAGATTCGATTGTGTGCACGAGCAGAAATACCAAGTTTATCAAAGGCGCGTTCAAGAATCTTTTTGGACATGCTATCAAGCTGACAATAAGTTTGAAGCTGTGCCTGTGTCATATTGCTGTTGCAGTAGATTCCTGTGCCGGCAAAGCGTTTTAATTGGATGTTTCGTGCGCGTATCACACGTTCCCGAATGGCTGCAGAGGATTCTTCAGCTGCACTTTCATCATACAAATCACTGAAGGCAATTGGCATTACTTCTAATTGGATGTCAAAGCGATCCAATAATGGACCGGAAATTTTTCGGTGATATCGTGTAATACTAGCGTCGGTGCAAGTGCATTCATGCTTAGGGTCGTTAAGATATCCGCATGGGCATGGGTTCATAGAGGCAACGAGCAGAAAATTGCAGGGAAATGTGAATTGCGCATTGACGCGTGAAATGGTTACGATCCCATCTTCCAGCGGCTGCCGCAGTGCTTCCAGCACATTTTTTTGAAATTCAGGAAATTCATCCATAAAAAGTATGCCGTTATGGCTCAACGAAACTTCTCCAGGGGTCGGGATGCGGCCACCGCCAATCAAACTTGCCTGAGATGATGTATGGTGAGGAGCGCGGAATGGGCGCTCGGTGATCAAGGGCTGCGTGCTGTTTAGCAAGCCGGCAATAGAATGGATTTCTGAGCACTCTAAACATTCATCTACTGAAAGTGGTGGCATGATGGAAGGCAGCGCGCGTGCCAGCATGGTTTTGCCCGCTCCGGGAGAGCCGATCATGACGATGTTGTGACCTCCGGCCGCGGCAATTTCCATGGCGCGCTTTGCCTCGTGCTGTCCTTTGATGTCGCTGAAATCGATGCTGGTTTGTGGTGCAGCTGCGAGCATTTGGGCAATATCCGGCTGAGGAAGAGGAGGACAGGAGTCTGGGTCGTAGAGAAACGTCACCACCTCTTTTAATGAGCGAAAAGCGTAAGTAGTGATTCCACTGATTGACGCTTCACTGCCATTGTCCGAGGATGTGACCATTGCTCGTCCGCTGTCCTTCATTGCCATGGAGATGGGCAACATTCCTTTGACTGGACGAATGGTGCCGTCCAACCCGAGTTCACCAATGAAGATGTATTGGTCTAACACCTCTTGCGGCACCTGTTCGGTTGCAGCCAGCATGGCGATTGCAATGGCAAGATCAAACGATGGGCCTTCTTTTTTGATGGAGGCTGGTGCAAGATTAATGACAATGCGACGCGGTGGAATGTCAAATCCTTGGTTCTTCATGGCGGTGCGGACGCGTTCCTTGCTTTCTTTCACAGAGGTGTCCGGTAACCCGACAATTTCCCATGAAGGAATTCCGTGGCTAGAATCGATTTCAACATTAATAGCACATGCGGTCAGACCGTTTAATGCAGCGCTATGAATTTGTGCAAGCATGACTCATTCCTCCTGAACATTTGTATGACGATAAACTTGCCATAGGTCCTTATCAATACCACTCATGATTCGTTCCTTAATACGAGGATTATCATTTGTGAGAGTCGTTAATAGATCTTTGATATCGCTGCGAGTGGTGTAGCCATCTGCGGGGCATTTATTGACGATGAGAGGCAGATTTAATTGACGTCCAATACGCGTAATATCGCTTTCAGTGACATAAATAAGCGGGCGAATCACTGTAACTTCTGAACGCGTGAGATAGGAACGCGGCGCAAATGTATGAATGCGGCCTTCGTAAAACAGGCTCATGAGCAAGGTCTCAATGACATCGTCCATGTGATGGCCCAGAGCGACTTTATTGTAACCATTATCGTGTGCCCAGTTATTGATGGCGCCTCGTCGCATGCGTGCACAGAGCGAGCAGGGATTTTTTTCTTTGCGCTCGTGAAAGATGAGTGGACCAATCTCGCTTGGGATGATGGTCAGTGGGACCTCTAAACGTTCGCAAAAAGCCTGCATTTCTGAATAATCGTTGCCCCATCCGAGATCCAGTGAAACGGCATGCAGCGAAAAATTGCACGGCAACGTTCGCTGTAGCACCACCATTGCATAGAGCAATAGTGTGCTGTCTTTTCCTCCAGAGAGGCCAACGACAATCTTATCGTTTTCTTCAATGAGCGAAAATTCTCTGCTTGCTTTACGCATTTTCGCAAAAAGATCTTTATTATATGGACGCCATTCGGTAGCTTTCAATCGTGTCACAACTCCTTTTTAGATATGCTTCCATTATAAGAAACGCATCTGGTTTTGGTCAAGAAAGAAACAAAGCAACAACAGAACCGGTAAAAACTTGAGGCGCCAGCACGGTTATTTTATAATATTTTTAAAAGGAGGGAATAACGTGAAAAAATTTGATTTCATGAAGAAGATTTTGCGGCATACGGCAATTCTCGGACTGGCTAGCGCATTGTTTGTTGGCGCCGCGTTGGCTGAGGATGCGCCGTATAAGACTGGTGAAGAACCAATCGCGCCAGGTGTTGTCCATGAATCTCATTACTGGAACACCAATTATGGGCCAATCCGCTTTGAAGTGTTGAAATGCGATCTCAATAACCCAAACCTGGATTTGCGCTTGGTGGCTGGCCAAGGCGAGTATACGGAGCGAGCCACTGTTCCGGCGATGGCTCAAAACACAGGGGCTGTGGCCATGTTGAATGGTGATTTCTTTAATATGGCCCTACAGGGGGCACCGATTGGACCGTCACTCATCAATGGTCAGCTGGCCTCGTCGCCTGCGGTTATTGAGGGCATCTATTCGCTGGGAATTACAGCAGATAATACCGCGAACATTGAAGCTATGAGCTACAATGGGAGCATTACCGCATCCGATGGTACGTCCTTCCCAATCGACGGCTTAAACAAAACCTATTATTGGCACGATCCATCTGGTCAGGAAAGTCATACAGACACAATTCAAATGTATAATGACTTGTGGGGATCAAGCTCACGTGGTCATGCTACTAATACAGAAGTTTTAATTGGGGCAGATGGCACTGTCGAACAGATTTCTCGCGGTGCGACGTTCCCGTTTGAAGTGCCTGATGGAAAAACCATCCTTCAAGTCAATGGCATTGCAGAAACCTTTATTAATGCGCATTGCCCTGTTGGATCAAAGGTACAGATCACTTCCCAGATTATTCCAGATAGAAACTGGAAGTTCCTGGTTGGTGGGCATGCCTTGTTGGCGGATAATGGGCATATGGTGCCATATTATAAAGATTTAAGTTCTCTTGCGGGTGTACGTGCACGCACCGCTGCAGCTGTTTCGCAAGACGGAAAAACGTTATGGTTTGTCTGTGCAGAAGGGCGGACAAACCGAAGTGTTGGGGCGCAACTATCAACCATGGGATATTTCATGGAATATTTAGGTGCTTGGCGTGCTGTTAATCTTGATGGAGGCGGCTCAACCAATATGGTGGTGCAGCATCTGGGCGAAAGCACTCTTTCAACCGTTGTAGCTCCAGAAGGAAATGGATATTTACGTCCGGTGGTTAATGGTATAGGTATTTACAACAGCACACCAGTTGGCGATGTTGCAGGATTCAGTACAAGTGGTCCTGATACCATGGTCGTGGGTGAGACCAGAAGCTTTGGCGTAACTAAAGCATGGGATGCAAATTATCATGCATTGAATGTCAATGCTGCTGATTATAGTTTGACATCAGTCAACGGCATGGGAGCTTCTGCAGGATTGAATTATGTAGCCTTGCAGACTGGGACAGAAACTGTTAATATAACCAGTAGCAGTGGCGTCACTGTCGCACGCAATGTAAATATTGTCGGTGAAGAAGGTTTATCCAGTCTTCGCGTAGAAACCAATCAGTTTATGGTAAGTGATGGTTCTGTCGTACAAGCTACACTTTATGGAACAAAGAAAGATGGCACAGAAGTATTGCTTGACCCACGTGTTGTACAATGGAGTGTAGAAGGCTTCTCAGGGAGTGGCAGCAGTGGTTACATTACCATTGACAGCACATCTGACCTTGCTAATGGGAAAATAGTGGCGACCTTAGGAAGTCTGCGTGGAGAGGCAATTCTTGGCAATAATTCCTATAATTTGCTGGATCTCTACATTGGAAATACAACGTATTGGCTGAATGGTTCAAGTTATATCCTGGATCAACCACCGGTGATCATCAATGATCGTACCATGGTTCCGATTAGATTGATTACAGAAGCGTTAGGTGGTCAGGTAGAATGGACGGACAACGATAGCCCAATACTCATCGATTACAATGGACATCATATTGAATTGACGCTGGATGAGACGACGGCAATTGTTGATGGTGTCAAAGTTGAAACCGATACTCCGGCTCAACTCGTTGGCAATAGAATGCTGGTCCCAATTCGCTTTGTTTCGGAAAATCTCGGTATGGATATTGAGTACGATCATTCATCACGCTGTGTAAGTATTTGTGCATTGAAATAAAAAACGAGAGTGGAGGGATGCAATGACGCTATTAAGATTAGTGCTAATTGTGCTGGGCTGTTTCTGCTTGGCTCTTGGAACAATCGGCGCATTTTTACCGGTATTGCCAACGGTGCCCTTTTATCTGCTTGCAACACTTTTGTTTGCAAAAAGCTCAGAACGACTGCATAGATGGTTTACATCAACAACGATTTATAAGAAGAACCTGGAAAGCTATGTACAAGGGCAAGGGATGACATTAGCGACAAAGCTGCGGATTACGCTGACGATCACGCTTAGCATGGCAATTGGTCTATATTTCGTTAATCATTTGCCTGTTGTACAAATGATTTTGGCCTGCATATGGCTGGGATTAATGATATACTTCTTTGTCGTTGTAAAAACACGCAAAGTGATTGATTAACAATTTACAGCTCACTTATGACAAAATTCTCTGTTCATAAGTGAGCTGTTTTTTTTAAAAAGCAAAGCTCTGTTAACCAAATTGATTAACAGAGCTTTGTTGTTAGATATTAGTCGACATCCGGAGCGGTATAAGTTTTGAAGGTCATCATGTTCAGTGGAATTTCTTTCAAATGTTCCACTAAATCAGGACGTCCCCAGAATTGTTCCTCTTCACCTAAATTCTTTTCAGAACCGAGCAAAAGCACAACTGGAGCGTTGCCACCGAAGCCTTGAATAAACGCCTGCATATATTTTGCACGTTCCATAGGTTCCTTGTCGACGAACGATTTATCTACGACAGCTACGCCAATAACGCGAGTGTCTGTTTTTACTAATGCGCCGTTAAATTTCATTGCAGCACCTCCTAAGACTCTGTTATATTATAACATGAAAACGTTGTAATGAAGCAAAAAATATTCAAATTTGATACATAATAAAATTAGGGGAGGGCCCTTTATGGTTGATAATTGGAGTGAAAAATCTATTGGACAGATCAAAGAAGGCGTATCTGCATTGGGTGAAGACGAGCAGTTGCTTGTTTGTCAATCATTACTGAATGATTCGCGTAAAGGCGTTGTTGCGTTTGCGCAAAAGATTATTCGTGGACATGAAAAATTGGTTCGAGAAAGAGAGCGATTGAGCAAGTTGTGGCGTTTTGAAGATGATGCCTATGCTCAAGGCTTTAAGGCTGTTATTGGCACTGATGAAGTTGGGAGAGGGCCGTTAGCAGGGCCAGTAGTGGCTGCTGCAGTCGTGTTGCCTCGTGGTGTTGAAATAATAGGCATCAATGATTCAAAGAAATTGAGTGAAAAAAGAAGAGAAGCACTTGCTGAAGAAATTAAAGCCAAAGCTATTGCATATCAGATTGCAGAAGTATCAGCAGCTGAAATTGATCAGATAAACATTCTTCACGCTGCAGAGTTGGCTATGCAAAAAGCCATTGAAGCGCTTCCGTTGGGGGACTACGTGTTGATTGACGGGCAGAATCAGTTGCAGATAAACGCTATGAGTAAAAATCTCATTGGAGGAGATGGCTTAAGTATTTCGATTGCGGCGGCTTCGATCATAGCCAAGGTGTATAGGGATCAGTTAATGATGCGCTTGGATGAACTGTATCCACAATATCATTTTGCTCAAAATAAAGGATATGGAACAGCCGAGCACTATCAAGCGATAAAAGAATTTGGTCCATGTCCAATTCATAGACACTCGTTTAGATTGCAATAAAAAAACCCGCTAGATTTTTCTAGCGGGTTTTTGCTTATTCCTTATTGAAGGAATTCGAAGAATGGTTCGTCAAATTTGGTCATTGCATTAACAACCAATTCTACGAGACCACCATACTGGAAGTTGTAGTTTTTGGTAAG
This sequence comes from uncultured Peptococcaceae bacterium, assembly GCA_937922955.1. GTDB lineage: Bacteria > Bacillota > Peptococcia > Peptococcales > Peptococcaceae > UMGS1590. Next base: position 2,749 of record CALAKO010000184.1, on the reverse strand, counting down.
ACCCCAATGTGCAAGCATGTCACGGAAAGTACCTTTGCAGTTAGAGCAAGGTGCGCAGACATACTTAACGAGATCGGTGTTGTAAATATCTTCCGGACCGAATGCGTCAAGAATCTGTTTCAGTTTCATACGGGAAGAAACATTGTCACGGAAATCAGAGAAGTTCAGGGAGTTCATAATAGCGAACCCGGAACCACCACCGCAACAATAGTTGTCAACGCCATGAGGATACATTTCTTTGAAACGGCCTTCTGGAAGAACTGCTCTAAGAATTTCACGCTGTGGTTCTACAATACCCATTTGACGTACATAGTTGCATGGGTCATGCAGGGTAACAGGGAAATCATTCTTAGAAGGATCCAAATCGTAGGTGCCACTCAGTACGAGATCGCGCAACAGTGGCAGGAAGCTTTCAACTGGAACGCGTCCGGTGGATGGGGTGTAACGGTCAGCAACAACCGCTGCAGCCTTGTGAGCATGCCCGCATTCTGCAATAACAATACGGTTAACACCCAATTTCTTTGCAGCTTCCATTTGACGAACGGCAACTTCTTTTGCAAACATGTCATCGTACCAGATACCATAGTTTACGTTGTCGTAACCGCAGAGGTCAGAACTGAGTGTCCAATCAAGACCTGCTTCATCAAAAAGAATGGTGAATGCTGTTGGGTTTTCAGGCCAAGCCATGAATTCACCAGCATTGTGGATCAACAAGATATCAGCGCCATGCTTGTCGATTGGAGTCTTGTAGTCATGTCCTGGATAGAGATCATTGAGATCTTCATCAAGGAATTCTACAGTGTCAACAAATGCAGGCTTGGTGATACCAGTAGAAGAACCGGTTTTCAGCTGAAGTTTGGAACCCTTTTCGCAAAGTGGTTTTGGAACAATACCAAGTTCCTGGCTGAAAATCTTACGGATTTCTCTTGCAAGAGAACCGTTATCAAGACCAAGAGGGCAAGCCTGTGCACAACGTCTGCAAAGATTGCAACGGTAAGCATCTTCGCCAAGACGCATAACAGTTTCCCAGTTCAGATCAACATCTGCACCAGTAAACCATGCTTTGAGTCTGCCTTCTTTGTTAATGTACTTTTTGATCAGGCGACGCAACACTTCAATACGCCAGGTTGGGCGATAGATCTCATTTCTGTCAGTTGAGACAAAGATATGACATGCATCAGAGCAAGTATTGCACTTTGCGCAGTACTCAACAGTCAAATCCAATACCTGGATCATACCTTTGTTAGCTTCATCGTTGACGAGCTTTTCGAGACCTTTCAGGAATTTGTTGCAAAGTTCTTCTTCCTCTTCAGGGGTCTGAGGTCTTTTGAAGGTGTCAAGCGCAATGACACCATCTAATTCTGCATAGTAGGTGTCACGCCATTCTTGCTTCAATTCTTTGTATTTTGGCCACGTTGCAGGATCTTCAAAAGGTGCAGGCAGTGGCATAAGGTGCTTGTTATCAAGAACCTGCGTGAGCTGTTCGCCTCTGACTGCAATGTCACGTGGACGAATAAGTCTTCCGTCGATCAAGATTACTCCTCCTTTAGAAAACAAATCAATTTGCGATAGATACGGTTAAAAGTCGTATATTACTTGTCCATCAATGGGGCAGACCACTTCATATCATCAGATGGCTTAATGTCAGCCTGAGCGATGATGGTTTCTTCAACCTTGCTGCCTGGAACGTTTGGTGCATTGTCCCAAATAACTTTGTGGAAGGTGTAATATTTACCAACATAGTGGCTCATCTTGCAAACCGGAATGTAGATAAGCAGACCGCAAACAATCAGGAGATTAATCTTGGTAGGTTTGTTTAAGCCCTTCAGAGATTTGAAGTGCAGCATGCTGCGGATGACTTTGGAAACATAACCATAGCTGAATTTATTGGATGCAAATGCGACTAAGCCAGAGAAGGCTCCTGCAAACAAAAATCCAAGATTAAAGAATTCCTGAGGCGTTGTGTAGCTTCTGAATTCACGGTCAGTAAGACGTTTAACAATTAAACCTGCTGTACCGCTGCAAATGAGTAAACCAGATGCAAGGCCAAGAACGGTGACTGCGAGAGACACCAGACCAGCAAGAATGCCGGTGAATGGCAGGATTACACCTGCTGTTGCAACAACCAACATTGCGATGGTTACATAGATGCCGAGATGGAGTGCATAAGAAATCCACCAGAATTTTCTTTGTTTAACAAAGAGCTTTTTGATGAAGAGCATTTCTTTCAGCATATCCACGAGCTCGCCAACATGGTTCTTTTTGCGTGGTTTTTCATACCATTTCTGGTCTTCATAGTAAGAACCGCCGTGTTCGGCTTTTTCTTCCTCTTCCCCAGGGATTGGGTAGAGATCCTGACGACCATGCATCTGCTTCTTTGCGTAGTCCATAAATTTACGGACAGTTGCTGCAAAGAAGAAGACAATGGCAAACCAGCATAAAAGGGTTAACAACATAACTATCTTACCTCCTTGTATATACAATGTTATTTTTCGAATAACCATCACATAGTCGCATCTGTTTTTGGGCATTCGACGTACATTGTACTTATCATAACTATATCAGATTAACGTGAAATTTTGAACTAAATTTTATAAAATTTGCGTTTTTGCTGAATATAGAAAAACGTTATGGCATTTTACCGGATTTTTTATTAAACAGAGAGGGGTTAAGGGAGGATTTATTGTTCGATGCTCCTGTCACCAACTAAAACGTATTTAATTTTATAAATCACTATATTCTTTAGGAA
>CALAKO010000183.1 GCA_937922955.1 uncultured Peptococcaceae bacterium | reverse complement strand
TATAACAATTGGAAAAAATCATCTAATTGATGATTTGCCTGGAATTTTTGCGGCGCCGGACTTCCTGTATTTTTTTGCGCTAAGAGATTATTTTTGGGCCGATGTTGAAATCGAGGAAAGATTGATGATTAGTGTTGCGATGGCAGAGTGCTATCTCAGCGCATTGCTTCATATTTCTTCAGGGGAGTATCATTTTGATGAAACGAACCACCATTTAGAACATTGTATTCTTTATGGAGATCTGCTGTCTGGTGCATTTTCGGAAAAACTGATTTTGATGAATAGGGTGGATATGCTGGAAGAATGGTTGAATTTACTTCAGGATATCAATAAGGAATTGCTCTCGTTTTCTCTGGAAGGAAAAAGTACCCTAGAGAAAAAAGTGTGTTTGGTTGAGCATTTGATTGCAGCGCTTGCAAAATCAGAAGATACTGAAAAGCTTGTTGCAAATGCAAGACAATTGTTAGTTGAGAATACCATGCCGAAGGAAGATCAGTTGTTTTCAGATAAAAATAAGTCTTTTTTTGCGTCTATTATGGGCGAACCGTGGACTTCGGCTCAAGATCTAAAAACATTGCGTGAACAGGTGAATCCATGAAGAATTTAATGCAGCAACAAAAAATTAAATCAATATTAAAAGAAGTAGAGGCCGAACTGGAAGAACTTGTTGACTTTGAGGATGCCTTTATTAAAGAATGTGCATTGAACACTATTAGAGCAGGCGGAAAACGTCTCCGTCCAATATTTGTCATCTTAAGTGCTCAATATTTTGGTGTGAAAAATCCAGAAATTGTAAAATTTGCTTCTATTATGGAATTGGTGCACACTTCTTCCCTTATACATGATGATGTAAATGATAATTCGGATTTGCGAAGAGGAAAACCAACCATTAATGCATTATACGATAATAATATTGCTGTGCATATTGGTGTGTATATTTTAATTGAAGCATTAAAGAATGTGTATAATGTATCGCATGAAAAAGAACTGTTAAATATTTTGACTCATACTGCAGTGGAGATGTCTCGAGGGGAGATTGCACAGTTAGCCTCTATGTTTGACACTGCGCAAACAGTTGAAACATACAATTATCGTATTGAACGGAAAACTGCATTGCTTATTGCAATATGCTGTCAAACGGGTGCTATTTTAAGCAACGCGTCAAAAGAGCAAGTAGAGGCTTTTTACAATTTTGGACATCATTTAGGAATGGCATTTCAAATCAAGGATGATCTATTAGATTTGATGCCAAGCGACAAGAAAATAGGTAAACCGATTGGACAAGATTTAAAGAATGGATTGATTAACTTACCGACTATTTTGCTTTTGCAAAGAGAGTTTCCTGAAAAAGAAAGTATTATTCAACGCATTCAGCAACGGTTTCCTAATGGGCAGGATGATTTTGATTTTATTTTGCCATTTATTCTTCAAGAAGATATTATAAAAGCCTGCGAGGATGCAATCATTCATCATATAGACGCAGCGAAAGAAATTCTAAGTGGATTTGAAAACAATGAAACGCGCTCTTTGCTTTATGAAGCTGCGGATTACATTTATGAGAGGTCCATATAATGGCTTTCACATATTCTGTGATGTTGGATTTGACAGAGCGTAATGTATTAGTTGTTGGAGCTGGAAAAGTTGCTGTACGAAAAGTGAAGCGACTCTTAAAATCTGGTGCAAAAATCACAGTTGTAGCTCCAAACTCCTCTGAGGATCTTTTAGCTCTGGCACAATGTCAGATGATAGCGTATATAAAACGCCCATTTGATTTGAAGGATATTGTGGAATTAGAACCTTTTTTAGTTTTTGCTGCAACAGACAATCCTGTATTAAATGAAACAATTGCTCAGTATTGTACCACGAATAATATATTGGTTAATGCGATCACTGATCCAATAAATGGGAACTTTTCTGTTCAAGCAGAAATTAAAAAGAGAAATTATGCTGTATCAATTTCCACGTTCGGGCATGGACCAGGTTTTTCAAAAGCGATGCGAGAATATTTAGAGCCAGTTTTAGATGATCGTTTGGATTTGGCGGTTGATGTATACATTGGTATTCGGCAATGGCTTTTTGAAACTCAAGACAACACAGATTTGCGTATTGCTTATATGCGACGTCTGACATTGAAAGAAATATGCTCGATGATTGATGAAGGTACTACAAATTACGATGAATTATTAGAGAAGGTGAAAGAATGGCTATTCTGCTCATTGGACTAAATTATAAAAGTGCACCAGTTGAAGTGCGAGAAAAAGTATCTTTGTCCAGACCTCAGATTGAAAAATTAAGCGAAAAGATTCGACAGGTGCAGTCTTTTTCAGGCTGCACCATTCTTTCGACTTGTAATAGAACCGAATTCTACGTAAATGCGGATTCGCCTTTTGCTGCGCAAGAGAACTTGATAAATCTTATGTGTGAATATAGTGGTTTGGCACCTCGAACACTCGCTCCGTATCTGTATATTAAGTTTAATAAGAATGCAGCAGAACATCTCTTTACAGTTGCTGCTGGGATGGATTCCATGATTTTGGGTGAGAGTCAAATTCAGGGGCAAGTGCAAGATGCTTACGAATATGCCTTAAATTATGGTATTTCAGACAACATTCTCAATACGCTGTTTATGAATGCGCTAACAGTTGGGAAACGTGTTCGCACAGAAACTCAGATTGATAGGCATACACTCAGTGTGAGTATTGCAGCTGTTGAACTCGCTAAAGAATATTTTAACGGATTGACCGATCGTACTGTTTTGGTCTTGGGGGCTGGCGAAACCAGTGAACTCACTTCGAGATATTTGATTTCGAATGGTATACAAAGTATAATGGTTGCTAATCGTACTTTCGAACGCGCTCAGTGGTTGGCTGGTGAAATTGGCGGTAAAGCTGTGAAAATGTCCGAGCTGGAAAAATATTTACCAGTTGCCGATTTAATCATTAGTAGTACGGCTTCTCCGGTTCCAATTCTTGAAAAAGAAGACTTAATAAAGGCTCAAAAAGATCGACAAAAGCCTTTATTGATTATCGATATTGCAGTGCCACGCGACATTCATCCGGATGTTTCTGAACTTGATTATGTAAAGCTATACGATATTGATGATATGGAACGTAAAACGGATGAAAATTTAGTGGCACGTCAGCAGGAAACGGTCAAAGCACAGGAAATAGTAAATGAAGAATTAGAAGACTTCTATTTCTGGCTGGATTCTCTTTGGGTTGTGCCAACTATTGTAAAAATGCGTTCTCAAATTGAGCAAATCAAGAAGACGGAAATTGAACGTGCCATAAATCGAATTGATCATCCAAGCGAACGCGAAATTCATATCATCGAACAAT
>CALAKO010000182.1 GCA_937922955.1 uncultured Peptococcaceae bacterium | reverse complement strand
CTCCGGCACCAGCAAATAGGCTCGCGCACGCCGCTCGGCAATCTCGCTCAGTTCCGCCAATATTTTTTCCCGCACGGCGTTCGCCGTCGCCCCCACAATCAGACGCATGATAGTCCCTCCTCATGATTTTCTGCCAAAAATAACCGTTCATTTGTTTAGTGTACACAGAAAAATGACAACATGCAAGCAACCCCGGATAAAGATTGACGCTCTTTCCAGCATCCACTACAATGGAAGAAAACCCACGATCACAGGGAGGTTCGTGCCATGAAACGCTCACTCGCACTTGCCGCGCTCACACTTCTCGCTGCGACTGGTCTCAGCGGCTGCGGCAGCGCCACCGATACCATAAATACAGAAACCACGCCCGTCGCCGTCTACGACACCTTGACCGAAGCATCGCAATCCTCAGCCAATGGCCTCAATGCCAACAGCGCCGACACCGTCGCCACGGCTGCCGCTAACGATGTTTTTACCTACGACGGCAGCACCTTCACCAACAACGCTGGCGGCTACACCATCAGCGTGCCAAACGGCCTCGACGTCGTCGATATGGGCGATGCCACCTGTCGCAGCACGCTGGCTAATGACAACATGCGCCTGGAAATCTTCACCCAGACTCTCGGCGACGACGTTGGCGCCGATACTTACCTCAACTATTCCAACCGTTTCCTGGAAAACACCTGGGACTTCACCATCACCTACGACAAAGCCATCGACGACACCCTCGGCGGTCAGGCGACCCACTATCTCACCTGGGAACGCCGCGCGCTCGCCCGCGTTGACAACGACCGCAACTACTACGGCCTTGTCGACATCGTTCAGGGCAAAAACGTGTACTGCTTCCTGCTCACCTCAACAGAGCCGATCAGCGCCGACACCCTGCGTGCCCTGGCAGCCAGCTTCGAAAGTTTCACTCCAACCGTGGAAGCCAAGGAATATCCACGCCAGCCACGCCAGCGTGACGACCTCACCGCAGAAACCCAGGCCTTCTACGACCGCATCTTCAGCGAAGACGCTGAGCTCACCTGGGGGCTCTTCGAACCGTCCGTCAGCGGTGAAAGCACACGCGGCCTGCTCGACGTACAAAAAGAGCTCTCTCACCGCTTCGAGATTGTCCTCTGCTACTCCAATATTTACGAAGATTACACCGAAAACAACATCTACAACACCCTCAACCGTCTCTGGGAAGAAAATAGCAGCGTCGTCGAACTCACCTTGCAAACTCAGCTCTACGACCCACTCACCCAAAACAACATGGTCTACGACATCCTCGACGGCAAATACGACGACTTTCTCCATGCCTACGCCGCCGATGTGGCGCGTTTCGGCCACCCTGTGCTCTTCCGCCCTTTCAACGAAATGAACGGCGACTGGTGCAACTACTCGGCCTACTGGACCGCCCGCGACTGCAGCACCTATGTGGAGCTTTACCGCTACATCTACAGCATCTTTGAAGAAGAAGGCGCCAACAAAAACACCCTCTGGGTCTGGAACCCGAATGAAAAATCCTTCCCGGCCTTCGCCTGGAACAATGGCGACAACTACTACCCAGGCGATGAATACGTCGACATCGTCGGCCTCACCGGCTACAACACCGGCGACTACTACGACGGCGAAACCTGGCGCACCTTCGATGAAATCTACGATCCCGTCTACGCGCAAATGGCACCGCAATACGAGCAGCCACTGATGATCACCGAATTTGCCTGCTCCAGCTACGGCGGCGACAAAGCGGCCTGGGTGGAAGACATGTTTGAACAGCTCGAAAATTATCCACGCATCAAGGCAGCCGTCTGGTGGGACAGCGCCGACAAAGACACCCAGGGCAACATCGCCCGTGCCTACTACATCGACAACGACCAAGGTGCCCTGAAAATCTTTAAAGAACACCTCCATCAAGACGACTATAAGGAGAATCCCAGGGAACGCACAGCTGCTCTCCTAAAACCGTACAACATCAACGCATGATGCCTCTATGAACACAAACAAGCCCGGCTTGAGCCTCTCGCTCAAACCGGGCTTACTTTATGTCATGCGTATTTCTCAAGCATTGGCACGCAGCCACTCTGTGGCCGACTGTGCATACACAACCGCGCCGACAATCAACGCCTCTTCGTTAAACACAATCTTTGGATTATGCTGCGGATACTCTGTCAAACCTGCACCAACCGCGAAGAACGCACTTGGCACACGATTGGACACCTCCGCAAAATCTTCCGAACCATTCATCTGCAAATTGACGGTGTATTGAACCTGATCCGGAATGACCTTCTTCAAACCATCCACCATTGTCTCCGTAACCGTCTGATCCAGCGTCAAACAAGTCAGCCCCGACACATGCTCAAACACACCTTCCGCCCGAAACGCATGGGCAATCCCTTCAGTGATCTCCTGCAAACGTTCAAGAATAAACTGACGTACCCCTTCATCAAAAGTACGCAGCGTACCGGAAAGATGGGCTTCGTTGGCAATAATATTGAACGTCGCCCCTGGTCCGCAGTTAAAATCGCCGAATGTCAGCGACACTTTCTGTTGAAAATCAATCTCACGCGTCAGCATCGACTGAATCCCCTGGTAAATTTGCACCAGAATACTGATTGGGTCGATGCACTCGTGTGCGCTTGCACCATGGCCGCCCTTGCCAATGACACGAATATTGACGATATCCGCCGATGACGCCACCGTACCAGATCCGCAAACCACCATTCCCGTTGGAATATTCCCAATCACGTGAAGCCCCATGGCCGCATCAACGTTCGGATCTGTTAGAATGCCTTCTTCGATCATTTTCACAGCGCCTTTCATGACTTCCTCGCCAGGCTGAAACATCAACTTCACCGTGCCTTTTAGATCGGCTTCATTCTCCTTCAGCATCTTTGCCGCTGTCAGCAGCGCTGCTGCATGCAGATCATGACCACAAGCGTGACAATGTCCATTTTGCGCAGCAAACGGCAAGCCTGATTGTTCCTGCACAGGCAGCGCATCAATATCCGCACGCAGCAGCACCACAGGCTTCCCCTGCCCAATCAGAGCCGTCACTCCATTGTCGGCCATCCGCGTCGACGCAATACCAACCTGCGCCAGCTGTTCTTGAATATAATCCGCCGTTTTCACCGTCTCCATCCCAAGTTCTGCCAGCTGATGAATGTGGCGACGCTGTTCGCACATTTCCGAAAACAGTTCTTTCGCTCTGCTCAAATAATCCATTACAACCATCCTCTCGAGATAAATATTTTCTTAATCATATCATGGTTGATAACGCCACGGTAGATGTTTTTCATCCTTCTCATCCCATGTTCACCCAACACACAACAAATATACAAATAAAAAACGCGAAGCACTGAGGCTTCGCGTTTTTTTGTCCTGAAACGATGATCAGCGATCTTCCCAATCCTTATCCAGGATTTCGGTCCATTCTTCGACCTTCTGACCGTCTTCTTTGGTCCATTCGTATTCATGGCCGTTGGTTGCTTCCTGCATGTCGGCGTAGAACCAATCGCTTGGGTTGTTATCCGGCCATGTTCTCATTTCATCGGCTGGCAGCAGATGATCGACATGAGGGATACGTCCCAGCGTACGGTTAACCACAGCACATGCTTCGGCACGGGTGATGTTGTTGTTTGGACGCACGGTGCCATCTGGATAGCCACCGATGAGTCCAAGCTCAACAGCATCGGCAATCGCATTGGCGAACCATTCGTCGCCGGTCACATCTTCAAAGGTGCCAGGTTCATATTCTGCACCGGTCTCTTCAAAGAAACGAGTCGCAATCGCAGCAAACTCAGCACGGGTGATTGGTGCATTTGGACGGAAGGTGCCGTCTTCATAGCCGCGAACAATGTCCATGGCCGAAAGCGTTGCCACTGTCGTGCCGTACCAATCGCTGGCTTCCACATCGCTGAACGAGGAAACATCCGTCGTGTTGGCATCGCGCACCTCATCTTTCAGCAAACGATAGAAAATCGATGCCACTTCAGCACGGGTGATGTTGCCCTGTGGTTTTACTGGCCAAAGTGCTTCATCATCACTTGGTTCACCAGTACGATAATCTTCTGGATAACCAACCACATAAGAGAAGTGATCTTCTGTGTTCAGTGCTGGAGGATTTGGTGTCGTGCCTCCGCCAGTATTTCCACCATCATCCTCTGTATCCCACACCAAAGCAAATGGAGAGAAACCGCCAGAGCCAATCTTAAAGACAATATGTGTATCTGTTACATCCTCAATTTCTACATTTTCAACCTTGCAGTTATCGATTTGATCAGACACATCTTCAGTAGCCATCTCTCGATGCAATCCTTCAAAATGAAGCAGCTTAAACTCCGTATTTTTGTCGGTTCCTTCTGGTAATGGCCAATAAACCGTCACATCCTTACTCGCTGCAACCCAGGCATTACCATTATTTCGATCAACAAGATCCAAATATTTTACATCGTATTCTCGAGTGTCAGAAGTAGACCCTAAAACATCATCAGCTCTACTTTCAAGCAGCTCTGTGTTATTGCCTTCAACAGTATTCTCTTCAATAATTTCGTCAAATAGCAGTGCTATATTGCTTCCTTGTTCGTTAACTTGTACAGGACTTGCATTAATTGTGAAGGTCGTGCCCTCTTCAGCCGTCACAGCTGGTTCGTTTGGCTTAATCGTGGCATCCTCTTCATTTTGCATATCACCGTAATCTTCTTTTTGTGTTGTACCACGAACAGTCAATTCACCATTCGTCGTTTCAATACCATACTCCTTTGCTTCCTCTTCAGGATCATAAACAAAAGAAACTTTATTTTGATCAATCCCTTCACCATATACTCGCATTTCTAAAGTCTGGTTAAGGTTTTTCTCGAAATCAAATGTATCTTCCGAAATAATAAGTTCTTCTTCCGCTCCAGTTTCTACATTAGTTATCGTTTTATAAAATTCCATGCGGACATCTCTAGTTTCTGTTCCTTCACCTGGAACAATACGGTAAATATTGTGATTACCTTCACCATATTTTTCAAAATGCCAAGTTAATTTTGTATCACCATCAACATACTGCAGCTGCAGCTTATCCATATCTGCATTTTTTAAACTATTTGGTAAGGTAATTTCAAAACCAGGCTCTGGGAATCCACTTTCATTGGTTGGAATATACTCGCCATCTTCATCAAGTGCTCCATCATAACCTGTACCGCCCATATAAATGGTGATGTCCGCAGGCTTGATGGTAATAGCTTCTTGTTCAGCAACTGTATACGATACCGTTGGTTTCGCAAACGTCTCTGTTAAACCATCGGTTCCTTTAGAATCTACAGGATAGAGTGTTGCACTATTGTTGGTAAACAATCCCGTATACTGTTTGCTGCCATTTTCATCATACTGACCATAGGTGCCTGCTTCGGTTTGAGGATCGGTTAACTTAACAGAATAGGTCAATTGGACTGGTGCAAAATTGGATACATTTTCATTGATTTCCCAAACGAAATGTTCATTTGGATTATCAGTGCTCCCCTTTTCATAATAGGTCAATTTGAAACGATATGAATCATCGTCTATCTGTCCAAAGCCATAGGTATTGTTGCCAAGATCATGTTTGTCAAGTTCAACTCCACGAACAGTTAGCTTAAGTTTATCAATACCGTTCACAAACGCAAAGTCATAGGCGTTTCCTTTATCATCAGTTCCGCTGCCGATTTCGTCTATAACTTTAGAATCAGCACCAAGGAGATAGTAAATCTCATCTTGAATTTTGTTAAAATCAAGAGTTTTTTCATTGTTTAAGAAATTGACGAAAGCTTCTCCGAGTTTATTACTTGATGTATTCGGTTCATCTGTGAATACAGCAAAGCAATTATAACCTTCATCTTCTAAGTCACGATAAACCTTTTCTGCTTCATAAAGTGCTCGGTCTAAACAAAGTGCATTGTCAAGACTGCTCTTTCCAAGAGGAACATAGGAGTCTGGAAACTTATCCTGTGGCGCTGTACCGAATGTATCATAATCGCTTGCATATTTATCGCCATCGACTTTAACATTTTTTGTTACTGCATTCCAATATGTCGTCCAATTGCCACCAGGGATATTATATTGTCCCTCCGGAAAACCATTTGCAATGCACCAGCTTGATGGGCTTGCCCATGCTTTCAGCTCATCTGCCATAATTGCATTATAAATAGCCATCAGTTTTCCATCTTCAGCAAGGAATTGTCTTGTCAAACCATCAGTGATGACAATCACATATTTGCGATTATCTTCAACTGAGTCATCTGATTTAAGCATTTTTTGAGCTTCCAATAATCCAGCTTGAAGGTTGGTACCACCACTAGTAATCTTTTGTTCTTTTAGTCCATCGTAAATGGCACCACCTTCACCAACAGCCTCTCCTGTTAGCTTTGTTAAATCACAGGAAACAGTCGCTCTTCCAGCAAATTGAACAGCTCCAACCTTAATTGTTGCACCATTGGCTGTGGCTTTTTCATTCAGCTCTCGCAACATACTTAAAGCTTCTGTTGTTACATTATCTCCACAGCTAGATTTATCTAAAACAAAAACCACATCACTGGTCAATGTTTCTTCAGCAGATGGCAGAGACAGTGTCACTTGAGATTCGTAGTTTGCATCCAAATTAGTTGCCGTCTTTGATTTTGACGTATCCCACTGTTCTGGCTCTGGTGGATTAACTGGTTCACTTTCTTTTACAACATTACTCGTAGAATCCGATGATGTTTGATCCTGATATGTCACCGTTGCTGTATTGGTTAATGTCTTGCCAGCATCAGCTTGTGTAACAGTATATTCGGCTATAAAATTAGCCTTCTCCCCATACCCCAAACCAAAGTCCTTTGGATTCTTATTTTTATCAGGATCATTCAATGGAACACTCAAATTTAATGAGTCAGTGAGTTTTACACCGCCAGCTTGCTCATTTCCATCATTGCTAACTGTAATTGTCCATGTCAATTGATCGCCAACTTGTAACTCTGTGGCATCGCTTAAATTTTCCGTAATGGGCGTTCCATCTCTTACGATCTGCGTGAGATTCTTTTCTACAGAAAGCATAGCAGCATATTCTGGCATATATTTTCCATAAATAGTCAAAACGGCTTGACTTTGTTGCTGTTTACTTTTTTCAATAATCTTTTGTGGAGTAGCTGCCTGATTAAATGTTTCATCAAAATACCACACCACTGGCTGACCATTTGATGAATATTCGTTAGCCGCATTTGTCGCTGACTGAATCTCATTTTCAGTAATCAATGTTCCAACACCAAAACTATAAGTTGATACCAAAGGATTATGGCTACTTCCAGCTAATGCAGGTACCACAAAACGTACTTGATAGGTATTCTCAACTGGACTAGCAACACCATCAACATGCCAACATTGTTGATTACCAGGAACAATTTCTGGATTATCCCCATTTGCATTTGCTCCATTTGCATATACAGTTCGATACCATGTCACATTCTCAAAATTATTACCGATACGGCTATAAAAATCTTCAGCTTGTGGTACATCCAGTTTTGTTAAACTATCTATAGTCACAATAGGTTCTTGTGCAATATAATTTTCAACAGCCTCGCCGGAAGGATCAAACACTTCATTAACAACGTTTGATAAAACTTTCCCTTCTCCAACGTAATAAAAATTCTCCTTATCAGCCTGCTCTAATGTACCACTATAATCAGGTCGTAATACATAAAAATATGCATCCTCGTCGCTTGCCTCTGCTGCTTGTGGTAAAGCTGGCATCAGTGTGAAAAGCATAGCAAGTACGAGCAGGATCGCTGTAAATTTACGCTGTTTCGTATGCATATTTATTCCTCCTTTATTATTTTCAATCCTTTTTGTTCGTGTTGCTTGTTGATCCCCCATATTTGTTCATGAACCATCTCCTTTTTCAATTAATATCTATTGATACATCCCTTTTTAAAGTCGGATGGTATCATCCTTTATTTGGATGAATCAAATTTTGATCCATCTTTTCATATCGCACCCGCCGTTTATCGCTGGCGTGGCCGCTGCACACGGGACAGCCACAGTGCTGGGAGCCGGTGCGGCTGTAAATAACGGCCTGCCAAGTGTGCCCTGCGCTGCACTGCCACCACACGCGCCGTCGGCTGCCGGGGGTGACGTCCTGCGGCGTAAGAGTGCCGTTGAGGGTGGGGTGCCATTCTTTTGCCACTGCCGGGTACAGAGTAGCGAGGTCGTTATAGCCGACCAGCACTTTCTTATTGGCACAGTATGGACAGCCGCCGCCTCGCATGGTACGGCTGGAGATCACCGCCTGGTAGTCGTGTCCTTTCTCGCAGCGCCACCAGACTTTTTTGTTGGAAGCCGGGGTGACTTGCGCCGGTGTGAGAGCACCGTTTTTACTTGGGTGCCACTGGGCGGCGACGTCTGGATAGAGGGTGGCTAGGTCGTTGAACCCGGCCAGCACTTTTTTACCAGCGCAGATCGGGCAGCCGCTGCCGTTGACACGGCTGGCGACGCTGGCCTGATAGTCGTGGCCTTTAGGGCAGCGCCACCATACTTTGCGCCGGGTGCCAGGAACAACATCCGCGGAAGTAAGGGCACCGTTTTTGGTAGGATGCCATTCCTGCGCCAGAGCTGGGTAACGACTTTGCAGGTCGTTGTCACCGGCCTGCACTTGTTTGTTGCCGCAGACCGGACAGCCAGCTCCATTAACACGGGATTTTATTTGCGCCCGCCATTCGTGGCCCTGGCTGCATCGCCACCAAGCCATGCGATGGCTGCCAGGCAGCACTTGATCGGGTGTGAGAGAGCCGTTTTTGGTGGGGTGCCATTCGCTGGCCAGATCGGGATAACAGGTGGCCAAATCGTTTTCACCGGAGATGGCTCGCCTTCCACTGCAATAGGGGCAGCCTGTGTTGCTGCCGGTTCGAGTGTGTACGGCGGCTTGCCAGTGGTGCCCCTTAGCACAGACCCACCAGACGTGTTTTTTGCTGCCATAGGAGATGGTCTCTGGTGTCAATGGTAGATTGCGTGGAGCGTCCCATTCTTTCAGCAAATTTGGCAGCTGTTCTCGGACACAATATTCTGACAATGTTTCTCGCATAACCCCACCTCCCAATAAAAAAACGGAAAGAGACAAAATCAACATTTTGTCTGTTTTTAAAAAGAAAAAACAACATTTGTAATGAA
>CALAKO010000181.1 GCA_937922955.1 uncultured Peptococcaceae bacterium | reverse complement strand
ATGAAGTGTGCTAAGCAGATACACTATAAATCATCTGCAAATCTTATTATACGAGGAGATTGTAGCATGAAGAAAAGAATCTTGTTAGTCGCCGCCGCGCTATTGGCGGCCTTTGTGGCGGTGCCGGCCTATGCCTATGGCCCATCGCTGAACAACCCTTACGCTGGCGAGACGGGCGTGCCGCTCACCGTGCATGTGGACGGACGTTATGTGGCGACGGATGTGGACCCTTATGTATCAAACGGGCGCACCTGCCTGCCGCTGCGCGCTGCCGCCGAGTCCATGGGCGCCGCTGTCACCTGGGACAACAACACACGCAGCGCCACCGTCAGCAAAGATGGCACCGTCATTCGCTACACCGTTGGCAGCACCGTGTTCACCGTGAACGGCGTCAGCCGCTATAACGACGCCGCACCGCAGATCGTTGGCGGGCGCACCATGCTGCCGATTCGCCCGATTGCCGAAGCTCTGGGCGGCAGCCTTGCCTGGGACGGCACCACGGCCAGCGTGACCATCGACACCCCGGCAGCCGACGCTCCAGCGCCTTCCCTGCCAAGCGACGTGCCGTATCACGTGCGCTGGCTCGTGGAAAAATACTACGTGCCTGCCGACAGCAACGGCAACGGCTCCTGGTACTACCTCAATCCGACTGGCATGGGCCATTACACCCATACCTACCTATTTGTCTCAGAAATGGCTGGCGGCAGCCGCCAGGCTGTGAAAGTGGGCTGTAATGCTTATGGCGGCACCGTGAACGCCATCGGCGTCGACAGCTTCACCACCACCAAACGCGGCAACGCCATCCAAATCAAAGACGACTGGACCCCACTCTACTGGCACGGCGCCGGCATCGGCGGCGGCCCAACCTTCAACCTCGAAGACTACGTCTACAACGGCGCCAACCTCCAGCAAATCGGCTACCAAACCTACTTCAACAACGGCGTCAGCACCCCAACCAAATACGGCTCCTATAAATACACCGGCCAAACCTGGCTAGCTATGTAAGGACGAAGGACGCCTGGTCGAACATCCCGCCATCATGGCGGGATGTTTTGCGAATACTGCAATGTTGCTGAGACATTATGTAAATGTTAGAATATAACTATAAGAAATCTTATATATTTTATTGGAAGAAAAGAATAGGGGAGGAAAAGTAATGAAAAGAAAAATCATTGCGGTATTGATGAGTTTGGCACTATCGGTTACTAGCGTAACGCCTGCTGTTGCTTTAACCACCAATTCATCATCTGTTGCCTACAAATCGGAGGCAATTCCAATTATCGTAGATGGCCAGGAAATCGTTTGTGACCAACCACCGGTCATCATACATGACAGAACACTCGTGCCCTTACGTGCTATTTTCGAAGCATTGGGCGCCAATGTTAATTGGTATGATGCCACAAAAACAGTAACTGCTACTAATGGCACAACGAACATTTCTTTAACGATTGGTAGTTCGATAATGTATAAAAATGGAGAAGCGATCTTGATAGACTATGCTGGGGAGATTATCAATAATAGGACCATGGTTCCTGTACGTGCTGTATCAGAGGCTTTTGGTGCCAAAGTAGAGTGGGATAATGATAATCGAACGGTGCATGTAGATACTGGCGACTCTACGGAATCGAGTGATCCAAACATTCCTCCGATAGTTGATGATCGAGAAGAACAATATAATTCGGCAATGTTACTATATACTAGTGGGTATTCGTATCAGGCTTATTATGCATTTCGTGATTTAGGAGACTATAAAGACAGTGTAAGAATGATGGAAAATTCCTTGTTGCTTAACAGAATTTCCTACAATTTTAATGATTACACTTCTAAATGGTTTGTGTCTCATGTGAACGATTTCAAAGCGATATCTGAGTCGGATATTCCTGGTATTATTACTCAAGGATCTTGGTTATGTCCTGGATCACAATATCTGGGTTACTCTATCGATACTTTCCTTTCGAATGGAATCCGATTGCACAATGATTCAATGATAATGCGATGGTATGTTGACCTAGGCGGGATTTTCTCTACGCTCGACACCCCATACAATACAATTAATACGATAAATACGATTATTCTTCAAAAAGATTTTCGACAATTAACTGAAGGTGTTTATGCAGATATTATAGTGAACGTATCTACTCCGATTAATTCAGGAGCTTACACAGATATTTATATTAAGAAAGGGTCCTCATTTAGTAACAGCTACGAGGCGTGTATGGAACGACAAGAATCTTACTTGAATACAGGTAGTTATTTTGTTGTTCGACAAGATGGAAACCGCTTAAACTATCTGGTTCCGATTGATCCATACACTGGGGCTGAAATGGGTGGATCGATTCCTTCATAAATTAAAAATCCCACGATTGTGATCAGCCCCCAGTCAAGTAGAGAGGGTAAATAACAAAAATCATTTTTCATC
>CALAKO010000180.1 GCA_937922955.1 uncultured Peptococcaceae bacterium | reverse complement strand
AAATATAATCGCGTAACTTAAACGCAATCAACGGAGCAGTGATCGTCGTCCCAATGTTTGCCCCAAAGATAATGGAAATCGCTTGTGGCAGCGTCATCAACCCTGCACTAACAAAACCGATGGCCATAACCGTCGTTGCAGAACTCGATTGCAGCACAGCAGTAACCAGTGCACCAGAAATAACCCCCAGAACTGGATTTTTCGTCAGCATACCGAGAATGGTACGCATGCGCTCGCCGGCTACTTTTTGCAGGCTGTCACTCATCATGTTCATCCCAAAAAGGAAGATTGCGAGCCCTCCAAACAGCCCAAAAATAATTTGAAGCGTTTCATTCATGATTGACTGTTCCCACCCTTTCAAATTGATAGAACGCTTACATTTTCTTGACAATTAACATTAAAAGGATATCACGCTGCTGCAATCTCTCGCAACCGCAAATTCGTTAATTCTTTGTAAAGATTGTGTAAAGAAAAATGGCTCATCCTGTTTTTTCGCCGTCATGAACGGCAATCCAACAAGAATAAGCCATTATAACAATTGCTTATCTCAGCCTATAAACTTCTGTCTCAGCACCTTCAGCACAAAACGTGGCAATGCCAACGCACGCTTCCAACGCTTGCGATCGCTGGCAATGCGATAGAACCATTCTAATCGCAAACGGATGAAAATCTCCGGTGCCCGTTCCACGCGACCAGACAGCACATCAAAACTGCCGCCAACGCCAATACCTACCGGCACACCAACCTTAGCCAGAAACTCATTGATAAACTCTTCCTGATAAGGCGAACCCATTCCCACCAGCAGCACATCTGGACGCGTACGCATAATATCCGCGAGCACTTCCGCCGGGCCTTCATTTCTGAAGTACCCATGATGGGTGCCAACGATCTTTACCCCCGGATAAGCCTGACGCATCTTTGCTGCGGCTTCATCCACAACGCCAGGTTCTGCCCCGAGAAAATACAGCGATATATTTCGCTCCGCACTCTCGCGACACAGCGCTTCGGCCAGATCAATGCCTGTGACACGTGCTGGAAATGGTGTTCCTAAGATGCGCCCTGCCAAAAGCACACCCTGCCCATCAGCGGTTACCAATGCAGCCCGACGAATCAGGTAATGCAGCGGCAAATTTCGTGTCGCATTGTCAAGAATTTCTGGATTAGCCGTCACAACCTGATGCGGACCGCCTTCATGCACGAACTGAGTAATTCGGTCCAGCGCTTCCGCTTCTGTTATAGCGTCAATCTCAACGCCCAATACATTATGTCTCATGCCTCAATCTCCTTTTTAATAATAGCCACCCTCGTTATAATCGCTATCCTCCGAGTAACCATAATCATCGATCACCATGCCATACATCATCGTCTGAATGACATCATTGACACTTTGTTCGTCCAATACAAC
Organism: uncultured Peptococcaceae bacterium; assembly: GCA_937922955.1. Lineage (GTDB taxonomy): Bacteria > Bacillota > Peptococcia > Peptococcales > Peptococcaceae > UMGS1590. The sequence goes on along the minus strand of CALAKO010000180.1, from coordinate 27,454 downwards.
ATAGCTGATGCCATTGATATACGGCGTTTCATACTCAAAGGTCTGATATTCCAACGCATCGCTGCCCATACCGATAAAGCTCCAGCCCAACTTCAAAATATCCCAGGTACTGAGATCGGTTTCAATCTCATGCGTCACTGTCCACAGCGTCATCGCTGCCCGCCATGGTGTCAAATGCCGCACCTTTTCGCTCAGCGCCTGCATAAACTGGCTCTGACGCTGCATACGGCCAATATCGCCAGTACCATCACCACGCCAGCGTACAAAGGCCAGCGCGTCCTCGCCATTCAGCTTTTGCTCGCCAGCCTCCAGATCAATGCCTTCTTCCGGCAGGTACATTTTTTCCGGCACATCAATGGTAATGCCACCCATGGCATCAATGATCTTGGCGAAGCTCTGGAAATTAATCAATACTGTGTGGTCCACCGGATTGTTCACGAGATTTTCAACGGTGTCTACTAAAAGATCCATCCCGCCATACGCTAGGGCCGCATTAACCTTATCTTCACCCACGCCCGGAATTTCTACCAATGAATCACGCGGAATGCTGACCATCTCAATCTTACGATCCACCGGACGCAGAGCCGTATAAATAATGGTATCACTGCGTGAGGTTTCATCGGCACGCTGGTCCGTTCCTGCCAAAAGCAAATACACATTGGACTTTTCACGTTCCATGGCCACAGCTGCACGCTCTGATTCTGGAATCTGGTCAATCGGAGTTGCCGCATTATGCGCGCGCACGGCCCACAATGTAGCAAAGGCAATGCTAATGACAACCACAAACAATATCAAATAAAAAAGACAGCCACATCCCCTGCGTTTGTGCAGCGGCTTGTGCTCTTTTTGAGCCATTTTTTCTTTCCCAGCCCTGGCCATGCCAGCCACCGCTGCCATCGCCTTGCGCGACGTCTTTTCCTTCTCTGGCTTGGCAGCGTTCGGCGCAGTCTGCGCCTGCGTCGTCTTTGCTGATTTTCCCGGCATCGAGCGTGCCTCACGCTCAGCGGCACGTCGTTCCTCTGCTGTTTTTATTGTCCGAGCAGCCTGAGGCTTCACCTGATGAGATGCCGATGCATCGCTATGCGTGTTTGCCGCACGCTGTGCCGCAGCAAACTGATCCTGTGCCTGAGCCTGCGATTTTCTCGCCTGTGCCAGGCGTTTCTGCTGACGCGCTTCCTCATGCAGCCGTTTGCTTGCTTCGAGATCGCGTCTCAATTTATCCATATCAAAAGTACCTTGTCGTCCGGCATTACCACCGGCGGACGCATCCAGACGCACCGTATCATGACGGCGGGTTTCCTGCCCTTCGCTGGCCGCCTTGTTCTTCTCTTTATCCATAATGCCTCCTGAGAATTTTGTGTTCCCATTTATTCTAGCAGAGTCATGCAGGCAATGCAATTCAGTAACCCACCGCTGTGACCAATCCTCCACATTCACCAAATACCCCGCCATTGATTATTGCCAATTTTTTTGTTATTCTGAACTTAATCAAGAAAAAGGAGGCCACACCATGAAAAACCGTAAGCGTTCCGCATTCACTCTCGTTGAACTCATCGTCGTGCTCGCCATTCTCGCTGTATTGCTCGTCGCCATCGTTCCACGCGTTAGCGGCTACGTCAGCAGCGCACGTGAAACCGCTGCTCAAAACAATGCTTCCGCCATTCTTCGCGCTGCTGAACTCTACATCGTCGAGCAGGAACGCGATGGCTTGACACCACAATCCCCTCTGACAAATGGCAGCGCATTGGACCCTTACATTGAAAATCTCAATGACGAGGACACCTACACCCTCACCCTAACCTACAACACCACAACCAGTCAGTACGACATCTCTGGAACCTATACAAGCGGCAAATACACCGTCTCCATCCCATCCATGACCGTCTCCGTCAACAGCGATTCCACATCATAGGCACAGCCCTATTTAAGGAATGAGGTATTGAAAAAAATGATACCACGTTACTAATAAACAGGGCTTGCAAGTTTGAGTCACATCGTGTATTCTATTTATGGCGGATAAAGTTGTACATCTGTCAACTCACTCATCTACTACTACTATGACAGTTGTTACATGGTTTCTGCATAGGAAGACCCTATTACAGGGTCTTTTTTTATTGCCCCAAACTATATGCTCAACCATTTCATAGGAAAATACTGTGTATTTCAAATCAAAGACCTCTTTACTTTAGTTATTAAATTGTATGATAGGACAAAGAAGCCGTTCCATGTAAAACCCGCTTCTTTGTCCTTTTCTTTTTCCTGATTTGTCACAGAGAGCCCATCATCACCAACAGCTGCATCTTCGCCGCCTAAAATTCATTTTTTGGTAAATGGATCCTCGTTTCACCTCTGCCAATACCTATTGGCGTCTTGATGGACCAGCTTTCAGTCGCTACAATAAAAATAACATTACTTCCGGAGGTATCGCTCATGAAAACCATTGCCATCATCGACGACGACATCTACATTGGCAACATGCTTGAAGAGTTGCTCTGTGCCAACGGCTATCGCGCTCTGCGCGCTTATTCCGGCACGGAAGCCCTCTATCTGCTGGAACGCGAACAACCAGATCTGGTGCTCTTGGATCTCATGCTACCAGGCCTCAGCGGTGAAGAGGTGCTGAAAAAAATCCAGGATGTTCCGGTGATTGTTCTCAGCGCCAAAGTAGATGTGCAAGACAAAGTCCAGTTACTGCTAAATGGAGCAGCCGATTATATAACGAAGCCTTTTGATACCAGCGAGCTGTTGGCACGCATCACGGTGCAGCTTCGTCATCACGACACCAACTTCAAAGCGAGCAACAGCCTGCGTGTTGGCAGCTTAATCCTGGATGATGCTCAGCGCAATGTCACTATTGATAACCAACCCGTTCACCTCACACCCACAGAATTTGCCATTCTCAAGCTCTTGATGCAAAACCCCAGCCAGGTGCTCACCAAAGCCGTTATTCTTGAGCGCATCAGCCTGGACACCCCCGACTGCACCGAACATTCCCTCAAACAGCACATCAGCAACCTGCGCCGTAAGCTGCGCGAGATCAGCGGCAAAGATTATATTGAATCGGTCTGGGGTATTGGCTTCAAACTGGCGGACGAATCTTGACCAATTCTTTACGCTTTTCCTGACCGCTTTCTTGACACCTGTGCGTTACGATGGAGCCATCAATCAAAAGGAGGTCCTCAATATGGACAATGTGCTTACCACCACCGCTCTAAGTAAGCGGTATAAACACACCATCGCCCTTGATGCGCTCACCATGCACGTGCCAAAAGGCGCCATTTATGGCTTCATCGGGCGCAATGGCGCCGGAAAAACCACCCTCATTCGCTTAATCTGCGGTTTGCAGCTGCCAAGTCAGGGCCATTTCACGCTCTACGACATCGACAGCCGCAGCCGCGACATTCATCGCGCACGCCAGCGTTTGGGCGCCGTCATCGAAACCCCTTCCCTTTATCTCGACATGAGTGCCGCCGACAATCTGCGTCAGCAATACCGTGTCCTTGGTATGCCCAGCTTCACCGGCATTGACGATTTACTAGACTTGGTCGGCCTGACAAACACCGGTCGTAAAAAAGCGCGCCATTTCTCCCTTGGGATGAAACAGCGTCTTGGCATCGCCATGGCCTTGGCTGGTCAGCCAGACTTTCTCATCCTTGACGAACCCATGAATGGGCTCGATCCTCAAGGCATCATCGAAATGCGTGAGCTTATTCTGCGTCTCAATCGCGACCACGGCCTCACCGTGCTCATTTCCAGCCATATTCTCGACGAGCTCAGCCGCTTGGCCAGTCACTACGGGGTCATCGATGGCGGCCAGATGGTGCGCGAATTCAGCGCCGCTGAGCTGGAAGCCGCCTGCCGAAAATGTCTGCGCGTTCGCGTCACTGATATCCACGCTTTAGCGCGGGTTCTTGACCGCGAACAAATAAACTATGAAATCGTCTCCGACAACAGCGCGGATATTTTTGCTCATCCCGTTCTCTCGCAGCTGGTTCACGCCCTTGATGCCGAGGGCTGCACGCTGCTGGCCGCTGAGGAGCACGACGAGTCTCTGGAAAGCTTCTTTATGTCTCTCGTAGGAGGTGCGCGTCATGCTTAAACTGCTTACCGCCAATGCCGTCCAAGTGCTGCGTAACAAAGCCTTCTGGGCCTGCCTGGCATTCACGGTCATCGGAACCGCCATCCTCGTCGTTTCCACCTTCAACATGCTCGACTACAATGGGCTGGTCAATCGCTGGACAGCCGAAGCCAGCCTATTCTGTATGCTGCCCGGCATCGGCATCATCAATGCCATCTTTATTCACCTCACCATCGGCACCGACTACGACCAGGGCACCATTCGCAGCAAGCTGGCCTGCGGCCACACGCGTGCCGCCGTCTACGCTGCCCACGCTCTTACCAGTACGGCTGCTGCGCTTTGCGTGCTCGCAGCCAGCCTGATCCTGAGTTCGGCGCTCTCCTGGCATCTCTTCCGCGCCATCTTGCTCACACCGGCAGAGTTGGCGCTGCTCATGCTTGACTGCATTCTGCTCACCCTAGCCTACGCCGCAATGAGCGTCGCCCTGGCCATGAACCTGTCCCACAAAGCCACATCCTCCGTCGTCGGCCTGCTGTTCATGATCGCGCTCTCGATTATCTCCTCCATGATCGACACAATAATGACCGACATCATCATTTATGGCAATGAAATCCATCCATTCACTGCCACCATCATCTGCTTTTTGTACGATTTTCTGCCAAGTGCCCAATGCATTCAAATCAACAATCAAATGTTTGACCATATGGCACGCTGGCCCATCTATTCCCTGCTTCTCACCATTGCCGCAACGTTTCTCGGCTACCTGTTGTTCCGCAAAAAAGACATCAAATAAGGAGGCTTCTTCCCATGGGTGCTGTTCTCATCATCGGCGTGCTGCTGCTCATCCTTTCTGCCCTCGTCGTCAAAATCGTCCTGCTGCGCAGAGCTGCCGACTCCATTGCTCAGCAATTTAATGACCGGCTCCACACCGACACCAACACACCCATCACCCTTTCTTGCCACGATGCCCGCATGCGTCAGCTTGCTGCGGCCATCAATGACTCGCTGCGTGAGCTGCGACAGCAACGCCGGCGCTATGAAACCGGTGATCGCGAGCTGAAAACCGCCGTCACCAACATTTCTCACGATCTGCGCACGCCTCTCACCGCCATTCGCGGCACCCTCGATCTCCTTGAAAAGGAAGAGAAAACGACCACCATCACACGTTATCTGGATATCATTGCCAACCGTACCGATGCCATGACCCAGCTCACAGAGGATCTGTTTCGCTATTCGGTCATTCTCACCGACGACTCTCCACTTGCGCGCACGCCCGTCTGCCTCAACGACGCCCTCGCCGAAAGCCTGGCTGCTTTCTACGGCGCCTTCAGCCAACGCGGCCTAACACCAGACATCCAGCTCTGCGATGAAGCTATCTGGCGCTCACTGGACCCACAAGCCCTCGCGCGCATTTTTAACAACATCCTCAACAATGCCCTCAAATACAGCGCCGGCGACCTGCACGTCCATCTGTCTGCCGATGCCGTTATCACCTTTGCCAACCACGCCGCGGATCTCGACAGCGTCACCACGGCCCAGCTGTTCGATCGCTTCTTCACCGTCGAAACTGCCCACCATTCCACCGGCCTTGGCCTTTCCATTGCCCGCACGCTGGTGGAGCAAATGGGCGGACACATTGATGCCAATTATTCAGACGACATCTTGACCATTCGCCTTCAATTGTAGCAAACAAGGCCCTCCGTTTCGTAAAACGGAGGGCCTTGTGCTATATCGACGTTCTTAGCAGCTGCCGTACACCAGCTGGCCTTCTTTGATGCAAGCCAGCACACGGATATCCTTGAGCTGCATGACCTCAATGGCCAATGGATTTCGATCGACAAGGATGAGATCGGCTTTTTTCCCAGCCTTAAGAGAGCCTTTATCGTTTTCTTCAAAATAAGCGTAGGCGGCGTCAATGGTCAAGCCTTTAAGAGCCTGCCAAACATCGAGACACTGATCGGCGCCAAGGACGCGGCCGCTCTTGGTGATACGGTTGCATGCCGTCCAGGCAGTATGGAACATGTCCGGCGGCACCACCGGACAATCGGTGTGGAGGTTGAACGCCACGCCCCGTTCCAGCGCCGCTTTCGTCGGGCTGATGTGCGGCCCGCGCACCGGTCCAAGGTTTTTCAGATGAGCGTCGCCCCAGAAGTACACATGCTCCACAAAAAACGAGGCAATCATGCCGAGCTTCGCCATGCGCGCCAGCTGATCGTCACGCACCGTTTGACAATGAATCATCACCGGCCGTGCGTCCGCCCAGGGATATTTTTCCAAAGCACGCTCGCAGGCGTTGATGAACTGCTCCGCTGCCGCATCGCCGTTACAATGGGCCAGCACCTGCCGCCGCAGACGCATACACTGGTCCACATAATCCTGCAGCGCTTCATCACTAAGCCAGCCCATGCTGCAATCGTCGCTATCTTCATAAGGCGTGCTCAGCCAAGCTGTGCGCCCCTGAGGCGAGCCATCCAAAATCAGCTTAAAGCCACCCAGTTTGAAATGATTCTTATAACGACCCAGGCAATCGGCATTTTCTTCAAACGCCGTCCCCACGCCGCGACCAAAATTTAGCGCCGGATAGGCCACCACATCGCAGACCAATCTCCCTGCTTCTGCCGCCTGACGGCAAGCGCTGACAATGGGTGCATCAGTGGCGCCCTCCTGAATGGTCAAAATGCCATGCTGAATGTAGTGATACTGAGTATTAGCGATTCGCTCCGGCGTCGCCGCCAGAAGCTTGCACACCCTGTCGTACACCGGATTGAACGCTGTTTCCTCCAGATAGCCATCCGGCTCCTGGGAGTCGCCAACACGGCCAATGGCCCCGCCTTCCGGTGTCGGCGTTGCCGCATCCACGCCCATCTCTGCCAGCATGCGGCTGTTGGCCACACACATGTGCATGCTCGTGTGCACCACTACAACCGCTCGATCGGGAAATGCTGCGTCCAACAGGAACTTATCCGGATGACGCTGCTCCTCCAGAGCGTTGTGGTCGTAGCCCAGACCGACCACAAACGGCATCGCTGCCACCTCAGGTTGTGCCGCGTAATCTTTGAGAATGGCAACCAGATCGGCAAAGGAGCGCGCTTCCTGCAGATTGGCCGCACTCAACAGCATTGCCGTCTCAGAAATATGGCTGTGTGCATCCAGAAACGCCGGCATCAACGTGCGTCCGGCTAAATCCACGAGCTCTGCGTCGTCGGCATAGGCCGCCGCGCCCGCCTGCCCACCAACATAGAGAATGCGCCCGTTCTCCTCCACCAACGCCTCAGCCAGCGGCATCTCTTCTTCCATCGTCAAAATCGGACCGTTGTGATAAAGCTTCATTATTATCACCACTTTCATAAAGATTATCATCATTCTACCATATTACCACCCAAACGCCCACTGCCATCGTCACATGCGGCGTGGTATAATAACACCATCATCAGATTTTGGGAGGACACCGACATGGACAATGAAAAAGTATTTGCCATGCCCGTCAGCAAGGTCTATCCTCTGCTCGTGGCCAAAGCTGTACGCAAAGGACGCACACCAGAGGAAGTGGAGCGCGTCACCTGCTGGCTCACCGGCTACGACGCCGCCGGGCTGGCGGCACAGCTGGCGCGGGACGTGGACTACGGCACCTTCTTTCGCGAAGCGCCACAGATCAACCCCAACGCCGCCCTCATCAAAGGCAGCATCTGCGGCGTCAAAGTAGAAACCATCGACGACCCGCTGATGCAGCAAATTCGCTGGCTCGATAAGCTTGTTGACGAACTTGCTAAAGGCAAGCCTCTGGAAAAAATTCTGCGCAGCTGAAAGATCTCATAAAATACAATCATTTATAAGGAGGAAGTCGTTATGAAAGTATTGCTCGTAAATGGCTCCAGCCATGTTAATGGCACAACAATGCAAGCATTGAATGAAATGGTAAAAATTTTTGATGCTGAAGGGGTGGAATCAGAAATCATCCAAACTGGCACCAAGCCGCTGGCCGACTGTCTGCAGTGCGGCGCCTGTGCCAAAACTGGGCGCTGTGTGCTGGGAGATGAGGACGGTGTGAATGCTTTTGTGGAGAAGGCGCGCGCGGCGGATGGTTTTGTGTTTGCCACACCAGTGTACTACGCCCATCCAAGCGGCCGTATTTTCTCCTTCCTGGACCGCGCCTTTTACAGCGCTGGCAAGGATGTGTTCCGCTGCAAGCCGGGCGCCTCTGTGGCAGTAGCCCGTCGCGCCGGTACAACAGCCAGCTTAGACGCACTGAACAAGTATTTCGGCATTTCTGAAATGCCTGTTGCTGGCTCAACATATTGGAGCCTGAGCCATGGGCGCGTGGCCGAGGATGCTGCCGCCGATGCGGAAGGCATGCAGACGCTGCGCAACCTGGCACGGCATATGGTGTGGATGATGCGCTGTTTTGCTGCCGGCAAAGAGGCCGGTGTGCCACTGCCCGACACGGAACGCGGCGCTGTGACCAATTTTGTACGCTGAACCCATTGCTTGACGAAGGCGGCCAACAGGCGTATGATGAAAGCGCAGCCAAAGGCTGCGGCAAAGATAAAAACGCACCGTGCGCCTGCGGGCGCGCCAGAGCCGGAAGGTAGCCCGGCCGTCTCGCTGCTGGCGAGGTCAGTAACCTGCCCCTCCGGGTTGTCCCTTCTTTGTCCATCTTTTTATAAAGGAGGGACCAGGATGGAGATAACATCGCTGACATTGACGGTGTTCTTTGACGATCCATTTTGGATCGGCGTGTTTGAACGTGTGGATGGCGAAACTCTGTCGGTGTGCAAGGTGACATTCGGCGCTGAACCACGGGATGTAGAAGTGCTGCAGCTGGTGCTGAATCAGTTTCGCAGGCTGTCCTTCGGGGCAGCGGGAACGGCGGAACAGCCTATACACTACCGCAATCCCAAGCGGCGACAGCGAGCCGCGCGCCAGGCTGCCGCGGCGCAGGGAGTGGGCACGAAGGCACAGCAAGCGCTGGCGCAGCAGCGTGAGGTTGGAAAAACGGCCCAACGCACACAGGCACGCGCTGCTCGTGAGGAAAAAGCAGCCGCGCGTTATGCCGCAAAACGCGCCAAACGCAAAGAAAAGCATCGCGGTCATTGACCGCCAACAGCAGGACCAACGTCCTGCTGTTTTTTATACGCGCCGGGATTTGACAAATGCTTGCTGCTGTGCAGCATGACGTGCCATGGTGACAATCACCCCGCCTGCTTTGTCCAAGACCGGGCGCATACTCGACAGCCTCTGTCTTTCTGCCGCTAAACGCAAACACACGCCGCCTGAGCCATCACAGATCAAGCGGCGTGTGTTTTGTTTTAATCGTTTATGAATGACGTTTAAGCCTCTCCATCAAATTTGAAGCACTATAGAGAATGTTTGTGACGAATACGCAGTCCTTGCAAAGGAAGTAAAATACGGAATACCGATCAACCGGCATCTGCCGCAATCCCATAGAATGCCATGGTTCGGCTTCAATCACAGCGTAACGTTCTGGGAAAAAATCCAAGCTTAATATTTCTTCTGCTAGTCGATGATATTGACGCCGTGCAGCCTGAGGCGCTTGCAACGTTTCACAAATGTAATCATAAATGGCATTAAGATCGTCCTCGGCTTCTTGAGTAAGCTTTACCTTATAGACCTCCATCAACGTTTTCCTCTGCCATACGCCAATACTTCTGCTGCATCATGCACCCGCCCGGCTTTAACATCATTGATGCCGCGCATGAGCTTATCGTTCAGCGTGACATCATCCATAAGATCGGCATTGACCGTTGGCGGCGCCGTCGGTATCATTACAGGAAAGGGAATGCCCCCAGTAAGAGCAATCTGGTTAAGATACATGTTTATAGCCGTCGACATAGGGATACCCAAACGCGATAACACTTTTTCCGCATCTGCCTTTACTTGCGGACTGACACGCAGATTCAAAGTAGCTGTTTTTTCCATGGTCAATCACTCCTTTGTCATCTTTCCATAATTGTAACGCAAACCACATTACAATACAAGTACACGCCGCTGCATCCATTGTGGATGCAGCGGCGCTTTTTTCTATCGCGTCACTTATAGCTGACCACCTCGATGCCACAGGCTTCGGCCATGGCCTGCCAGTGGTCGAGCTGTTCCTGGCTTGGCGTGGCAAAGGCGGCGTCCGGCAGGGCGAGGCCGAGCTGTTCGTACTTAGACTCACCATAACGATGGTAGGGCAGAAATTCCAGCTTGGCGTGCAGATCGTTTTTCACGAAGAAATCGAAGACCTGCTTCATTGTTTCGTCATCGGCGTTGACGCCAAGGATGGTTGGAATGCGCACCACCAGTGGCAGGCCGTCGCGGTCGGCGCGCACGATGTTATCGAGAATGCGGACATTGTCCACGCCAGTGAAACAGCGGTGGGCGTCGGCGTCGGGATGTTTGATGTCAATGAAGATGGTGTCCATCTTACGCAAAGTCGGCGCCAGGCGCTCGTAGTCAAAATAACCGCAGGTTTCAATGGCCAAGGAAAAGCCTTCATCATAAAGGGCATCGACCATCTCTTTCAGAAAGTCCGGCTGAGCCGTAGCTTCACCACCGGAAAAGGTCACCCCACCGCCGGAGTGACGAAAGAAAATCGCCTGGTGACGCAGCTCCGCGAGGATGTCGTCGGTGTCGGCCCAGTGGGTGAGGGCGTTGCGCTGGGTTTGGCCTTCGGGATTGGCGCACCAGGCACAGCGCAGCGGGCACCCCGCCATGAAAACAATGGTGCGAATGCCTTCGCCATCGTTGACCGAGAAATGTTGCAGTTGCATGATGTATCCGCCCATAGTAAAACGGCGGGAACCCTTCGGCTCCCGCCTCCTCCTTTGCTGTTGTTGAACTTAGAATGCTGCGTGCTCGGTGCGTGCAATGATGGCGTCCTGCATGGATTTGGACAGGTTGACGAATTGGGTCGAATACCCGGCCACACGCACGAGCAGGTCTTTGTAATTTTCCGGATGAGCCTGCGCGTCACGCAGCACATCGGAAGAAATGCAGTTGAACTGGACATGGAAGGCGCCCAGCGAGAACAGCGTCTGAATCATGGCGCCAAGATTGGACTGGCCGCGCTTGGTGGCAACGAGATTGTGGTCAAGGCGCAGGTTCAGCAGCGTGCCGCCAGAATGGATTTCCTGATTAAGTTTAGCGGCGGAGCGCATGGCAGCCAGCGGTGTGGACGTGTCGGTGCCGACAAATGGGGACACGCCTTCGCTGGATGGTTCGCCGTTCTTGCGGCCACACGGCGTTGCGCCGAGGACGCGGCCCATTGGGATGTAGTTGGAGATGCCCATGAAGGCGGTGTTGAACGGGGAACCGAAGATGTCTTTATATTGATGGATTTCGTGGTAGTAATGGTTGGCGATTTCGATGGCGATGTCGTCGACATAGCGGTCGTCGTTGCCGTATTTTGGGCAGGCCTGCGCCTGAGCGCGGAGCTCGTCGTAGCCTTCCCAGTTGGCCTGCAGAGCTTTGGCGAGGGTGGCCATGTCGCAGACTTTGTCTTCAAAAACGAGCTTCTTCACGGCCGCCAGGGAATTGGCGACGACAGCCAGACCAATGCCAGTGATGACCGGACCAACGTTGTACTTGGCGCCGCCCTGAGAAAGATCCTTGCCGCTTTCCATGCAGTGCTCAATGCAGGAGGACAGGAATGGACGCGGCACCATTTCCTTATGCAGGCGCTGAGCTTCGATGGTCAGAATGATGGAGTGGCGGCAGAGATTGTCGAACTGCTTGTAGAAAGCGTCTTTCACTTCTTCATAGCTGGTCATTTCTGCTGCTGGCTTTTCGTCCAGCCCCATCTGCTCGCCAGTCATAAGGGATTTGCCCTGATTGAGGGCGTATTCCAGCGCCGAACCGAAGTTCATGTTGACGGCGGCGGTCCATTCGCCGGTTTTGCGGAAGTGCGGCACGACGCAGCCGCAGTTGTTCCAGTCGCGGGCGTCGTCCGGTTCATAGCCGGCGTTCAAAAGCATCTGGTAGCCCACGGCGTCGCTGTGGATCGCTGGGAAGCCGGTACCCTTGCTGACCAGGTGACAGACGGCATCGAGAAATTCCTTCGGACAATCGGCCTGCACGCGCACGGATAACCCAGGCTGGTGACTCTTGACTTCTTCGGTGGCTTTGAGCGCCATGTAGGTGATTGGGTTGGTGCCGTCAGAGCCGTCGCGTTTTTTGCCACCAACGGTAAGGTTCTGGAACTGGTTGTAACCGGCAAAGTAGTCAGCGGTGTTGGAGGAAATGGTCCAGACCCATTCAGAATATTTGAGCCAGAGAGCATCGATCAATTCCTGGGCGGCTTCCGGCGTGATGACGCCTTTGGCAAGATCGGCTTCGTAGTAGGGGTCCATGTACTGGTCGAAGCGGCCAGGATTCAGGGACAGCGGATTTTCCGAGAGAATGCCGCCGATCTGCACGAACCAAATAAACTGCAGCGCTTCATAGAAGGATTGCGGTGGATGCTCTGGCACACGGCGGCAGTTCTGGGCGATGAGACGCAGCTCTGCGGCGCGCGCTGGGTCGCTCTCCTGCTCGGCCATGGCCTCGGCAGCGTCAGCGTAACGGTTGGCATAACGGATGATGCCGTGAGAGGTCAGCAGCGTGGATTCATAGAAATCACGCTTGTCTTCGTCTTCTGGGTCGGTCATGTCGAGCTGAGCAATGTGCTCCTCAGCTTCGCGGATAAGGCCGCCAAAACCCTTCTTAAAGAGCACATCCTGGTAGTCTGGCGTGATTTCACCAACAGCCTGGCGCCATTTCGAATCGTTGTCAAGAATACCAGTGTCGACGCCAATTTTTTTGGTGTCGGCGGGCACGCGCTTGAGGAAGGCTTCTTCGAGGGACTTGTTCTTCCAATATGGAAAAACTTTTTCGCGCATGAAGGCGCGCTGCTCATCGGTCATTTCGTAGGGGTCCTGCGGACGGTCGGAGAAGGTGTCCATTTCCTTGTCCACCCAAAGCCAGGAAAATTCCGGTGTCAGAATGCCGCATTTGCGATGCTCGCCGATGGCACCAACGATGAGTTCTCCCTCAAAAATATGCACCGTCAGTTGGTCGCAGCAGTCATAAAATGCCTGCGCCCGCTGGATGCACACCGGCAGCCCCTCTGTCCGCTTATGAGACTCGGTCCACAGCCAGGCGCGCTCCGTGGAAATCGACGGTTTCGCGTTTACGTAGTGTTGTCTGATTTTTTCAATGCGTTCTGTTACCATTGCGCACACCTCTCTATTCTATAACAGCACCATTTTCGGTGCAAACTGTATCAATCTATACTAAAACTTATCATGAAAGGCGGCGTCTGTCAATCCAATCCCCTGCAAAATGCAAAAATATTGCAAAAAAATCGCCAAGTCCGCAAAGAACTTGGCACGATTATTTTTACTGCCGTTTCATCGCCAGCAGTTCACGAATCACCTCAGCGGCATCGCGATTGATGGAACGCGATTTGTCGGCGATGGGCTTGGGAATCTCCGGATAGGCGATCTCGATGTCACTGTCAACATAGTCCACCGTCACGCGGAAGAATCGCGCCTTATCACGCTCGCCAGTGATGCGCTCAAACGGCACGCGGATGACGCCAGCGCTGTTGAATCCCACACCGAACTCGACGATGGCAATGCTGGCGTCCTCGCTGGCAGCGAGAAAATCGTGGTAGCGTCGGTCGCCCTCAGCGTGAGCGCAGGTGTCGCGAAAGGCCGGGCGCAGCAACGCACCGCAGTGCGGACAACGCGGCAGCCACTCTTCGGCAACAGTAAGATCGTCAGCGATATGCGGCAGCGTGCGCTCGATCAGCGGTGCAATGTCCCACTCGTCGCCTGCGCAGCCAGCGCTGCACACCATCAGCCCGTAGTGCCCCTGAGCTTCAAAGACACGCTCTTCAGGAAAGTTCGCCTTGAAAAATTGATGGTCTACGTTGGACGTGATGACAAAATAATTCAGGCCCTCTAAAAGATCTTTCAAATCACTGTAAAGCGGCAGTGCCGGTGTGTCCAAGAGTACCTCCTTGATGTGCCGAGCCAGATACCCCCAGCGCTGGCCCGGCAGCCACCCCTTATAGCTGAAGGTCTGATAGTCGCTGTGCACACCTTGCGCCCAAAGCGCCGGATAATCGCGTCGAAAAACCTCCTCATTGGCAAAACTAATGCCAGCTGCCGCCGACAAGCCTGCGCCTGCTCCCACCAACACATATTCACAGCTGCACAATGCGTCGTAAAGTTCATGGATCGCCTCCATAGCACAACCTCCTTCTCATACATAATATCGTTGGCTTCATTATAACAAAAACGCCCCATCCGCGCAGGCGAATGGGGACAGGTATTATTCAACCGATTTCAGCGATTCCGCCATATGAATTTTTGCGATCTTTCGACGCATGATAAACTGCGTGATCAGAGCAAAGATAATGGTCAACACCAACGCCAGGCCATAATTCTGTGGGCTGACATACGCATCAAACGTGAGCCCATCGACAACAATCTGCCCCATGACAAACGCATGGAAGAATTTGCCAATGACCAGCCCTACCAACGCACCAATCAGAGTCAGGGCGTTATTCTCACGGAAAACATAAGCGTTGGCCTCTTTAGAATAGAAACCCAACACTTTCAACGTCGCAATCTCACGAATACGCTCACTGATGTTGATATTCGTCAGATTGTAGAGAACGATGAACGCCAGCGCACCAGCGCAAAGAATGACCACAAGGACAATAACATTGAGGCTGTCGAGCATGTCGGTGAACATGTCCATCGAGTCTTGAGAAATAGACACATTGGTGATGTTGCTGTCTTCGCTCATCAATTGCGCCGCCATCTCATGCGCATCGCCATCGCCCTGGAAATTAATGTACGCACTGTTGACATCGGTTTTGCCAAAATCATCGGCCAGCGTTTCTCGTGAAATGTAGGCATTGTTGGAAATGTAGTTGTCGTAAACACCGCTAACCGTCAGCACTGCTTCGTGCATGTCGCTGTCACGCACCGTCACTTCATCGCCAGCCGTTACCCCAAGTCGATCCGCCAGCCCACGGTCGAGTAAAATCTCGCCATTTTCAGGCAAGCCATAAGTGGTATCATCGGCGTGCCAGCTGAAGAAGTCTTCCAGCTGACCATTATCGATCGGTGCATTCATGGACACACTGTGGGTGGTACCGTTCGCGGAGATATCCATATTACCGGTGCAGCTGAACAACGCACCGGCGATACGTTCGCCGTTTGTATCCAAAAAGGCCGCCATTTCTTCTTCGCTAAGGCTTTCGTTAAACGATGCCGTGGCGTCGTAAAGATCGATTTCGTTGAACTGCTGATCGGACACTCCCATAAAGTTGTCCTGCAAAGCCAGCGCCGTCACAATCAGCGCCGTACAGCCGCCAATGCCAAGAATCATCATAAAGAACCGCGCCTTATAACGGAAAAGATTGCGCACCGTGATTTTCTGCAGGAAAGACAGGCGCTTCCAGATCGGTGTCACACGTTCAAATGGATTACGCTTGCCAGCCTTTGGCGCCTTTGGACGAATCAGGTTTGCCGCCGTCTGCGTCAACGCACTGTAGCCACACAGCCAGGTGACGCCGATGGTGCAGAGCAAGGTCACCGCCAACGAGATCAGCAAGAGCGGCACATTAAACACATACATGACCTGATCCGGCAAAGCGTAGTAATAGCGATAAGCACTCCAGATAATGGTTGGGAAGCCCCAAGTACCTAGGAAGTAACCAATCAAACAACCGAGAATCCCCGAGCTGCCGGAATACATCATGTATTTCATGATCACACTGCGATTGCCATAACCCATCGACTTGAGCACACCAATCTGCGTGCGCTGCTCATTCATCATACGCGTCATCGTTGTGACACAAACGAGAGCAGCCACCAGGAAGAAGAAGATCGGGAACACTTTAGCGATCGAACTAACGATGGAGGAATCGCTCTTGAAGAACTGGAAGCCCACATCTTCGTCGCGGGTCAGCACATACAGCTCCGGTTCTTCCGGCACGGTCAACTCATCCAGAGTTTTCTGCGCTTCATCGGCTTGAGCTTGGATCTTTGCAATGGTTTCCTCGCCTGCTCCTGCCTTCTTCGCCGTCTCTAATGCTGTATTGGCTTGATCAAGACCATCTTGTGCTTGCTTTCGGCCATCATTAATCTCATTAACAATCTCCTGATAACGACCATCAACGCTGTCTTCCGCCGCCTTGGTGATGGTTGGCTCCGCATCATCGATGGACGCATCGTATGCGTCGCTGTAGATTTCACCTTCTGTATTCACGCTTACATACATTTCGGTGTAGTATTCGGACGTGAACACGCTTTCTGGCACATAGTAAATGGCTTCGACTTCGCCAGAGCCAATCTCACTGCTGTAACGGCCAACACGCATGTACAGAGGCGATTCCACCACGCCGACAATTTTCATCTCATGCTGTGACAGCCCATCCAATGTATCCTTCTCATTATTGTCCACAACCGTCACAGTGTCCCCAATGCTGCTGCCAGCATAAAACGACGAATCCACGACACACTCGTTATCATTTTCTGGCAGGCGACCTTCCTTCAGAGCCAATTTATTAACGTCCGCTGTAATGGAATGAAAACGGCCAACTTTTTCTTCATCGCCGCCATCATTCACCAGTGCATCCACCTGATAGGCTCCATCCGCCGCCGTCACACCTGACGCATCGCGCAGCGCCGTCACGTCGTCGTCGTCAAAGCCCAACGTCGACATTAGCCGAAAATCGTAGAAATTCTGCTCATTTAGATACGTGTCGCCTGTTTTCAACATCGCCTCTTCGCTGACCATCAGCCCTGAGAAAAAGCCAACCCCCAACGCCACAATGCCCAAAATAGCGATGTAGCGTCCAAAGCTTGACTTGATCTCGCGCAGAGACGACTTTAGTAAGCTTTTCGTCATTGCGCTCACCTCACCATTCGATGTCATCGATGGACATAGGATGTTCGTTCAGCTCCACTTTCTGAATCTGACCGCTCTTTACATGGACCACGCGATCCGCCATCGGACACAAAGCCAGGTTATGAGTAACGATGACAACGGTCATATTGTTTTTACGGCAGGTGTCCTGCAACAGCTTCAGAATCAATTTGCCTGTGTTGTAATCCAATGCTCCTGTCGGTTCGTCGCACAACAACAGCTTCGGATTTTTCGCCAAAGCACGGGCGATTGCCACACGCTGCTGCTCCCCACCAGACAGTTGCGCCGGGAAATTATTCTTACGCTCGCCAAGCCCAACCTCTTCCAGCACCGTCGCCGGATCAGCAGGATCCAAACCAATCTGCGTGGCCAGCTCCACATTTTCCAGCGCCGTCAGATTTGGTATCAGATTGTAAAACTGGAACACAAAGCCAATATCGTAACGGCGATACGTTGTCAGCTGCTTGTCCGAATATCCAGCAATATTCTTGCCATCCAGCCACACCTCACCGCTCGTCAGCGCATCCATGCCGCCAAGGATATTCAGCAGCGTCGTCTTCCCAGCACCAGACGCCCCAACAATGATGCAGATTTCGCCTTTTTCCACTTCAAAACTCACATCATGCAGCGCTTCAATATCCACTGAACCGACACGATAGATTTTCTTCACGTCTTTAAAACGAATGAATGGTTCCACTGTCCTGTTCCTTTCTATCATTCAGCCAACTTTAACAAAAATACAGAGTCATTTCTATATAATGAATTATATCATCTCTTGCAGAAAATTTGTGCACATAATTATCCATCTTTCTTTACAAAACCTCTTTAAACACAAAAACGTTTCCACAATTGCGGAAACGTTTTGCATTCTTACATGGAAATTTCTTCCGCTCTCTGCTATACTGTATAACCAGTGTCGCCTGATCAGACAGCGACACGATGATTTTGATCAAAGAAGGTATCGTCAATATGGAATTCCATTTGAAACAATTTCTTCAAGGCCAGACCGGCCAAATGTCTGAGTCGTTTATTACTGCTGGTTTTCTGTCGCTGTCAGGCGGGCTGCAGGATGCTTACACCTACATCTCCCGAGGGCAGGTGTTTGCCAATGCGCAGACCGGCAATCTTGTGCTGCTGGGTCAGACACTCTATGAACATCATTGGACGGCATCACTGCATTATTTGATTCCATTGCTGTTTTTCGCCCTTGGCGTGGCCGTCGCCGAAATGATCCGCGAATCTTTTCAGCAGGCACAGTGGTTGCATTGGCGTCAGATGGTATTGATTCTAGAAATATTCATCCTTCTCATTGTAGGAATTCTTCCAGAATCCCTAAATCTGCTCGCCAACGCCATGGTTTCCTTCGCCTGCGCCATGCAGGTGCAGACCTTCCGCAAAGTTCACGGCTGTTCCTTTGCCAGCACCATGTGCATTGGCAACATCCGCAGCGGCATGGAGGCGTTGGTGAAATATCGCCAGAACCGCAACACCGATACTCTGCACAAAGCCGCCTACTACTGGGGCATCATCCTCTTTTTCACCCTCGGTGCTGTGCTCGGTGCCCTTCTTCTGCCAAAGCTCGCTATGCACACCATTTGGATTTCCTGCCTGCTGCTTTTCATCAGTTTTTCACTCATGTTCATCCGTATGGAGATCGATGAAGCCGCTGGACGCCAGTGATTCCACACAAAAACCGGCCCTCTTGTTGAAGACCGGCTATACAACCAAAGCCCTTCTAAGATTGACCGCAAGGTCAATCTTTTTTATTTTTCTTGCGCGGATGCCTGCATCGTCTGCAACAGCTGAAATTCCAACACCACTTCATCGTATTTGTAGGAGCTTGGTGACATACTGGAAACGATGATCTCTGCATCACCCTGCTGCTTCAAGTTTTCAGCAAATACCCGAGCTGGATTGGTGTGAATTTCCCGCTTCTCCTGGTAACAATGATACTTGCCAGCTGGTAAACACTCCACCCATTCCGAGTCTTCCGGCTGCACCTCCAAAAACATGCGTGCCTCACAAAAGCGCCCATCCTCGTAATGCGATATGATGCCGTGCGGAAAAGATGCTTTCAGTCCCTTTTCGTAAGCAAGATCAAACAAACTACTAAGGGTTTTCTCGTAAACTTCACCGCTTGGTGTTTGCAGGCAAGGCAGCGTTAGCACCGTGCGTGCAAAAATAAATCGGGAATAATGCCCCTGCCGTCCCAGATAATCTTTCTGCGCATGAACATGCTGCAGCGTTCGATCAATGGTGTGCAGGCTCGTCTCTATTTTTCTCATCTTTTCCTGCGCCTGCTGCCGTCCATCTTCCAGTAAACGTTCAAATTCCAGCTGCCCTGCATCGTCTACATAATCCTTCAGCCGTTTCAACGGAATGCCTAAATCCACACAGAGAATGATCGTGTCCAAAATCATAATCTGCTCTGGTGCATAATAGCGATAACCACTCTGCAGATTCACGTATTCTGGCACCAAAATCCCCAGCTTTTCATAATATCGCAGCGACTGCACATTTACCCCACGTGCTTTGGCCATCTCACCGATGGATAGATACCGCTCCATTATTTTCTCCTTTCTCAAAAATTCATTGACTCTATGATTATCATATGGTTTATCCTATCTCATTAGGAACCCTTCGTCAAGAAGCCTTCCTTTATCACATAGGAGGTCATACGATTCATGACAATAGAAAACAACGAAAATAATCTTCTCGCCAGCGCACCGCTGGGCAAACTCATGTTGAAATACGCCATTCCAAGTGTTGTAGCATTGGTGGTCAACGCCCTTTACAACATCGTCGATCAAATCTTCATCGGCTGGGGCGTCGGCACCCTGGGCAATAGTGCCACTAACGTCATCTTCCCACTCAATATGGTCATGATGGCGTTTGCGTTGCTCATCGGCGATGGCGGCGCCGCCTTTCTCAGCCTGCATCTTGGCCGCGGCGATCGCAAAGCTGCCGAAAACGGCGTCAACAACACTCTTTCCTGGCTGATCATTGTAGCGTTTCTCTTTTTCATCATCTGCGCCCTCTTTCTTGAACCGCTCACGGGACTTTTTGGCGCCACACCGGACAACCTGAAATACGCCCTCGCCTATGGCCGCATCGTCATCCTTGGCTTTCCCTTCGTTATTGTTGGCTGCGGCCTGTGCTCGCTCATCCGTGCCGATGGCACCCCGCAGCTAACCATGATTGCCATGACGGTCGGCTGTCTTGCCAACGTTGCTTTGGACGCTCTCTTTGTGCTTGGCTTTGGCTGGGGCATGGAAGGCGCCGCCATCGCCACTGTGATCGGCCAGCTGCTCAACTTCGCCATCAGCATCTGGTATCTGCCGCGCTTTAAAACGGTAACCATCCGTCTTGCCGCCATGAAACCACAATTCTCCTTGCTCAAAACCATAGCCGGGCTGGGTGTGTCCAGTTTTGTCTCACAAATCGCTGTGGCTGTCATCATGACCGTCATCAACTATTACCTGGTCCACTGCGGCACCCAGTCTGTCTACGGCGCCGACATCCCGCTGGCGGCCTTTGGCATCGTGATGAAATTCAATACCATTCTCACCTCCATTGTCACAGGCATCGCCACCGGTGCCCAGCCCATCGTCGGCTATAACTACGGCAGCGGCGACTACGGCCGTGTGAAAAAAACCTTCACCCTCGCCGCAAAATCCGCCACCATTGTCGCCGTGCTCTTCTTCCTCACTTTCCAACTGTTCCCGGAACAATTGACCGCTCTGTTCGGCGATCAGGGCCAGCTTTACACGGAGTTTTCCGTGCTGTCTTTCCGCATCTTCCCTCTGCTGTGCTTCTTCAACGGCTTCCAAACCGTAAGCGCCATCTTCTTCCAATCCATCGGCAAACCTGTGCGTTCCGGCCTGGTCTCCCTCAGCCGCCAGATTCTCTTTCTCATTCCGGCAGTGATGCTGCTCTGCCACAGCATGGGCGTTCTAGGTGTGCTTTGGGCTGGTCCTGTAGCCGATGGCCTTGCCTTTATACTGGCGCTGATTCTCATCCTCAAGGAAATGAGCATCCTCAAAGAAAAAACAGCTGCCAGCTGCTACTGCTAAGCCCGAATAAAAAACACATCCCGTCGTGGGATGTGTTTTTTTATTGAAGACATGCCGCTCCACAAAAAAACGCCTCCGCAATGCGGAAGCGTGTAGATTCTATTCAAGTCCCCGGAGAACGGCGCATGGACACGCTCTTATTCTTCGGTGTGAACGTCGAGATCAGAAGCCGCTGGCTTATTTTGCTGCATGGATTCAAGAGACTTCTGAATATCAGCACGACCTTCTTGTACGACTTCATAATAAACAGTAAGCTGGTTTTCCAGTTTGTCCATCAAGTCGTGAGCATAGATGAATGCTCCTTCGATGATTTCATGAGCCTGTGCATCAGCATGAGCAAGAATGTTTTCTGCTTCAGCGTTAGCACGACGTACCACTTCGTCTTCGCTGACGAGCAGCGCAGCATGGTCTTTGGCTGCCTGAATAATTTTGTCGTGTTCTTCCTGAGCAGCAGCGATGATGCGTTCTTCGTCTTTTTTGATCCACTGCGCATCCTGGATGGCGGTAGGAATGCTGTTGCGAAGCGCATCGATGAGTTCGTAGACTTCGTTTTCATCAAGGATGATCTGATCTTTATTGAGCAGCGGTTGTTTCGCATTTTCTGCCATGTAGGCAAGTTTGTCGATTAAATCCAATATTTCCATGTCGTTTACCTCCAGCTGGTGTCATTGAGCCCGAAAAAAGTTCAGGACCGTTTCTCCATAGGATCTCGTTTTATACAAGTTCAGACCCTCTTCCTGCCAGGAAAAAGGGACAGTTTTTGAGTGTTCCGATACTAGTATACCATACTCGTCCAGCAAATGGTACTTTATGACGGAAAAAAGAACCGGTGAATATAAATTTTTTTGATAGGGTGGGTCAAGAAGGATCAGGTCAAAGGCTGTGCCGGACAGCTGCGGCAAAGTGCTAAGAGCGTCGCCGCTGATGACGCGGACGCGGTCTTCGTAGCGGCATTTGGCAATGTTGCGACGAAGCACGGCAAGAGCCTGAGGATCGTTCTCGATGAAAACAGCCTGACGGGCGCCACGGCTGAGCGCTTCTAAACCAAGGGCGCCAGTACCAGCAAAGGCATCAAGAACAACCGTATCGCTGTCGATGTCCATTTGCAGAATGTTAAACAAGCCTTCTTTGACACGATCGGCGGTTGGTCGAGTGTTGAGCCCGGGAACAGCTTCAAGCTTGGCGCCTCGGCGCTCTCCTGCGATGATTCTCATAAGTAGTCTCCTTTATGGTACAATTTTACGTTCAATGTCCTGGATCATTTCCCGCGCGCCGTCGGTGAGCGGTTCGCCAGCACAATCTCGGGCAATGGTTTCAGCGAAGGCCAGTTCTTCCTGGTGAAAGCCCGGACGAGCGAGACGGAACAAACCCTGTCCATGTTGGCGCAGGCCGAGCAGCTCGCCGGGTCCGCGCTGGCGCAAGTCCTCTTCGGCGATTTCAAAACCACTGGACGTGGTAGCCATGAGCTTGAGACGGGCCTGGCTCTCCTCGGAGCGGGCGTCGCTGACAAGGATGCAGTAACTTTTTTCGCTGCCGCGGCCAACGCGTCCGCGCAGCTGGTGCAGCTGGGCTAGGCCGAACCGTTCCGCGTTCATAATGACCATGATGGTGGCGTTTGGAATATCCACGCCGACTTCGATAACGGTCGTGGATACGAGAACGTCGATGAGCTGGTCGCGGAACTGCTGCATGATGGCCTCTTTTTCATCGGGTCGCATGCGGCCGTGAAGCAAGCCAACGGTCCATTGACGAAAAACATCGCTTTGCAGCTGTTCGGCAAGAGACATGGCATTTTCCAGATCGATCTTTTCCGATTCTTCAACGAGCGGGCAAACGATAAAGGCCTGGCGTCCTCGCCCAAGTTCTTCTTTGATGAAGCCATACATAGCCGCCAAGCGCGGCGAATTGATCCACATGGTCTGGACTTTCTGGCGATTCTTTGGCATTTCATCGATGACAGTGAGCGCCAGATCGCCATAAACAGTGAGCGCCAGAGAACGCGGAATCGGCGTGGCGGTGGTAATGAGCAGATCGGGATGGCAGCCCTTGCGTTCGAGAGCTTCACGCTGACGCACACCAAAGCGATGCTGTTCGTCGATGACAACAACGCTGAGGCTTTGGAACTGCACCGGATCTTCAATGAGCGCGTGCGTACCGACAACGCAGTGAATGCTGCCATCGGCGAGACCAGCAAGGATTTCTTCTTTCTCGCGCTTCTTCATCTGGCCAGTGAGCAATGCCACATTCACACCCAACGGCGCAAAAGCAGCCATGGCTCCAGCATAATGCTGCCGCGCCAGCACTTCCGTTGGCGCCATGAGCGCAGCCTGATGACCATTAGAGACGGCAACGAGCATGGCGTAAAAGGCAACATTGGTTTTGCCGCTGCCGACATCCCCTTGAAGCAGGCGGTGCATTTGCTGAGCCGACTGCATGTCGTGAACGATGGCTGCAATGGCGCGCTGCTGAGCGCCGGTCAATTCATACGGCAAAGCAGCCACAAAGGCGTCCGCCAAAAGCGGCGGTTCCGTATGCGCAATCCCCTGTTGCGAACGATTGCGAGAGAGCGCGCCCCAAAGCGTGAGTGCAAGAAATTCATACACAACAAGATCATGAAAGGCGCGTTCAGCCTCTGCCATGCTGGCTGGGCGGTGAATCATGCGAACAGCCTCACGGTAAGTTAAAACGCCGTGTCGTTCGGCTTGCTCCGCTGTCAGTGGTTCGGCAAGCTCGGGCAGCGCCTTCAAAGCGGCGTCGCTGAGATGAAGCATATCGACTTTACCGATGCCTTCTGTTAAACTATACACAGGATGCACGGTCAACAATTTCTGCAACTGTGCCTCATTTTTTATGAACTGATGCTCTTGCACAGAAAGTTCCATGCTGTAATTGCTATTGACGCGTCCATAAACCAGAATGCGCACATTGGGATATAAGTATTTTTCCATCTGATATCGGCCAAACCAGGTGGCGACAATTTCACCCTGGCGGCCTTCGAGCACGGCCTTCACCACTTTCACATTTCGGCGGCTGGTGTTCGATACATCCACATGGGTCACACGCCCAACAAAGACCGCCGTATCTCGGCCGCGCCATTCGCTGACTGGCAGCAGCTGACTCCAATCGTCGTAACGAAACGGATACAGCTGCAGGACGTCTCGCAGCGTATGAATGCCCATGCCTTCCAGTAAACGCTGTTTTTTCGGACCGATGCCTTTGACGGAGCCCGGCCCATCGCTTAAATGCGTCATATACTCACCCCTATTCATCTCGGAGGTAAAACATGAAACAATATACCACTTTTTTATTTGATTTTGACGGCACACTGCTCGACAGCAACCACCATGTCATCCATTGCTTCCAGCAGGCTTTCCGGGAAGTACGCGGCATTGAGCTGCCAGAAAAAACCATCACAGCCACCTTCGGCATTCCGCTGGCGCAGGCACTGGTGGATCTCGACCCTGAGCATGCCGACGAATTGCTGCGCGTGTACCGCAAACATTCCGATGCCATTGGCCTGAGTCTGCTGAAAGAAATCGAAGGCGCTCGTGACACCTTGCAGGCGCTGCACGATGCCGGCTGCATCAACGCCATTGTAACATCGAAGAAAGAAGAAAATGCCCGCACCCAGATGGCCCACATCGGCATCAGTGATCTGATCGACATTCTTGTGGGGCCGGAAAAAACCACCGCTCACAAGCCAGATCCGGCGCCAGTGCTCTACACTCTAGACGCGCTGGGCGTCAGCGCCGACGACTGTTTGATGATTGGGGACAGCCCTAACGACATTTTATGTGGAAAAAACGCCCACGTGGATACCGCGGGCGTTCGTTTCACAGCAGTGGATCTTGATAGCCTCTTGGCCACCCAGCCCACTTACATGATTTCACATTTATCAGAATTGCTGCCTCTGGCCAAACACCGCTGAATCAATATTTCTTGAGCAGCGCTTCATAGACCGGCGCTGGCACAAAATCGCGAATGTCGCCGTTGAGGCTGGCAATGTTGCGAATCATGCTGGAACTTACCATAGAAAATTCGCCGTCGGCAGTGAAAAATACGGTTTCAATATTTGGATTCAAATGGCGGTTAAAAGAAGCCATCTGCATTTCGTATTCAAAATCAGAGATCACGCGCAGGCCGCGCACAATGGCCACCGCGCCTCTTGACTGCGCGTAGTCCACCAGCAGACCGGTAAATTTTTCCGCCTCAACATTTTCCAGATCCGCCACACTTTTCTTGACCAGCGCCACGCGCTCTTCCACGTCAAAAAGAGTGTTTTTATAGGTTTCCTCGGCCACGGCAATGTAAACCTTATCAAACAGACCAATGGCACGTTTGATAATGGACATATGGCCGTTGGTGATTGGGTCAAAAGTTCCTGAGTAAACTGCAATTTTCATTTATTTCTTTTCCTCTTTATTTCAATTTTATCGCTGCACTTGGTGCAAAATCGGCTGTCTGCCTGCTCGGCAGGCAGTTTTTTTGTAGCAGCATCAGCCTTGCTGCACAATTTTAACATTGATGTTTTCAGCGCCAAAACTGTCGCGCAATCGCGACCAGAGTGCCGGATCATCGTTCACCCAATAGCGCTCGTTCAAAAGCATGCCACGGTGATCGGCCATGTAATAGAAAAACACCGGTACCTCGCCGCGCGGTTCCCGGGACAGAAACTGCAGCACAGCTTCCTCATCGTAAAACAAAGAATCGGCGATTTTCACAAACACCCGCACCGGCGCCTTGGCAGGGTCCACGGTGTTGAGACGCAGCGGCTCGATGGATTCGGCGAAGATTTTCTTTTCGTCATCCTGAATGCTGACACGACCAACGACCTTGCAAATGTTGTTTTCCTCCAGCTGGCTGCGCACCTGCGGCAACGTCCGTGGAAAAATCAGGAGATCAATGTCCCCTTCACGGTCGCTGAGCGATGCATAGGCCATGAGGTCGCCTTTTTTTGTGGTCTGCATACGAATGCCTGACAAAATCCCACAAAGAGTGACGCTGACGTTGTCCAGCTTTTCACTGATTTCGCCGATGCTGCAATCAGCGATCTGCTTGATTTGTTCCTCCACACTGTCCAGCGGATGGCCGCTAACGTAGATACCGAGCAGCTCTTTTTCATAGCGCAAGCGCTCGTTCGTATCGAACTCTTCGTTGTTGGGAATCTCTACGGTCACTTCGTTAAGTGCTGGTGCGTCCACAAAATCAAAGAGCGACATCTGATTGGAGTTGCGGCTTTTCTGCAGCTGCTGCGCCTGAGCCACACATTCATCGAGTACTGCGAGCAGACCGCGGGTTCCTTGCCCCAACGAATCAAAAGCCCCGCATTTTATGAGCGCTTCGATGACACGCTTGTTGAGCGTGCCGCCAATTTCTGCACGGGTGCAGAAATCCTGGAAGGATGTAAATGGCGCTTCAGCCCGCGCTTCACAAATCATGTCCACCGGATGCTGGCCCACGCCTTTGATGGCGCTCATACCAAAACGTATCCCTTCGTCCGTTGCCGTAAAATTGGCGCCACTAGCGTTGATGTCCGGCGGCAGCACCGGAATGCCCAAGCGGCGGCACTCATTGATGTAGAACGTCACCTTATCAAGACGATCGATGAACGAATTCAACGTTTCTGCCATGAATTCCTTCGGATAATGGCATTTGAGCCAGGCGGTCTGGAACGCCAACAAACCATAGGCGGCACTGTGGCTCTTGTTGAAGCCGTAACCAGCAAAATATTCGATGAGCTCAAAGATTTTCTGCGCCGTTTCGGCAGAGGTGCCACCTTTTTGCGCCCCTTCAATAAACTGAGTTTTATAGCCGGCAATAATCTCCGGCTTTTTCTTCCCCATGGCACGGCGCAGCATGTCCGCTTCGCCGAGGGTGAAACCAGAAAGCGCCGAAGCAATCTGCATGACTTGCTCCTGGTAGAGAATGACGCCGTAGGTGGTGTTGAGGATCGGCTCCAGCTTCGGATCAAGATAGGTGATGGCCTGCTCACCATGCTTGCGGGCGATAAAGTCTTCGACCATGCCGCTTCCGAGCGGACCAGGGCGATAGAGCGCCACCAGCGCGATGATGTCTTCCAGATTGTTCGGCTGCAGCTCCTTGAGCACAGCACGGAGGCCGGTGCCTTCAAGCTGGAACACGCCAATGGAATCACCCACCGACAGCATTTGATACGTTTCCGGATCATCGTCTGGAATGGTGTTAAAATCAACGTCTACACCATAACGTGCACGAATGGATTCGATGGTTTTGTTCACCACCGTCAAGGTGCGCAGACCGAGAAAGTCCATTTTCAAGAGACCAATGGATTCCACATCGTCCTTTGGATACTGGGTGATGATCGCATCTTCCTTCGTTTTCTGCAGCGGCAGATAAT
>CALAKO010000179.1 GCA_937922955.1 uncultured Peptococcaceae bacterium | reverse complement strand
TTGTGTTTTTACTGAATCCTGATAAAGAGGGGCTACCGCTTACTGCGACAGCCCCGTTACTATCATTTTAAGAGTAGCAATTCGCCTTCAATTACTTTGCATTTCCTACGTTTGCATATTGTTCAAAGAATTTCTTGATCAAACTATTTCTACTGATAACACCAATCAGCACGCCATCGCGTACGACTGGCATATTCTTTAATTTCTTGCGATCCATGTATTGCGCTACTTCACGCAAATTTTCATTGTACTCTGCAACACGAACATTACGCGTTGCACAAGCCATGACAGATTCATCGGAAACAGCAGATGCTGCTTTTTCCAACGCATCAACATCCATATCTGACCAATGTTTAAAGAACACAATACCCTGCGCACCAGCCCGATAGAGAATATAATGGATGATATCCCCATCAGACAAATACGCTACAACCTTATTTGCTTCATCGACAACGGGGAATCCACCAACACGATACTTTGAAAACGCTTCTACTGCTTCAGCGATTGTTGAAGTATCTTTAAGATATTTCACATCTTCAACCATAATATCTGCAATCGCAACATTTGTTAAACTGTTTCCTGACATCATAATCCCTCCGTTACTTTTTAAAGAACGTATTCCATGCTAGTCCGAAAATAGAGCTCCTTGCAACAATATTAAACGATTAATCAAAAATCGTCTTCCTGACCGCTTTCAACACATTCTGCATCTGGGTTAGCCAGATAATCTTTAAAAAGACCATTGATAATATCATTACGGGTAATGATACCGACAAACTTGCCTTCGTCAAGAACAGGGATGTGTTTTAAATGTTTTTTCTGAATCAACTTTGATACATTTCTTACTGTATCAGTGGATTCAACAGTGATGACATGGTGAGTAGCTGCCTGGTATGCGTGGTCATCAACGCATTTTTTCAAATAAGAACCAAAGCAGTCAACCTGATACCAAGATCTAATGTGGTTATACTGATTATTGCGGCGACGAACATTACGCACAACATAATCTACAATATCACCATCAGAAAGGAACGCTGTCAAAGCGCCTTTTTTATCAACGAGTGGCAGACAACCAACCTTTTTCTCAGCGAAAACTTCTACAGCCTGACCAATGGTCGCTTCATCACTCAGGGTTACAGGATTCTGAATCATTACATCTCTAACAAGAACAGCCATTTTATTTCTCCTCCTAAAATTTATTATCAATATCATTCGGTTCCTAATACCGCATATTCGCATATTATTTACCACTTATTTCATGGTTTTAGTATATCATAGTATAAGCTGGATGTCTAGAGATACGATAAGAATTATTTATGTTTTTAATATCTGATTTATTTGCAATTAAATACATCTTTCAATCGATTTTTGCAATTAATTTAGCCATTCAAGAGCTTCCTGCCAGTCCATAAACGCAACATCTGCGATTTTAACAATTTGCTTCCACTCTTTTTCACTATGATTGGAATCATGGATGGCAGCAATTTTTACACCGGCTCCCTTGGCCCCAAACACGCCTTCCACACCATCATTAAACGCCCACACTTGTTCGGGAGGGCATCCTAATTTTTCTACGCCAATCGCAAACAATGCTGAATCTCCACCCGGCAAACGTTTTTCCCAACCACTTGCAATATCTCGAATGTCGTTTTGAATGCCAGCATGATCAAATAAGGTCCGGCATACTTCTGCATCATGAATACTCGTCGCAACAACTGGTATGCCACGTTCCTTCACTTTTGACAGAAAAGCTTTTACTCCTGGCTTTGCTTGTCCTTCGGTATGATAGTACCATTCAAGCTCCGCTTCAAGCTCATCGACAACCTGACCTACGCCAAATGTCCCAGAGTAATTATGCTTCACGTATCCGACGCTCTCTGGCATGGTCTTATCGGCTAAAATTTGCGCCAAATCGCCACCTGGACGGTATCCATGGTCCCGTAGGTATCCAGGAACCAAATCCTGGTAAAATCCAAGCGTATCGGTTAATGTTCCATCAACATCTGCGAGAATCCCCTTCATTTCAGGATCGCCATGAACAATAATGTTCAACTTCCTAGCCAAACGCTTTGTCGCCAGTGCCGGTGCTGGATAGCTATATAACGCGCTAATCACAGAGGCTCCAGCAACACCTGTTCCAGCCAAAACTGCAACATTATCTTCATTAATACCGCCAATCGCCACAACCGGAATATTTACATTAGCACAAATCTCCTTCAACGTATCGCGGCTTATGAGGCTGGAATCTTTGCTAACACTATGGAACAATGCACCAACACCGAGATAATCCGCACCATCGGCCACAGCTTTTCGTGCCTGTTCCAATGTCTTAGCCGTAACACCAACAATTTTATCTGGTCCCAGCTGCGCCCTTGCACTGGTTGCTGCCAAATCCTCCTGTCCAACGTGAACACCATCGGCATCAAGTTCTACTGCAAGCGCCACATCATCGTTTACAATAAATGGAACATGGTAACGTTTACACAATTCTTGCAGTGCCTTTGCATCGTTTCTTGCTTGTCCATGCTTGTCTCTATATTGAAGCATTGTTACACCATTCTGCAGCATTTGCTCCGTACGTTTCAATAATTCTTCACCCTGCAAATGATCGCAGTCTGTAATGACGTATAATAATAAATCATTTTTGTTCATTCCCACTGCCTCCTATTAGTATTTTCTTTAGCCATCATATCACACATCTTTTATAAGGTGAACATGTCCTTCAACACTTTCATCACTTCTCTTTCACAAATTTCTATCTTTCCAATGCATGTTTCCTAAAAAAATATGAGAAGCAGTCCTCGACCACTTCTCATATTTTTTATGCACTTGAATTTACAATCTAAGTGCAACAAATAAAATGACCCATAGAACATCTGG
>CALAKO010000178.1 GCA_937922955.1 uncultured Peptococcaceae bacterium | reverse complement strand
AGCATGACCTTCAGTTCCTGGGCGATCCAGCTGGTGTTAACCTTCGTGTTATGCAAGAATTGGGTTATACCAATGTGAAATATGATGAAAACGGCAATGAATTAGCAGAAATCGATTGGGAAAGAACCAAAGCCATTGCAACCCGCGAGTGTAATATTCACATCAATCTAAAAGGACGTAATAAGCATAAACTTGCTGACGGGACAGTGGTTGACGGTATCGTCGATCCAGCCGATAAGTACGAACTGGAAGAGCAGATCATGACCGATCTGTATGGGTACAAAGATAAGAAGACCGGAAAACGTATTGTAGCGCTGGCATTGCGCAACAAAGATGCGGTACTGCTTGGTTATGGTGGACCAGATTGTGGTGATATTTGCTACTGGATGGCAGAAGGTTACAACTTCGACCATGGTGATTGCTTGTCAACAACATATGGTGAAAAAGATACGTCCGTATCTCCAATCTTTATTGCGGCAGGTGAAGGCATTAAAGAAGGGCATGAAACAGAACGAATCATTCGCCAAGTTGACTTTGCGGCAACGGTCGCAGCATTGGGTGGTGTAAGAATGCCTCATCAGTGCGAAGGGGCACCAGTGTACCAGATTTTTGAAGAAGAATTTTAATTGGTTTTATAATAAAGGGTTAGTTGACAATTGGGCTGTTATGCAAAACGTATCAAGATCTATTCATAGCAGCCCTTGTTTTATGACTATCATAAGGGGTAGAAAACAATGAGTACTGTACCAAATTTAAAAGTAGGAAAATCAACGTACATAAAATGGGCAGTTTGCATTATTTTAGCAGCAATCTTTCTATTTATTCCAGAAGAAGGTTTTTATAATCATCAGGTTAAATTGTTTTTTGCAATCACTGTTTTCTGTTTGGCTTTGAGCGCTTTTGAAATAGTACCAGATTTTGGCGTAGCACTCTTGTTACCAAGCCTTTGGGTGTTTTTTGGCGTGACAGACGCGGCAACTGCCATGTCTTCTTGGACAACGACAACCATGCTGATGATTGCTGGTGCGTTTTTCATGGCGGCCAGCCTTGAACATTGTGGATTGTTGAAGCGTGTAGCATTTTATATGATGTGTAAAGTAAAAGGGAACTATTTCTTCCTGATGTTGGCATTGATGGTTGTGGGTGTTGTCATGAACATCATGACCTTTGGGGCTGCATTTGTTATTGTACCAGCTATGGCGGTTGGATTATGTGCCTCTATAAATAAAATGGGCACAAAATTTGCTGCTGGTCTTGGGGCTGCGTGCATTTTAGGTTGTGCAACGGCTCATTCTTATACCTATATGGCAGCAAGCTGGGGCGTTATTAATACCATGGGGGCAGAATTTTTAGGAGATAATCCTGTTACTCCTTTGTCAATGATGCTGCACAACTTTCCATTGTTCTTTATTTCGATTGGTATTCTGTTTATCGCCTATTTAATGTATCGTCCTAAAGAAGGTATCGGCGATATTACTTATTTTAAAGAGCAGTTGGCTGCAATGGGGAAGATGACTCGCTGGGAAAAAGTAAATGCAATTGTATTGGTAGTGCTTATTATCTACGTGTTTACTGTTCAGTGGACAGGATTGCCAATGGAAATTGGGTTTGCGGTTATTCCATTTTTCTTATATCTCCCATGTTTGAATGGTGCTGTGGATAAAACGGTTGATAAAACCAACTTCAAAACACTGTTCTTCATTGCAAGCTGCATGGCCATTGGGACCGTTGCAACCAGTTTGGGTTTGGCAGAGGTATTAGCTAACGTTTGTGTATCCTTATTGAATGGCAATAATAATTCTATGGTAATCATGGCGGTTGTTTTTGGTATTGTTTTCTTAATGAATTTCTTAATGACACCAATGGCTATTTGGTCCTTATTGACGGTTCCACTTTTGTCAATGGCGATCAATCTTGGATATAGTCCGCTGCCATTTGCGTATGCCATCAATGCTTGCGCAGAAGCCATTCTGTTGCCATATGAATATGTACCATATTTGGTTATTTATGGTTTTGGATTAATGAAATTTAAAGATTTCCTTGTTTTCAATGCTATTCGATCGGTATTGGTGCTTGGTGGCATTGTTGTTATTATGACTGGCTATTGGCATTTGATTGGATTGTTCTAAATATAGTAAAAATAGAGGGAGCGTGCCTTCCTCTGTTTTTATTTTTTAGGAAGAATTTTTTAGTTTCAACTGATGTTTGAAAGTAACGAGATGTGCATTTCTTCTCTGATGGATTAAATGAAAATAAGTGTCTATAATTAGAACCATAAAGAAAACTTTTGCTGGCCGGCAAAGAATATATCAAACATCTTAATCTGAATTGAGGAGAGATTGAAATGACAAACAGAAAACCAATGAGTCAGAAACTTCTTTTGT
>CALAKO010000177.1 GCA_937922955.1 uncultured Peptococcaceae bacterium | reverse complement strand
CTTCAATTTGCTGATTATGCAACCATGAAAAAAACTGTTTACATCTAAAATTTGGTTCTCCAATTGACAGTAAATATTTTTGCAACTCTTCAAAATCATACGCACGAATATCCAAGACACTCTTAGTCCTTTCTTTTAATTTTGGCAATAAAGAACCCGTCCGAATGGTCAACAAAAGGATATACCGTTTTCATCCCTGTTTCGCACAGATCATTTAAACATGAAAAAGGAACTACTTCAAAATCAGGATGCGCTTTTAAGAAATTTTCAATTTGATACTCATTTTCTTTTTTATTTAGCGTACACGTACTGTATACAAGCGTTCCTTCTGGTTTCAAATATCTAACCGCTGCTTCTAGCAAAGATCGCTGCAACGCCTCAATTTCATCCAATGAACCTCGACGTATTTTCCATCGAAGGTCTGCGCGCCTATTCAACACGCCCAATCCACTGCAAGGAGCGTCCAATAATATTGCGTCAAATGCGTTCTCAAATTCGCTAGGAAGTTGTGTAGCATCCGCAGAAAAACATTTAATATTATGAACACCAAGTCTCTTTGCGTTTTGCTCGATAAGCTTAACACGATGCGAATGCAGGTCGCAAGCAATAAGCTTTCCGCTGTTATTCATTATAGCAGATAGATGTGTTGTTTTTCCACCTGGAGCTGCGCACATATCTAAAACACAGCTATTTTTTGATGGATTAAGAACTATTGCCGGCAGCATTGAACTTAAATCCTGAACAAGTATTTTTCCTTGCTTGAATAGCTCCGACTGCTTGATCAATTGTAAAGAATCAACTCGTATGGCTTCTGACAGATCTGAATGCTGTTCAAATCCCACATCCATCTGCTTGAAAGCAGAAATCACTTCTTCAACTGATGTTTTTAATGTATTAACTCGTATCCATGTTGGCGCTGGAGAATTAAAATAAATACAAAGCTGTTCCGTTGCATCAAATCCATACTCCTTAACCCAGATATCAATCAACCATTGAGGAAAGCTATACCATTTTGAATAAAACTGGTTGATCTGCTTGCGTTTGTTTGGCCATGCGATCTCTTTGTCTTGTCTAATGATACTTCGCAAAACACCATTAATAAACTTGTCGGTGTGAAGCCCCAACTCTTTTGCCAAAGTAACCGCTTCATTAACAGCTGCATGTTCAGGCACTTTATCCATAAAGATTATTTGATACGCAGCCATTCTTAGTAAGATGAGAGTTTTTTTGTCAACACGTTTTAAATCACAATAAGTTTTTAATACATGGTCCAAGTGTAATTGCATTTTAATCGAACCATATACCAAATCAGTAACAAATCGCCGATCAATATTATTTAATTTTGAATGCAAAAGAGCCTTGTCCAACGATAAGTTGGCATAGGCTCCATTCACATTGACATCAAATAATATATGGTAAGCGATATTTCGCGCATTTTGTTCCATTTATCTATCACCATTTCTATTCTCAGTCATCACTTCTATTAAATATCAAAACAAGTTGTAAAAGTTGCAAGAGAGATGTAACAAGAGCGGCTACATACGTTAATGCAGCTGCACCCAACACCTTTTTTGCACCATTCAATTCTGAACCAATTAAAATTTGCTCGCTACCAAGTGTTGCAATCGCACGATTACTTGCATTAAACTCGACAGGCAAAGTAATAAGTTGAAAAAACACAAGCGCACAAAATAACAGAATGCCAAGCTGAATCAAAGACAAGCTATTCATAATGAGTCCCAATAACACCAATGGAATGGCAAAGTTACTGCTAAAGTTTGTCACCGGAATTACTGCATTGCGAATCGTTAATGGGAAATAGTTCGTTGCATGTTGAACAGCGTGCCCTACTTCATGAGCGGCAATGCCAAGAGAGGCTATGCTCGTTCCATTATATACCTCAGCAGACAGTCTAACTTGTTTTGCTCGTGGATCATAATGGTCACTCAAATGACCGCTCACTTGAGTAATGCTCACATCGTACAGTCCATTATCATTTAACATTTTTCTGGCAAACTGAGCACCAGTATATCCACTTTGAGAAAATACTTTCGAATAGTGTTTATAGGTCGAACTTACCTTGCCCTGTGCATAAACAGTCAATAAAATCCCCGGTATTAAAACAATCATCGAGATATCAAAAATCATCGCACGTCAACCCTCATTTATAAATCGATCGCCAACTTTCAACATATAGCCATTTAAAAAGGCATGAACAGGCATTGCTTTTTTCCCAGCAGGTTGAAGTTCTGTTACACACAACACACCATTTCCTGTAGCTACCAGAAGAGCATGCTTTGAAACATTGATGACCGTGCCTGGCACCTCCTGCTCGATATCTATATTATCAGAAACCGATACGCTCTTAAAGGCAATTCGTTTATTGTTAATAAATGTGTATATACAGTCATCTGGCATCAACGAACGATTTAAATTGACAATATCTTCCGCTGCCATTGAAAAATCAATACAGCCATCTTTCTTGCCAAACATAGGTGCATAGGTTGCTTCTTGATGGTTTTGAGGAATCGGTGTCAAAACAGATAACTCATTCAATGTTTCTGTCAAACAAGCTGCCCCAAGAATTGCCAACGCGTCGAAAAGATCCTTTTTGTTCCATTCAGGCCGAATAGCAATTTCAGCCATTTTAAAAACCGGCCCTTCATCTAATCCAGATTCTAATTGCATGATACTAACAC
>CALAKO010000176.1 GCA_937922955.1 uncultured Peptococcaceae bacterium | reverse complement strand
CATCATCATCATTGTTGTTGTGGCGTATTTTCTGGGATCGCTGTCCTTCGGCTGGATGATCGCGCGCCTGCGCGGGGTCAACATCCTTGAAAAAGGCAGCGGCAACCCAGGCTTCACCAATGCCTGGCGCACGCTGGGCATCAAGTGGGCGTCGCTGGTGCTTGTGCTGGATGGCCTCAAGGGCTATCTCTCCGCCTTCATCGGCTACCACCTGGGCGGCGAACTGGGCATGATGATTGGCTTTGTCTGCGCCATTTTCGGGCATTCCTTCAGCTGGATGCTCCACTTCAAAGGCGGCAAAGGCATCGCCACCGCCGGTGGGGCACTGCTCTACGTATCGCCGGTGACGCTGGCCATTCTTTTGGTGATTCTGGCCATCATCGTCAAAGTCACCAAATACATGTCGCTGGCATCCATCACCGTGGCGATCATTTGCCCATTTTTGCTGTATTTTGAAGGACAGCCACCGATTGTTATTGGAATCATCGCTTGCGGCGTCTGCTACATCATCTGGCTGCACCGTGGAAACATTAAGCGACTATTAAACGGAACGGAAAACAAGATTGGTCAGAAAAGGAGTTGACCTAAGATGGCAAAAGTTGCTGTTTATGGTGCCGGCAGCTGGGGCACAGCACTGGCACAGGTATTGGCGTTCAACGGCCACGATGTGACCTTATGGGGCCGCAACGCCGCACAAATGGAGGACATGGCAGCAAGCCGCGAAAATAAAAAGTACCTGCCGGGGGTGACCTTGCACGACACCTTGCGCGTGACGGCCGAGTGGCCAGCCGCTGGCGACTACGATTTTCTCTTGATTGGGGTGCCAACCCAGAGCCAGCGCGGGCTGCTGGAAGAGCACCGCGACGAATTTGCCGCCGCATCCGGCGTGCTCATCAACGTGGCCAAGGGGATTGAAACCGCCACCGGCAAGTGCGTGCACGAAGTGTACAGCGACGTGCTCGGCGAGGACGCGCTGAATCGCTATGTGGTGCTTTACGGCCCAAGCCACGCCGAAGAATTTGGCCGCAATATGCCAACGGCGCTGGTGGCCGCATCGTCCAACACCGAGGCCGCTGAAGCCGTGCAGACCATCTTCATGAACGACAACGTGCGCGTCTACACCGGCAAAGACGTCGTCGGTGTGGAACTGGGCGGCGCCTTGAAGAACATCATTGCGCTGGCCATTGGCATGACCATTGGCCTGGGCTATGGCGACAACGCACGCGCGGCCCTCATGACCCGCGGTCTGGCGGAAATCACCCGCCTGGGCGTGGCATTGGGTGCCGAACCTTACACCTTCCTGGGCCTGACGGGCGTGGGCGACTTGTTTGTTACCTGCACCTCCGAGCACAGCCGCAACCGCCGTGCCGGCATCATGCTGGGCCAGGGCAAGAAACTGAACGATGTTTTGAACGACATGGGCATGGTCGTGGAAGGCGTTTCCACCACCAAGGCCGCTCATGCCCTTGCACAGGAACGACACATTGAAATGCCAATCCTGGAACAGATTTATCACGTGCTCTTCGAAGACGGCGATGTCAACGAATGCACGAAAACCTTAATGACACGCCAAAAGAAAGGCGAACACGACGATTTTGAAAAAATAGATTCGATAGGGATGAAGTAAATCATGGAAGAAATTATCAGCTTGGATGACGTCTCCTACATTAGAAACGGGAAGCACATCTTAAAACACGTCAACTGGCACGTTAAACGCGGCGAACATTGGGTCATTTTAGGGCCAAACGGCTCTGGGAAGACCACTACCCTGAATATGGTCAACGGCTACATTTTTCCGTCGGAAGGCCATGTGAAGGTGCTGGAATTTGAATTTGGCCGTTCGTCCATCATCGAGCTGCGCAAGCGCATCGGCTGGGTCAGCTCGGCGCTCTCGCAGTACATTCCAGTGAACGACTACCCGCTGCACATCGTGCTCAGCGGCAAGTTTGCCTCCCTGGGCCTGTGGGAAAAAGTGGACGACGACGACGTGGCTCGCGCCAACGAGATTTTGGACAAGCTCAAAATCCGTCATCTTTCCGAGCGCAAGTACGGCATGCTGAGCCAGGGCGAAAAGCAGAAGGTGCTCATTGGCCGCGCCCTGATGAACAATCCGGACATCATCATTTTTGACGAAGCTTTCAACGGGCTGGATATTTTTGCCCGCCGCGACATGGAAACGACCATTGGCGAACTGGCTGATAGCGACATCACCTTCATCCTTGTCACCCACAACACCGATGAAATTCTGCCTGTGTTCAACAAGGCCCTGCTCCTGAAAAACGGCGAGGTCCACTCACAAGGCAACATCGACGACATGATTCAGTACGAAAACCTGTCCGATTTCTACGGTGCCGAGGTGGACGTCTTCAAGCATAAAGACCGCTTCTATCTGTCGCTGGCCGACTGAACAAAGTAAAGGTTTGTATATGGGGTCTAATATGCTATAATAGTAATGATTATCCATAGTAGGAGGGAAGGGTGTTGCAAACCCTCGAATTTCATCTGGACCACTTCGATGGCCCGATGGACTTATTGATGCATTTGCTGGAAAAAAACCGCATCGATGTCTACGACATTCCGATCAACGAACTGACGGACCAATACTTGATGTATTTGGAAGACGCGCAAAGCATGAACCTTGAAATTGCCAGCCATTTTCTGCTGTTTGCGGCGCAGCTGGTGCGCATCAAAGTGAAGATGCTGCTGCCAAAACGCAGAAATCAGGAGGAAGAAGAGGATCCCCGCCAAACGCTGGTGGATCAGATTGTGGCCTATCGCTTTTTCAAGGAGCTGTCCGGCGATTTGGAGGAATTGCGGGACGCGTCGGCGCAGTATTACACGCGCAAAGTGGACACGAAGGCGCTCAGTGAGAAATATAAGAAAATCGAACCGCCCGTAGGACTGGACGCACGGGTGCTGTTGACGGCGTTTGAAGTGTTGGAAGCCTATTCCGAAGAGAAAACTCAGATCATGGTGATCGAAAAAATGAGCTTCTCCATCGAAGGCTTGAAAGACAGCTTGCTGCAATTCTGCCGCGAGTCGTCCTTTCCAACCTTCCAAAACGTGCTCAAAGCCTGTGGTTCGACCGATGAAATGATCACGTTTTTTCTGGCATTATTGGAGTGCATTCGACAAAATGAGATTGTGGCTGTTCAGCATGAGCTTTTTGGCGATATTTGGCTGCGGCTGCAAGCGTGTTGAGGAATAGAAATGCTCATAGATAATTCGTACCAAGCCATCATTGAATGCG
>CALAKO010000175.1 GCA_937922955.1 uncultured Peptococcaceae bacterium | reverse complement strand
GAAAAAATCAAAAAACAAATAACCATACACCGCGGACCACGCAGTTTTTCCACTGCATGGTCCGCGGTATTTATGTGCCTTTCTTTAGAAAAATAGGATCATTCTCTTTTTGAATTCACAATCCCATTTATTCACCATCAGAACACTATCTGTTCTTTTTATATGATAAATAAGGTCATCTATTTTCTATCTTTTCCTTGTCAATTCTATCCGCCAGTGCTACAGTATAGGTGATAATAAATATGTATGGAGGTGTCAATTTTAAACTGTACGTCTTTAATAACTGTACCGCAACAAAAAACAAGGAGGAAAACATGCTAAAAAAATCAAAAAAACGTTTTATTAGTCTTTTAATGGTTGTATCAATGATCATGACGATGATTCCATTTTCAGCTTTTGCGAGCGAAACAACAGCCAGTGATCTTGATGGCCATTGGGCAGAAAAAGTTATCACTGAATGGATGAATTATGGTGTCATCAAAGGCTATGAAGATGGTACCGTCCGTCCAAACAACAGCATCACTCGTGCAGAAATGACAGCCATGCTTGATCGTGTCATGGACTACCAGACCAAAGCAGATAACACCTTCAGTGATTTGCAAGACACCTGGTACACTGATGTCATTCTTAAAGCCAATGCCGCTGGGGTCATCGGCGGCTATCCAGACGGCACTGTTAAGCCAGATGCCACCATCACCCGTCAGGAAGCCGTTGCAATGTTCTCCCGCGTGCTTTCTCTTGACACTGAAAACGCACCGGAAGCAAGCTTCACCGATAATGCCGATGTGGCAGACTGGGCCAAAGACGCTGTCAACGCCATGGCAGCAAAGGGCTACATTCATGGCAGTGATGGTCAGTTCCGACCAAACGACGGCATCACCCGTGCAGAAGTCATCACCATTTTCAACAACATCTTTGCCGATCTTTATCAAGCGTCTGGCGAATATACCGGAGACGTTAACGGTTCTGCAGTTGTCAGCACCGATGATGTTACCCTAAAAGACATGACCATTACCGGCGACCTCATCATCGCTGAAGGCGTTGGCGACGGCCACGTTGTTCTCGATAATGTCACCGTAGACGGTCAACTCATTGTGCGCGGCGGTGGTGAAAACTCCGTCATCATCAAAGGCGATTCAACAATCGACACCATCTCTGTTGAACGCATCGACGGCGCTGTTCGTATCGCTGTTGAAGGCAACGCCAACGTAGAAACTGTTCTCATCGACAATGGCGTAGAAGATGTGAAAATTGAAGGCCGCGTCGACACAGTAAACGTTGCAGCAGCAAACGTCAATGTTGAACTCACTGGCACCGCCAACGATATTAATGTTGCGGAAGAAGCTCACGAAGCCACCATCACATTGACCAAGACCGCAACCGCAGACAACGTGACTACTAATGCCAAAAATACGACCATCATCGTGGCGGGCACTGTCTCAAGCATTGATGTTGCAGATACAGCCAGCAACAGCGTGATCAAAACACAAAGCAGCGCCACCATTGACAAAGTAACCACTGGTGCTAGCAATACCATCATTGAAGGCAATGGCACTGTTTCCAACGTTGTTGTCGAAGAAAGTGCATCCGATGCCACCGTCACCACCGAAGGGACAAAAGTTGAAAACAACAGCAACAGCGATGTCAACATCGGTGATGGCGAAGTCATTGCCCCTGGTGATACCGATACCACCCCTGGCGACACTACCGAAACCCCAAGCGTGCCAAGCGGACCTAGCACGCCTTCTGTCACCTACTACACTGTTACCTTTATGAATGGCGATCAAATCATTTCAACTCAATCTGTTGCATCAGGCAGCACCGCTACTGCTCCAACAGAAAACCTGCCAGCTGTAAATGAAGGTGAACAACTTACCTGGTACAATGGTTCTGAACCATTCGATTTCACCACAACTATCACCGGAAACACCACCCTTACCGCTGTTGTTGGCTCTAAAGATTTTGCAGGCGGGAATGGGACCGAAAAATATCCTTATTTGATCAGTAACGCTGAACAGTTTAATGCGATCAATAATCTTGCTAATGATATGAAAGCAGAAAAAGCGTATTCCTTCAAGCAGACTTCCGATTTTACATTAAACAAAAATGTTCAAATCATTAATGGTATTTATGATGGCGGCAATTACACTATCACAGCACCAGAGACAACTTCACCATCATTCACCTATCTATTTAGAGATGCTTATGGAAATACAACTTTTAAAAATCTCAATATTAAGTCCACATCAAATTGTGGGTTATCACTATTTTCAAATTATGATCCAGCCTACGAATCATTAATCATTTCAAATATCCATAGTAGTGCTGTTGATAATGCTATTGTAGAGATCAATACAAATAATTTTGGTTTCTTAATTATAAACTACATTGGCGATGATTATTCCGATTCTCGTAATATCCAACAACTAACCACCATTGAAAATTGTACAAATACTGCATCCTTGGTTAATTTAGGAACATGTGCTGGTGCCTTCATTGGCTCAGGATATTATTTATCTTCTGAACAGAATACAAACCATGAAAAACTAATTGTGCGTAATTGTTCCAATTCTGGAAATATCACCTCTTCAACATATGCAGGATTAATTTGTGGTAATCCGGCTTATTTGCCAAGAGTCGAACAACTTATCAACGATACTACTCCGGCATCTACTTTTATTGAGGTAACTTCTGTTAGTAATACTGGAACAATCAGCGCCAGCAGTGATGTTGGTATATTCGGTAAAAGCACAGGTAAATTAGCGGAAGTATACCCAAATGATAGCATTGGCGGAAAATATGAAAAAATCAAAAATCTAACAGGAAACTACACTGTGTATTTTTCTGATAATAACTTTTTTGTTAAATCAGACAGTGAAGATGCGAATACAAATACGTACAAAATTTATTTATCCGTTTCGACACTTTACTACGACCATGAAGCAAATCTCTTTGGTAACTCCATTCGTTTTCCATTTGATGCTTCCATTGCTGCTAACGAGAATGAAAGTCTATTGGATACCACAAAAATTCATGCTTATGACTTAAACAGTGCAATAAAAAATAACATTGTTACAGCTGAAACAAAATTATCTTATCAAACCTATAATGGATATGAAGTAGCTCTATTTGAAAAAGAAGGAGTCTTGTATTTAATCCTAA
This sequence comes from uncultured Peptococcaceae bacterium, assembly GCA_937922955.1. Classification (GTDB taxonomy): domain Bacteria; phylum Bacillota; class Peptococcia; order Peptococcales; family Peptococcaceae; genus UMGS1590. The sequence continues at coordinate 87 of CALAKO010000175.1, read as the reverse complement.
AAAATTCAGAAGGCAAGGTTGATTATGTTGATAGTAATGTAAGTACTCTACTATATGCATTTAATGGAGATACTTATATTGGATATA
>CALAKO010000174.1 GCA_937922955.1 uncultured Peptococcaceae bacterium | reverse complement strand
ATCGTAAACAATGCGGTTGATGTGGTCGACTTCATTGACGATGCGGCTGGAGATTTTATCGAGGACGTCGTATGGAATGCGAGCCCAGTCGGCGGTCATGAAGTCGGTGGTGGTAACGCCGCGGAGAGCGAGGGTATAATCATAGGTACGGAAGTCCCCCATAACGCCAACGGTGCGAGTGGAGGTGAGCACTGCAAAATATTGATTGATGCTGCGATCAAGGCCAGCGTTGGCGATTTCTTCGCGATAGATGGCGTCGGCATCACGAAGGATGTCGAGCTTATCTTTGGTGATTTCACCCATAACGCGGATAGCAAGGCCTGGGCCAGGGAATGGCTGACGCCATACAAGATAATCAGCAAGGCCAAGTTCGATACCGAGCTGGCGCACTTCGTCTTTAAAGAGCATGCGCAATGGTTCAATGAGGCCTTTAAAATCAACAACTGCTGGCAGACCGCCAACGTTGTGATGGCTCTTGATGACGGCAGCGTCGCCGGTGCCGCTTTCAATGACGTCTGGATAGATGGTGCCCTGTGCAAGGTAGTCCACCGCACCAATTTTACGGCCTTCATCTTCGAAGACACGGATAAATTCTTCACCGATGATTTTGCGCTTGCGTTCTGGGTCGCTGACACCAGCAAGCTTATTCAAGAAACGTTCTTCGGCATCGACACGAATGAAATTCATGCCACTGTTGGCAAAAGCAGCTTCAACTTCGTCGCCTTCGTTTTTGCGCATGAGGCCGTGGTCAACGAAGATGCAGGTAAGCTGGCTGCCGATGGCTTTGCTAATAAGCTGTGCTGCCACGGAAGAGTCAACGCCACCGGAGAGTGCGAGCAACACTTTGCCATCACCAACTTTGCTACGAATGTCTTCGATGGCTTTCTTGGCGTAGTTCGCCATGGTCCAATCCGCCTTGCACTGGCAAACTTCCATGAGGAAGTTTTTGAGCATGGCGGTACCATTTTCTGTGTGGTTTACTTCTGGATGATACTGCATCGCGTAGAGTTTCTTTTCCACATTTGCCATGGCAGCAACTGGGCAATCCTGAGTATGAGCGATGGCATTAAAGCCTTCTGGCATGTCTGCCACATAGTCCACATGGCTCATCCAGGTGATGCTTTCAGCAGGCAGGCCTTTGAAAAGGGCCGCTTCGGTGTTAAATTCCGTGCTTGTCTTACCAAATTCACGTTTTTCAGCAGCTTCGACCTTGCCGCCAAGAGTGTGTGCCATGAGCTGCATGCCATAGCAAAGGCCAAGCACTGGAATGCCCAGTTCAAAGATGCGTTTTTCAATTTGAGGCGCCCCTTCTCCATAGACGCTGTTTGGGCCGCCGGTGAAGATGATCCCTTTTGGCTGCTTTTCTTCAATGACAGGCAGTGCTTTATTAAATGGCACCACTTCACAATATACGTTGCATTCACGCACGCGACGTGCAATCAACTGATTATACTGACCGCCAAAGTCGACAACGATGACCATTTCTTGTTTATTTTCCACGTTTAGTTATCCTCCCCTTCAAACGATTCGATGGTGAAAATGTCTGCTAATTCACGATACTTGCTATCATAGTCTAAACCATAGCCAATAACAAATTTATCAGGAATATCGTAACCCTGATAATCCACTGCAATATCTGCTGTACGGCGTTCCGGTTTATTCAAAAAAGTGCAATAGGCGACATGATGCGGATGGAAATCTTGAATCGTGCGACCAATAGCAGCTAACGTATTTCCTGAATCAATGATGTCATCCACAAGAATGACGTTGCAACCTGAAAGATCACCAAAACTTTGATACTTCAGTTCTACTTTTCCACTTGAGACGGTACCGCTGCCATAGCTGGAGGCCACCAATACTTCTAAACGCAGTGGCAGATCAATGGCACGGATTAGATCGGCTGTAAATGGAATGGCCCCTTTTAATATTGAAATAATCACCAATGGACGTTCTGAGTCTTTGTAGTCCTCTGTAATCTGACGTCCCATTTCCTGCACGCGTTTTGCGATATCCTCACGGGAAATTAATATTTTACGCTGTGTAAGATCCACGCTGCTTCCTCCCTATCGAATGATTTGGTATCTTTACAGTTTATCACAGTCCCCCATTTTGGGCAACACCACTCCCACTGGGAAACGACATTTTTGCACCATTGTTCGCGCCATGCTATAATAAAAAGACTCATCTCACATGAAAGGAGATTCTCATGACCCGCGACGAAGAAACATATTTTTTACGATTGATGCAAGTGGCCGACCAAGCGACCATTGACGAGCATTTTCATCTGGTCAAAACCAACGACAATCCCGATGGCTCCACTGAATTGCAATACGATGTCACGTACGGACACGATGAAGGCTATTTGACCATCAAATACGATCGTGAGACTGGTGACATTCTTGGTGCCGAAATGAACGTCGGCTTTCAGACAATGATCGGTCTCAACCGAAGTCCGCTGGAACTGCGCATTCTCGTAGAACACCTATTAGCACTTCGCAACAAAGAATAAAAAATCGACCGGTCATAAGACCGGTCGATTTTATTTGTTCGCCAAGGATCAATAAGATCTTCTGCGATTGTTCTTTCTTGCAGCTTCAGATTTTTTCTTGCGCTTTACGCTTGGCTTTTCATAATGTTCACGCTTACGGCATTCAGCGAGGACGCCGGACTTCTGGCAAGAACGTTTAAAACGACGTAATGCGCTATCTAATGATTCGTCTTTACGAACCTTAATTTCTGATGACATTGACTACTTCCCTCCCTCCGGAATCAACAGGAGAAATCGGGACTGTTGATATCTGGATTCTAAACACAAGATTTATTATATGATACAAATGGGCGAAATGCAAGATAAAATGCGCATTTCCTAAAAAAACAAAACATATTTTACGCGCCCACTTGCGGCACATTTCCAAGCTTTAAAAACAGCTTCAAAAACTGTGCTTGGAGAAAAGTAAACACCAATCCACAGATCACAGCACTGATGCTGTAAGTGGCTGCTCCTGACAACAACACAACAATATTAATCACCATCATGGTCATAGCAATGTCAAAACGCGGATTCTTTTTATTGAGAATCATTGCAATGGTATCAAAGCTGACAGCCGTTGCCTGAGACGCGATGCAAAAATAATAGCCTGCTGCAACAAACGCCGCAGCAATCGGTGTCGCCAAAATTGGCGTACCAAAAAGCTCTGGAAACGGCAATTCCCAGCCAGTCCAATGAAATAAACTAAACAACCCCATGTAACAAATACTGGAAAACAACGCACCTACAAAATACGTTTTTCCCAGAAAAAGAAAACTAATACCGATCAACACCACCGATAAAACATCCACCAGAATGGCAACATCGATCCCCGTCCATTCTTGTAACACAAGCGAAAAGCTCGTGACTCCCCCATTGAGTATGATTTTCGGCACAGTAATGAATGCATAAGCCCCGGTTAGCAGGATATTCCCGAGAAATATGCGAAAAAAACGCAGCCAGCGTTCCTCACCCGGCTGGGTAGGTTGGAAGACACGCTTCCACAACGCTGGCTTGGTTTTATGCATAGACATGAGTGCATCAGCCTGGAGGCCATTTCATGTCGCGTCCGCCAAGCACGTGTACGTGCAGATGTGGAACGCTTTGGCCGCCCTGTTCCCCAGTATTGGCAACAAGGCGATATCCTGCTTCAATGCCTTCGCTCTTGACAACGGCGTGAATGGCTTCGAGCATAGCAAGCATCAAAGCGCCGTCTTCCTGGGTCAACTGATTCACACTTTGGATGTGGCGTTTTGGAACAACCAGTACATGGGTTGGTGCCTGTGGATCGGCATCCCGAAACGCACGAACGAGCTCGTTTTCGTAAACGGTGTTGGTAGGAATTTCACCGTTTGCGATTTTGCAGAAAATGCAATCGCTCATACTATTCCTCCTCACTATTGGATATTATCTCACCCAGCAAATAATTCTTACCGGCTTCTGTCAACTTAACGTCAACAAAATCGCCGGAACGAAGTCCTTCGCCAGGAAAGGCAACGAATAAATAATTGGAGCTATGGCCGGTCCAGAGGCCGTCCTTGTTTTGCTCCTCCACAAGAATGCGCAGCGTCTTCCCCACGAATCGCTGTTCATACTCATGCTTGTTTTTCTGGGCCACATCGGCCATCTGCTTGGCACGACGCTCTTTGATCTGCGGATCAATCTGCCCAGTCATGGCTGCGGCAGGCGTGCCGCCGCGCATGGAATATTTAAAAATGTGCATGTTGGCAAACG
>CALAKO010000173.1 GCA_937922955.1 uncultured Peptococcaceae bacterium | reverse complement strand
GTGCTATAATAAATTTGTGGAACGAAGATAAATATTTTCTGAGAAAAATTTAAGTTATCGACTTTTTAGGAGGTAATTATATATGCAAATTGATCGATTTACTAAAAAATCAGTTGAAGCAATTAATGATCTGCAGAAGATTGCTTTGGATTTTGGAAATCAAGAACTTGAACAAGAACATCTATTATACGCACTATTGCATCAGGACAACAGTTTAATTTCTCAATTAATCGAGAAAATGGGGATTGATCAAAAAGCGTTTCAAAATGGTTTAAAACATATTTTAGATGCAAAAGTTAAATCCCAAGGCGGCCAACAATATATCGGCCAATATCTTAACCATACGTTAAATTACGCTGAAGATGAAGCAAAGCATATGGGCGATGAATATGTTTCTGTTGAGCATCTTTTCCTTGCTATGCTGAGAAATCCAAGCCCTTCTCTTTCGACTCTTTTTAATCAATGTGATATTACACTCGATCGTTTTTTAACTGTACTAAAAGATATTCGTGGTAATCAAACAGTTACTTCGGATAATCCTGAAGAAACATACGACAGTTTGAAAAAATACGGGCAAGACTTAGTTGAAAAAGCAAGAAACCAAAAGCTTGATCCAATTATTGGTCGTGATGACGAAATTCGTAATGTAATACGTATCTTATCACGTAAAACGAAAAATAATCCGGTTCTTATTGGTGAGCCTGGCGTTGGTAAAACCGCTGTTGTAGAAGGGTTAGCCCAGCGCATTGTTAAAGGTGATGTTCCAGATTCTCTAAAAAATAAAACTATTTTCTCATTGGACATGGGGTCATTGATTGCTGGCGCAAAATATCGTGGTGAGTTTGAAGAACGTTTAAAAGCCGTTCTTAATGAGGTTAAGAAAAGTGACGGCCGTATTATTCTCTTTATTGATGAATTGCACTTGATTGTTGGTGCTGGGAAAACTGATGGAGCCATGGATGCAGGAAATTTGCTTAAACCTATGCTTGCACGCGGTGAATTGCATTGTATCGGGGCCACAACACTGGATGAATATCGTCAATATATAGAAAAAGATGCTGCCTTAGAACGTCGCTTCCAACGTGTATTGGTTGATGAACCAACTGTTGATGAAACAATCACTATTTTGCGTGGCTTACGCGAAAATTATCAAACTTATCATGGTGTCAGAATTACTGATACGGCGCTTATTTCTGCAGCCACCCTTTCAGATCGCTACATTTCTGACAGATTTTTGCCAGATAAAGCCATTGATTTAATCGACGAAGCTTGCGCACAAATTAAAACAGAACAGAATTCAAAGCCAGAAGAAATTGATGAACTGGAACATCGCAATTTACAGTTGAAACTTGATGAAATGTCGCTTGAAAAAGAATCAGATACGCTGAGCAAGGAACGGTTACAAACTGTAAAAAAAGAATTAGCAGATAATGAAGATAAATTGAAAGTTTTGAATGCTCAGTGGGAAAATGAAAAAAATGCAGTGGAACGTCCTGCAAAACTACGTGATCAAATTGCTGATGTTCACAATAAAATTGAGCTTGCTGAACGCCAAGGCGATTTAGCTAAGATGTCGGAATTACAATATGGCGTTTTGCCTAAATTACAGCGAGAACTAGAAACAGAAGAAAACAAAATCAAAAGCAATGAGTTGAAACTTGTTCATGAAGCCGTTGACGAAAATGAGATTGCGACTATCGTTTCGCGTTGGACGGGTATTCCTGTAGCAAAGCTTACTCAAGGTGAACGTGAGAAAATACTCCATTTGGATGAACAGTTGCATCAGCGAGTTATCGGCCAAAACGAAGCCGTCGAAAAAGTTTCTGATGCAATTATTCGCTCAAAAGCAGGTATTAAAGATCCTTCAAAACCAATTGGCTCCTTCCTCTTCCTTGGTCCTACTGGGGTTGGTAAGACAGAGCTTGCAAAAACTTTGGCCGAGGCTCTTTTTGATGATGAAAATAACATCGTTCGTATTGATATGAGCGAATACATGGAAAAATATTCGGTTTCTCGTTTAATTGGAGCGCCTCCAGGATATGTTGGTTACGAAGAAGGCGGACAATTGACCGAAGCTGTTCGTCGGAAACCATATAGTGTTGTTTTGTTTGATGAGGTTGAAAAAGCACATCCAGATGTATTTAATGTGTTGCTTCAAGTTCTCGACGACGGTCGCATCACTGATTCTCAAGGCAGAACAGTAGATTTCAAAAATACCATTTTAATTATGACCTCCAATCTTGGTTCCCAATACCTTCTTGAAGGTATTGAGCCAGATGGTTCCATTGCAGATCATACGAAACAACTGGTAAAAAATGAACTGCGTACACATTTTCGACCAGAATTTTTAAATCGTTTAGACGAAGTCATTATGTTCAAACCGCTTACTAAGGAAAACATCAGCTATATTGTTGATTTACAAATAACAAACTTAAACAAACGGCTTGTTGGGCAACAGCTGCAAATCAAATTGACAGATCAGGCAAAACAGCATATTATTAACGAAGGCTATGATCCGGTATATGGTGCTCGTCCGTTAAAGCGATATATACAAAAAAATGTCGAAACACTTGCTGCACGGCTGATTTTAAAAGGGCAAGTGCATGAAGGAGACAGCATTTTAATTGATTTGACGAATGCTGGTGAGTTGACTGCACTTTGTCAGTCGAAATCTGAAGTGACAGAGTAGTTTTTCTAACGTGATAAAAGGCCATTGCAATAACGCAATGGCCTTTTATACATTATCTATGCTTATCTATGCTTTGAGTTTTCCGTTCATAATCATACCTAAAATCATGATAAATAGATCGTCAATTGGACCGTTTAAAAAATCCACTGGAGATATAACATACAACAATACAAGAACGAGCAGCATTTTCTTTTTGCTTCTACTAGTCATCTCTTTGTCTCCTCTTCTATCACAATGAATGTGTTATTTTTCATAAACACTGGCACCAAAAGGCATGAAGGACAATTTGGCTAATTTGAAAAATTGCATGCCAAAGGGAATTCCAATGATGGTTGCACACCATAGCAATCCAATCAGAATATTTGCAAGTGCCATTTCAATCCCAAAAAACACAATCCAAATGCTATTTGCTATCATCGAAGCAGCACCACCACCATAATCAATTTCCTTGCCAAAAGGAAGCATGGATAGTTTTGCAAACTTAAAACATTGACGCCCATATGGAATGCCAACTATTGTTATACACCATAAGAACCCGGAAAAAAACCACATGAGTGCATTAATAAAGCCACCAAAAATAAACCAAAGAATATTTCCAAGAATTTTCATTGTACATCAATTC
>CALAKO010000172.1 GCA_937922955.1 uncultured Peptococcaceae bacterium | reverse complement strand
ACAAAAACCACAGAAAAACAAGGATTATTACGCCAATCATGAAGAAGAATTTAATAACTCCTCTTCTAAAAAGTCCAGAAATGACAGAGAAAACCGTAACCATTTTGGCAAAAATGGAAAAGGAAAAAATAAAAAGAACAAAAAAGCAGCAGCACCACAGAAAGAAGTGCGTGATTTTGCAGAAGTTCAATATCATGTTGTTGTTGAACATACCATTACTGTGCAGGAATTGGCACGACAACTCGGGAAAAAGGCTTCTGAGATCATTATGAAGCTGATGTCTCTTGGTGTCATGGCTACAATGAACCAGGAATTGGATTTCGAAACGGCTTCCATCATTGTCGAAGAATACGGTGCAACCATTGAATTAAAGGCAACAATGGAAGAAAGCCTTTTGAGCGAAAACGAAGAAGAAGATCGTCCTGAAGATCTTGTTACTCGTCCACCGGTCGTAACCATCATGGGTCATGTTGACCATGGTAAAACATCCTTGCTTGACCAGATTAGAAATTCCAATGTTATCTCAACTGAAGCAGGTGGGATTACTCAGCATATTGGGGCTTATCAGGTTTCTATTAACGGGCAAAAAATTACGTTTCTTGATACTCCAGGGCATGAAGCATTTACTGCTATGCGTGCTCGTGGCGCACAAGTTACTGATATTGCAGTTCTTGTTGTTGCTGCAGATGATGGTGTTATGCCGCAAACAATCGAAGCAATAGACCATGCTAAAGCAGCGGGTGTTCCTATCATTGTCGCAATCAATAAGATTGATAAGCCGGACGCTAATCCTGAAACAGTCAAAACTGAATTGACTCAGTATGGCTTGGTTTCAGAGGACTGGGGCGGCGATACCATTATGGTGCCGGTATCTGCTAAGAAGAATATTGGTATTAATGATTTGCTTGAAATGATTCTTCTTGTTGCAGAAATGGAAGATTTGAAAGCTAATCCAAATCGAAGTGCGCGTGGTAAAGTCGTTGAATCTAAACTTGATAAGAATCGCGGGTCTACGGCTACCTTGCTTGTTCAAAATGGTACGCTTCATAATGGAGATTTTCTTATTGTTGGAACAACACAAGGTCGCATTCGTGCCATGTTTGACTATCATGGTCAGCCAATAGATTCGGCTGGTCCATCTGTTCCAACCGAAATTTTGGGTTTGAATGATGTTCCTGAAGCGGGTGACGATTTTATCGTTGTAGCAAACGAACGTCTAGCAAAACAGGTAGCAGAACAACGTTCCCAGGAAAAGCACATGCAAGAAATTTCTCGTGGCTCTAAAGTATCTCTCGAGGATTTGTTTAGTCAGATTCAGCAAGGGGATGTTCAAGAACTAAACATTGTATTGAAAGCCGACACACAAGGTTCTATTGAAGCCATCAAACAATCTCTGGAAAAACTGAGTACTGATGAAGTTCGTGTAAATATCATTCGTACTGCTGTTGGCGGTATTAGAGAAACCGATGTTAGTCTTGCAGCTGCATCAAATGCAATTATTATTGGCTTTAATGTTCGACCAGATACTAATGCTAAAAAGTTATCTGAAAAAGAACAGGTGGATGTAAAGACCTATAGTATTATTTATGAAGCGATTGATGATGTAAAGGCTGCAATGAGTGGTCTTTTGGCACCAGATATTAAAGAAAGCGAACAAGGTCAGGCAGAGGTGCGTTCTGTTATTAAAGTGCCGAAAGTCGGCAATATTGCGGGATGTTACGTTACGGATGGTAAGATCACGAGACATAGTAAAATTCGTGTGTTGCGTGATGGTATTGTCATTTATGATGGTGAAATTGCTTCCCTGAAGCGATTCAAAGATGATGTTCGCGAAGTGGCAAGTGGTTACGAATGTGGCATTAGCCTCGAGAAATATAATGACTTTAAGGAAGGCGATGTTTTAGAAGCCTATATTCTTGAAGAAATTAAAAGAGAATTATAAGAAAGGGCATCATCATGGCAAATAGAAATTATCGTTTAGCTGGTGAAATTAAACGTGATTTAACCGACATTTTTGCGCATCAAATTCGTGATCCGCATATTGATTCGATGGTGAGTGTAACTGATGTTGAAGTATCCAATGACTTAAGTTATGCTCATGTTTATGTCAGTAAGCTTGGTACAGCAAAAGAACGTGATGAGCTACTAGAAGCGTTGACGAAAGCGAATGGATATATACGTTCCGCATTGAGCCAACGTTTAAAAATCCGAAAAGTTCCAGAATTACGTTTCAGTCTCGATAATTCCCTTGAATATGGAGCAAAGATCGAAAAAATTCTAGGCGAATTGGGAGAATAGTGGTTTATGCATAGAGTAATAGAGTTTATACAAGAGCATAATGCTTCCAATATCGCTATTTTTTCCCACGTTCGAGGAGATGGAGATTGCTTAGGAGCACAGACAGGCCTTGCAGAAATTTTATGTTCTGCAGGGCTTACTGTTACCCTTTATAATCAAGAAGAGCTTTCTCCAAATTTCTCGTTTTTACCGCGCTTTGGTGAGATTCACTCGGCAACTACAACATCAGAGATTCCTGATGTTTGCATTGCAGTAGACTGTGCTACGCAGGAAAGAATTGGCGATTTGCCAAAACCATTTCTTTCACGACCATGGATTAATATTGATCATCATATTAGTAATGATAATTTTGGGAAGCTAAATATTGTCGATGGATCATCTTCTTCAACCTGTGAGATCATTGGTCAAATGGCTTTTGAGAGTGGAATACATGTCTCAAAGGCAGCGGCTACTGCGCTATTTAGTGGAATTAGCACTGATACGGGTTCATTTCTTTATCCAAGCGCTAAGTCATCTACTTTTTATATTGCCGCAAAGTTATTGGAATATGGTGCGGATAAAAGTCTTGTTCAATCACATGTTTTTGAAAATACAAGCAAACAAAAAGTGAAAGTACTTCAATATCTCTACGATAATATTAAATATGTTGCAGAAGAAAAAGTAGCATATTGTGTTTTTTCGCAAAATATTATGAAGCGATTGCAAATTTCCGTTTTGGATCTTGAGGGAATCGTTTCTTTAATCAAAGAAATTCAAGGTGTTGAAGTTGCAGCTTTATTCACTGAGCTTGACAATGGCTGTTGTAAAATTAGCCTGAGATCCAGAGAGTGGTTTGATTGTAATCATTGTTGTAATGTATTTGGTGGTGGTGGACATGTACGTGCTTCTGGAGCCACAATATGCAAACAATTAGATGACGTTGTGGTGACGGTATTAAATGAAATTGCTGTAGAGTGGGAGGATCTCCAATATGCCGAATAGTGGTATTCTGCTGATCGATAAACCAAGTGACATGACATCACATGATTTGGTGAATATTGCTCGAAAAGTATTCAACACGAAGAAAGTCGGTCATAATGGCACTCTTGACCCAGATGCAACGGGTGTAATGGTGCTCTGTATTGGACAGGCTACACGACTTAATGAATATTTGGTTGCGGATAACAAAGTTTATCAAGCAACCCTCACTTTTGGTAATGAAACAGATACTCAAGATATTTCGGGAAAAATTATTGCGACTTGCGATTTGCCTGAACTTACAGAAAGTGAATTTAAAAACATTCTGAAAGGATATATAGGTGTTCAAGAGCAAACACCTCCAATGTATTCTGCAATCAAAAAGAATGGAAAACCTCTTTACCAATATGCCAGAGAAGGAAAAAAAATTGATGAGATTCCAAAACGAAAAATAGAGATTTTTGATATCCAATGTCTTTCGTATGATGGGAATGTCGCTACATTTATCGTGTATTGTAGTAAAGGGACGTATATTCGAACGCTTTGCCAAGATATTGCTCGTGATTGCGGTAGCTGCGGATGCATGTCTAAGCTTCGGCGCATTCAAGTGGGTAATTTTTCTTTGGAGCAATGCGTTAACGTTGATGATTTGCGAGCAAGTGATGATCCGTATGCTCTTTTAATGCCTATGAGTGAAGCGCTGGATTTTCCTCAAGTTCATATTATGCAGGAAGATCTGAAAATGGATTTACAAAATGGCAAACGTATTCCTCTGAGTCGATGTCAAGTGGATGATTTCGATTCGAATTGGTATCAAGCTGTGATGGATGAAGAGCTGCTTGCAGTTGGTCGAATTGAGGATGATGATTTTGTACCCAAGAAAGTGTTTCAAGGATAAGGAGGATTCCATTGATTGTTTATAATGGGTTGAATAATTTATCTAAGATAAAACGAGTCGTTGTTCTGGGAAACTTCGATGGGTTACATATTGGACATCAAAACCTCATTCATCAGGGGCGTCTGTTAGCCGATAAAAAAGACGCTTTGCTGACTGTTTTGACTTTTTTTCCTCAGTGGCAATCTTTGCATAAACCCGATTTTAAATATTTATTGCCACAAAATGAAAAAATCCATTTTTTAGAACAAATGCATGTTGATGAGATGATCAGTATTCCCTGTGATGCGAAATTTGCCAGCATGGAGCCAGATGCATTTATTTATGATGTATTGATGAGTCAATTAAATGTTTGTGGTGTCGTAGTTGGATTCAACTTTTCTTTTGGTCGTGAAGCAAAAGGAACACCGGAACTTTTGATTGATAAATTGGTTCCCAACAATATTGTTGTGCATGTAGAGCCTCCTTTTGAATACGGAGAAAGTATTGTATCCAGTTCCTTGATAAGACGTCAGATC
>CALAKO010000171.1 GCA_937922955.1 uncultured Peptococcaceae bacterium | reverse complement strand
TTGTGTTTTTACTGAATCCTGATAAATTGGGGCTGCCGCTTACTGCGACAGCCCCGTTTGTTTTTTTATGCCTCGAGATCGTCTATGGTGTAGGTTTTTCGGCTTGGACGTGGTGCTGGAGCCAAGTTTGGCATGTCGGTGTAGTCCAGGGCGAAAAGGTTGTGCAGGTCGTCCATGGTGAGACGGGAGATGACGCCTTCTTCAGAAGTGATGATGGCGTCGGAAAGAGCCTGTTTTTTCTCCTTGAGCTGGAGAATCTTTTCTTCGATGGTATCCTTGGTGATGAGTCGAATGACGTGGACACTTTTCTTCTGACCGATGCGATGGGTTCTGTCGGTGGCCTGGTTTTCCACACTCTGGTTCCACCATGGGTCAAAGTGAATGACGGTGTCGGCGCTGGTGAGATTAAGGCCGATGCCGCCGGCTTTGAGAGAGATGAGAAAGACCGGGATTTTTTCCTGGTTGAAGCGGTTGACCAGCTCCATGCGATCCTGGCTTTTGGTTTTCCCTGTGAGGGTGACATAGGCAATGTCGCGCTTGTCAAGCTCTGGCGCAATCATATCAAGCACACTGGTGAACTGACTGAAAACGAGCATCTGATGGCCGGCTGCGGCGCGGTCTTCAATGACCGAGAGGCAGAGTGAGAGCTTGGCCGAAAGCTTGTCGAAGCCGTCGAGGAAGAGGGCTGGTGAGCAGCAGACTTGGCGCAGGCGCATGAGCAGCGTGAGCACGCGCACGCGAGACTGGGCCAGCGGATGACCGGCGATTTCCTCGATGAAGGCCTTATGACTGAGTGCCAGCTGGGTATGATAAATGCGGCGCTCTTCTTCACTGAGCTCGGCATAGAGCACGGTGTCGATTTTGTCTGGAAGCTCGGTGAGCACGTCGCTTTTCATGCGGCGCATGATGAATGGCGCAATTTGACGCTTGAGCTGCGCCAGACGTGCGGTGTCTTCGTAGCGGGTGATCGGAATTTCATAGAGATGGCGGAATTCGCGCCAGGTGTGCAAGTAGCCTGGCAGGCAAAAGTCCATGATGCTCCAGAGATCGGCCAGGGAATTTTCAATTGGGGTGCCCGTTAAGGAGAAATGGTGCAGACCGTTGAGGCTTTTCAGGCTGCGGGTGTTTTGCGTGTAGCTGTTTTTGATGTACTGGCCTTCGTCCGAAATGATGGAGTCGAAAGTCATTTCTTTATAAAGATCGGCATCGCGGCGCAAGGTGGCGTAGCTGGTGAGCAGCAGCGTGCCGGGTGGCACGTCGGTGAGCAGCGCGGTGCGTTCCTTTTTGTTGCCGACAACGATGCGGTAGGAAAGACTTGGCGCAAAGCGTTTCAATTCGGCTTCCCAGTTGTAGATGAGGGACGTTGGCATGACGATGATGGAGCGTGCCTCTGGCTGTTCTTCGTGTTGATGCAGCAGATAGGCGATGGTTTGCAAGGTCTTGCCAAGCCCCATGTCGTCGGCCAAGATGCCGCCAAAGCCTAGGCGAGCGAGGCGCACCAGCCACTGATAGCCGGCATACTGATAGCTGCGCAGGGTGGCTTGGAGGCCGCTTGGCACCGGTACGTCGGCAGCGGCAGCGCCGCCGGTGATTTCTTCAGCCAGGGTGCGGAAAGCGGCACGACGGTCAAAGGTCACGCCGCAGTCGGCATCGCTGAAAGCTTCAAGGGTAAGGGCTCGGTACAGCGGCAGAGCCACGGTGTCGTCTTCGGCAAGTTGTTTTGGCGTAATGCCGCAGTCGGCAAGAAGGGCGCTCACGGCACGCACTTGTGGATTGATGATGTCGATGTAGGTGTCGTCGGTGAGACGGATGTATTTTTTACCAGCACGGTAGGCGGCAAGCACTTGAAGGAAAATATCCATGCCATAGACTTTTTCGTCGAACTTCAGCTCAAGAATGCCGTGGGTGACGTTCGCTTCCATATTGGGAGCGACGGCCTGGCGTGGACGCACACGGGAGAGGGTGTCTTCGATGTCGATTTCTGCCAGCGGCATCATTTCAGGCAGGCCCTCGTGCAGGAAATCGTAGATGGCCTCTTCACCAACGAGAAGCCATTCGTCTTCGTTGACTGAGAAGCGGTATTTATCGAGCAACGCCGCAAAGGCGTTTTCGGCTTCGATGTCACGCAAAAGCTGTGGCGGAATCTCTTCCGGTGTCAGCGGGTTAAAGATGGTGTTGCCGTAGCGGAAGCGCAGACGTCCGCGGATGGTGTTGCGCTGTGGGTAATCGAGGGTGAGCTGGATGGTGAGGCCATCCGGCATGTGTTCGTGCTGAACGGTTGGGTCGATTTCCAGCTTAACGTAAGGATTGACTTGCGGCACGACCAGCGCCATGAAGCGGGTCAGTTGCTCGCCGTTGAGGACGAAGTCATTGCCCAGCTGTTTGGCTGCGCGAATTAAAGGCAGCACATGCAATTGGTAGCCGTCGCTGGGACGCAGCACGAACCGTTCGTTGTAAAGGTAGCTGGTTTGTGCGTTGGAAAGGATGTTAAAATCATCCATGACGATGCCGAGCTGATAGGCGTCGTCGGAACGCGCCACCACCTGCACCGCTGTTTCTGGTGTGTGGCAGCTCAGATGCAGACGAATGGTTTCGCCGCCGGCTCGACGGGCGTTGATTTCGCCGCCATGCTTGACGATGTGGTCGAACAGCTGGTCAAACTGGTTGTGAGACAGGCGAAGATAACGGCCGATTTTTGGCAGGTCGCCGATGTATTTGTTGGTGCTGTAACACATCCATTCGAAGGCGTTGTCGATGAGATCGAGATAAAATTGGCTCGGCTGGTCAAAGTTTTCGCGCTTGTGCTCCAACACCAGCTGCTTGCCGTAGGTGACGGTTTCACCGCGGCGCAGATGCATGTAAAAGTCAGAGATGTTTTTTAACACATACGCTTTGCGTGGCGTAGCAATGTGGAATTCGAGGCTGAAATATTGTTGATATGGGTCGAAATCCAGCTGTGGAATCAGTGTCACCAACGAGGTGGAGGCAGCACTGTTGCCAGCTGGCGAGAAACCGACCTTGGGTTCGTAGTGATCGAGCAGCGCCGTTACTGCGCGCTGGTCCACTTGGGTGCGCGGCGGCATGAGAATGTCCGACAGAGCGCGCACCAGCGCCACCAGATGTTTGCAGAACGTGGTGCTGCCACCGTCGCCGCCACAGGAACAGTGGAAATTGAGCAGCTCCTCGCCGCGGATGACGACGAAGGGGTTCTCCCCATCCACTTCGGCGTCGGCAAGAATGCTCTTGGAATAGGACAGCGTGCATTGGCCGCCAGGTATATGATCCATGTTATCGATCTTTATATGTTGAACTTTTCCCAGCTGATAGAGCGCCAGTCCCTGGCTGACGAGCGATTTGTCCTGGGTGTATGCGTAAATCAGATCGCGAATCGACATGATGGTGTTGACCTCCTTTTTGTGCATTCTTTTATTATAGCACAAATGCTGGCGGTCACGGTGGAAGAATAGAAATTTTTTTCCAGCGTTGGCCACTGATGGCCGCTGGCGCTTGAGAAGGGGACGGCAAACGGGTATAATATTTTGTTGTGTGTGGGAAAATCTTAATACTTTCTCGATAAACCGTAACTTGACCCACATCATTTTCCTGTTTGAACGACGTATAATATGAACGAATTGAAGGAGGAACAACGGTGCAATTTGTGAGTTTGGCAAGTGGCAGCAAAGGAAATTGTTATGTTCTCGCCAGCGACGAGGGCGCCTTTCTGATTGACTGCGGCATCAGCTTGAAACGGCTGGTGGCTGGTGTCAACGAACAGCAGATTGGCGGCATGGAAGCGCTGCGAGGCATTTTCATCACCCATGAACACCGCGACCATGTGGCGGGCCTGGGGCCGCTTCTCCGCCGTTATCATTTGCCTTGCTATGGCACAGCCGGTACGCTGGCTGCGTTGGAAGAACGTGTCATCGGCAAGGTGGATCCGTCGCTGCTTCATCCGCTCGAAGGTGAAGGCATGGAGCTGGCGGACTTTGCCATTGGTTGGACGCGTGTCAGCCATGACGCCGCCGATCCGGTGAGCTATCAGATTCAATGGCGAGAGAAGAAAGTTGGTATGTTGACCGACGCCGGTTGTCTTTCGGATGAAAATCTGGAAGCATTGAACGACAGCGACGTGCTGCTTTTGGAAGCCAATCACGATCGCGAGATGCTGCGTATGGGGCCGTATCCGGCGATGCTGAAACGCCGCATTGCGTCGGACCATGGTCATCTGTCGAACGACAGCTGTGCCCAGGCTCTGCGAGACATTATTGGCGGAAACACCAAGCATGTGGTGTTGGCGCATTTGAGTGAACAAAACAATTTGCCGCAGCGTGCTTTTCACACCGTTTACGATCAGTTGCATGCAACGCCGCCGCGTTCAGCCCGTTTTCGGCTGTGGGTGGCGCAGCAGAAACAGCCACTGGCGCTTTCTCTTTGATTAATCTATGCATACTAGCGAAGGAGCTGTTTAAATATGGAAAATGAGCAAAAACCAATTAATAACGATTCTTGGAAAGAAGAACAGGAAGCATCGGAACCTCAATATGTGCGTGCGGAAACCGCACAAGATGGGGATGTGACCCGCTTGGCGCAGCCAGTGGGAGAGTCGTATGACGGCGGCACTTATGAGCGCGTCAGTGCCGGAGCAAGCCATGCAGAATCTGCTTCTGAAGCAGAGCGTATGGGGGCTGCTTCGACATCGACAGCAGAGGCTGAACCAGAGGCGGAGCGCGTGGAAGCTGAGCAGGTGAGCATTGTGCCTCCGCATCCGCATAATGGCGGAAAAGTGCCTGGCGGCAAGACGCGTCGCGTGAAGAACAGCGGGTTCATGAAGGTGATTGCTGCGCTTCTGGTTGGGGCGATTGTTGGTGGGGCTGTCGGCGGTTTCGTTGGTGCTAAAACCAGCTCTGGCAGCAGTGTGGTACAGGCTGTGTCTACCCCGCGTAACACCGATGAAATTACCTACGATTCCGATGGCAATATGACGGTGTCCAGCATTGCTTCCGAAGCATCTCCAGCGGTTGTCAGCGTTTACAATATGACGACCAGTTCGGGCAGCAATCTCTTTGGTTTTTCTCAGAGTCAGCAGAGCAGCGGTGAAGAAACGGCTCAGGGCTATGGCTCTGGTGTTATCATCAGCGAAGACGGCATGATCGTGACCAATTACCACGTTATTGAAGGGGCGGACCGCGTGGCCGTGACCACCGAAGATGGCACCCAGTACGATGCAGAAGTGCTTGGTGCCGATTCCAACCTTGATTTGGCGGTGTTGAAAATTGACGGCAAGGATCTGCCTTACCTCACCTTTGCCGACAGCGATCAGGTGCAGGTTGGTGACCTGGCTGTCGCTATTGGGAACCCTCTTGGCAGTGAATTTGCCAACACCGTTACCGATGGCATCGTCAGCGGCATTGACCGCCAGATTTCCAGCGAAAGCGGCAACATCGGCTACATTCAGACGAATGCCGCCATCAACAACGGGAACAGCGGCGGGGCGCTGCTCAATGGCCAGGCTCAGCTCATCGGCATCAACTCACTGAAAGTGTCCTCCAGCAGCATGTACAGCGTTGAAGGCATGGGCTTCGCGATTCCTAGTAACACCGTTCTGGAATTTGTCAACAGCGTTAAAGACGGCAGCAACACCAACACCTCCACCAAGAAAGCCTGGGTCGGCATCACCGGCTACAGCTTGACAGAGGACATGGCGCATCAGTTCGGCGTTGACCAGACCAGCGGCATTCTCGTCGCCGGTGTCACCGAAGGCGGCCCTGCGCACACAGCAGGCATCCGCATGGGGGATGTCATCACCGCTGTGGACGGCACCACCATCACGAGCTTTGAGGACCTCTCCAGTTATCTTGGCAGCAAACAGCCGGGCGACAGCATCACGCTGACCGTGGAACGCAGCGGTCAGAGCAGCGACGTGCAGGTCACCCTCGGCGAACAAAGCTAACGGCTCTTTTTACAGGCGCAGCAGTCAATCAATGGTTGACCGCGCCTGTTTTTTTTCGTACACTGAAGAAGTAAAAACGAACGTAAAGGGGATACCATTCATGATACTTTTATACGCTATTCCGGAAGATGACAGCCGCGCCAAACGCCTGAGCGAAATTCTCGCTGAAGAAGGTTTGGAGCATCGTTATGTGGGCAAAGAAGCCGCTGGCCAGACGCTGGGCGCGCTGTTTGCTGGAGAAACCGAAGCCAAGGCCCATCCAGCAGAAGACCTGCCGGAAGATCCTGGCATTATTTTCAACGCTGCGGATATTGAACACGATGACGCCGCTAAGTTCCTTGACAAGCTGGTCGACAACGGCATTGTGTTTGGCTACCAGGTGCTTGCTGACGACAGCATGATGAGCCTCAACCTTGGTGATGTGCTCATCGGCCACCGCGATTATCAGCAGTTTTTAGCGAAACTCGGCTTCCTGCAGCAAATGATCGATGGTTGTGCAGCACTCAAGGAAGACCGCTACGACCAGGATCGCTGGAGCACGCTGAAAATCGCTATTGCCAACGCCAACGATTTCCTTGATGCGGTGGTTAGTGATACCGACAGTCAGTTTGATCAGATCGATCCAAAAGACATCGACACCCACATTGCGAACTTGCAGAAAGCAATGAAGGCACTGTTGTCCTAAGGAAGCGGCTGCGCACTCTGGAAAGAGGTGCGCGACAGTCCGAGCAGCGGGGCGCAGGACGTCCCTGGCGAACAAAATTGAACATTATTTGCAGGCGCAGTCAATCAATGGTTGACCGCGCCTGCTTTTTTTCGTATACTGAGAACGCAAAATGAACATGCGACAAAAATGTTCATTGCAAGCAGCCCTGTCGCAGGACGGCTGAGAGTGTTTGGCGATCGGCCCTGCTGTATGGAGAACAGCGCGCACAGGGCGCATGAGATTGGAAGGTAATTATCGTCAAGGGATCGATATGAAAGGAAAACCATGCTTAGTTTAACAAAATTATTAACGGGTGATGCGTATTTCGGTGACGACCTGCGCTATACGCCGGCGAGCCGTCGCGCTCAAAATGGGGTCGCTGAGGGGCGCGGCCCTGTCGTGAGCTGGAACTGCACCCGCACCTGCAACCTGAAATGCCGCCATTGCTACGCCAACTCGGAAGGCAAACGCTACGAAGGCGAACTGACCACCGAGGAAGCGCTGGCGTTCATCGATGATCTGGCTGCTTTTAAAGTGCCGGTGATTCTTTTTACTGGCGGCGAACCGCTGATGCGAGAGGATTTGTTCACCCTCACTGCCTATGCCCGCGAGAAGGGCATTCGTGCCACCTTATCGACCAACGGCACCTTGATTACGCCAGACATGGCACGCACCATCAAGGACCATGGCATCGGTTATGTGGGCATCTCCATCGACGGCGACCCTGCCGTCAACGATGCCTTTCGCGGAGTGGAAGGTGCTTATTCGCGCGCGCTGGAAGGCATTCGCAACTGCCGCGCTGTGGGTCAGCGTGTGGGTCTGCGCTTCACGATCAACCGCAACAACGTCGGTTCGGTGGCAACGGTGCTCGACCTGCTCGAAAGCGAAGACATTGACCGCATCTGCTTCTATCATCTGGTGTATTCGGGACGCGGCGCAGCCATTCGCGAAGAAGATCTCAGCGCCGAAGAAACACGCGCCGTGGTGGATTTGATTGTCGATCGTGTGCTGGATTTTGACCGCCGCGGCTTGAAAAAAGAGGTGCTTCTCGTCGATAACCACGCCGATGGTCCGTACCTCTATCTTAAATACCGCGACAAAGACCCGGAACGCGCCGCAGTGATTTACCGTCTCCTGATGATGAGCGGCGGCAATCGTTCCGGCATGGCCTTTGCCAACGTGGACAACGAAGGCAACGTTCATCCCGACCAGTTCACCCAGCATCACACGTTGGGAAACGTGCGCGAACGCGCCTTCGGCGAGATCTGGAGCGACACCAGTGTGCCGCTTTTGGCAGGGCTTAAGGATCGCAAGCCGCTGCTGGACGCACGCTGCCGCGCATGCAGCTGGCTGAATATCTGCAACGGCAATTTCCGCGCCCGCGGCGAAGCGGTGAGCGGCGATTTTTGGGGCTTTGATCCGGCTTGCTATCTGACCGACGACGAACGTGCCATTCCGGCGCCGGAGGTGGACGCATGAACATCATCAGCTGGAACACCACCAACGCCTGCAACCTTTACTGCGCCCATTGCTACCGCGGCTCCGGCGAAGAAGCCGCCGGTGAGCTGACCACCGCCGAAGGCATGAAGCTGATCGATGAGATTGCTAAGGCCGGCTTCCAGATCATGATTTTTTCCGGCGGCGAACCGCTGCTGCGTGAGGACATCTTCGACCTCATCAGCCATGCTCGCGAGGTGGGGCTGCGTCCGGTGCTCGGCTCCAACGGCACTCTGCTGACGCCAGAGGTCGTGGAACGTCTCAAGGCCAGCGGCCTTATGGCAGCCGGCATCAGCCTTGACAGCCTCAGTCGTGAAGCCCACGACCGCTTGCGCCGTCAGGAAGGCGCCTGGCAGGCGGCTTTCAACGGCATGATTCACTGCCGCAACGCCGATCTGCCGTTTCAGATTCATACCACCGTCATGGATTGGAACGAAGCGGAAATCACCCACATCACCGATTTTGCCGTGGAGATTGGCGCCCGTGCCCACCATATTTTCTTCCTCGTGCCGACAGGACGCGGCGAAGAGATCGAAGACCAGGCCCTGGAACAGCGCGCCTATGAAAACGTGCTGACCCGCATCATGAACAAGGCTAAGACGGTGCCGATCGAAGTGAAGCCAACCTGCGCGCCGCAGTTCATTCGCGTGGCCGATCAGGTTGGCCACAAACAGCGTTTTGCCAAAGGCTGCCTGGCGGGCATCAGTTACTGCATCATTTCGCCGCGCGGCGATGTGCAGCCTTGCGCTTACCTGGATGTGCCGGTTGGCAATGTGCGTGATCTGCCGTTTGACCGCATCTGGCAGGAAAGCGAGATGTTTCAGAAGCTGCGCACCAGCGATTACAGCGGCAGCTGCGGTCAGTGCGGCTATCGCACCTCCTGCGGCGGCTGCCGTGCTCGTGCCGCTTATTACCACCGCGGCGACTATATGAGCGCCGACCCGCTCTGCGTGTTGAACAGAGAGGGGGCAGGCAATGTTTGAATTGGATGCCATTGACCGTCAGATTCTCATGATTTTGCAGCGCGGCATCGCCATTGAGAGCCGCCCTTACCAGGCCATGGCCGAGGAGATCGGCGGCGTCAGTGAAGACGAGGTGATCGCGCGCATTGCACGCATGAAAGAAAACAACATCATTCGCCGCATGTCCGGTTTTTTCGATTCGCGCCGCTTGGGCTATCAGTCCATGCTGGTGGCGGTGAAGCCACAGCCAGGCGCTTTTGACGACGCCGTGGCTTTCATCAACCAGTTTCCAGGCATCACCCACAATTACGAACGCAGCCACGAATACAGCATTTGGTTCACAATCATCGCCATCAACCGCCCTACGCTGGATTGGATTCTCGATCGCATTGAGGCCTGCGGCGCGGTGGATGGCATGATGCGTTTTGAAATGACTCAGCGCTATAAAATTGACGTCACCTTCGACGTCGCTCAGCAGGAAGGAGGGCGACATGTCCGTTGTGCTCAGTGAACAGGAAAAAGCCATCGTGCGCGCCCTGCAGCAGGAGCTGCCGCTGGTGCCCGAGCCTTACCGCGTCGTGGCGGATTCGTTAGGCATCAGCGAGGACGACTTGCTGGAAGGCATTCGCGGCCTGCAGGAGAAAGGCTGCCTCAAGCGCATTTCCATTGCGCTGCGCCATAAAAACGTCGGTTACAAGGTTAACGTCATGCTCGTCTGGGACATTCCTGAAGCCGACATGGCGGCCGTTGGCGCTGCAGTCAGTCGTCATCCCGCCGTCACCCATTGCTATAAACGCAATCCACGGCCGGATTTTCCTTACAATTTTTACACCATGGTGCATGCTCAGAGCGAGGATGAGTACGCACGTATTCTCGACGAACTCCGCGCCCTCGTGCGCGGTCAGCTGGGCCATGACGTGCCCCACCAAGGCCTGCGCAGCCTGCGCGAGCTCAAGAAAATCGGCATGAAATACTTCCTTGAAACGCCAGAGGAAATGATCGACGCCTGAAAAAACGCCCCACGTTGACCGTGGGGCGTTTCAGACTGTAGATAAACCCTATCTTGGCATTTTTGCCAAAATAGGGTTTTCTCA
>CALAKO010000170.1 GCA_937922955.1 uncultured Peptococcaceae bacterium | reverse complement strand
CATTCCTCTGAACTCATGCCGGAAAGCAACGTTTGAACAACATTGGTGCCATTTTGCATCAATTGTGCCTCCAGCACGCGCCCCTTCTCCGTCAAGAACACCGCTTTGACTCGCGCGTCTTGGCTGGCTGTTTCCTGGCACAGTACCTGTTTATCTACCAAACGCTCAACAATACCGCGAGCCGTTTGATGAGAAACACCCAAATGGATCTTTAAATCAGACACAGATTTCCCTTCATGATCAGCAAAAAACTTCAAACTGTCCGCCTGCGCTGCTGTCAGCCCCAAATCTTGAATTTCCTTATTACGATTCGAAATAATCATACGCGCAAGACGTAAAATCTGCCTCGCAAGTTTTTGTTCCATCTCACTCATGACGCCCTCCAAAATATACAGCATGCTGTACATTTTATTATAATCATTACCGCTATCTTGTCAATCATCCGCAAAAAAGCCACCGCTCCTTCCTCGGAGCGGTGGCTCGTCCTTACGCCTCTACGTTTTTAATGAATTTCGCCGGAACACCGCCGACAATGGTGTTTGGCGCAACGTCTTTCGTAACGACAGCACCTGCGGCAATGATGGCCCCGTCGCCAATGGTGACGCCGGGCAGGATGGTGGCGTTTGCGCCAATCCAGACGTTTTTGCCAATGTGCACCGGACTGCCAACCATGCCGCCGCGGCGCGCTGGGTCTTGCAGGTGATTCAGACTGGCAATGACCACATTGTGGCCGATGAGGGCGCCGTCGTCGATGGTGACGCCGCCCTGGTCCTGAATTTTCACGCCGCTGTTAAAAAAGACGTGGCGGCCGATTTTGAGATTTTTCCCGCAATCGCTGAAAAACGGCGGAAAGAAGCCCACGCCTTCGCCCACATCCTGACCGGTCAGTTCGCAGAACAGTTCATGAATGCGTTCGGGTGTGCGGTCGCAGCTGTTGAGTTCGGCGCAGATGCGAATGGCTTCTTCGGACAGCTGGTGCATCATAAGGTGAGCCTCTGACTGACCTTCAATAACGACACCGCTGTTCATCACATCAATAAAGTCTTTGACGGTCATTGGTGATTCTCCTTTTGTATGAAACGTTTGCTTTCATTATAAATGATTTTTTCTTTTTTCTCCAATGCCGCTCCATCATAGTGTGATATGCAGGTTTTTCATACCATATAAAAAACGACAGCCGAAAAGCTGTCGTTGATAAATCATTCGTGACCATTGCCGTGGTGGCTGCCATGCTCTTGTGTGCTGCCCGCCCCTTGGCCATTGCCGGAGCCGGAAGCATTATAGCTCTGGCCTCTGCCCGAGCCGGAGGCACCATAGCACTGGCCGCTGCTAGAGCCAGATGCGCAAAGTCCCTGATCATTGCCGCCTATGCTGCCACTGGCGTTTCCGCCCTGATACTGGGCCAGCCGTTCACGAATCTCGCGCATGGTCATTTGCTGCACTTCTTCCGGCGTGATGCTTGGATCGTAAGCCAAAAGCTCCTGGTACGCATGATATTTGCCGCAGGAAAGCCCCGCATCGTGGGCATCGGCCATTTGGCTGTCGTCACTTTCCAGGGCGTAGCAATGCGCGTTGGCGTGGCCGGCGGTGCAGCCAGACACATATTCCAACACGGCGTCGCTCTGGCCTGTCTTGCCGCCATCGGTTTGCACCACGGCAATGGAGAGTTCTTCGCCGCGGTCCAGGCAGTCGTTGATGGTGTCGTTGGCCATGAGTGCGTCCACGGCGTCACTGTAACTCTTGTTTTCTACGTTCAACTCGGCCGCCAGGGCTACGCCATCGTCGTTGTAGCCATTGAGGGAAATGACGCGGCCGAAACGATTAATGTCCATTTCCATCGATGGGTTGATGTCGATGCTCAGCACCGTCGTCGGCGTAAAGTAAAGCTGATGGCCGCCTACGCCAAGCGCCAGCAGGCAGCAAGCCGCCAAGGCCAGCGCGAGTATCCAGCGGGGCCGGCGTCGTTTGGCGCCGCGGCCGCCGCTGCGCATAGCTTGGAGCACAGCGTGCTGGGTCTCCGCCTTTAAAGACTCGTCTGCTTGAATGCTATCAAAGGCCTCTATTAAAAGTCGTTCCATCACGCTTCACCTCCCAATTCCTTGCGCAGCAGGCTTTTCGCCCTAGTTAAATGTGTGTACACGGTGTTGACGTTGATGCGGAGTATGTCTGCAATCTCGGCGGCTGGATAGCCTTCGTAATAATGCAAATAGACGACGCGTCGATATTTCTCGGGCAGCGTCAGCACCGCTTCCAGCACTTCAGACTGTGCCTCGTCCATGACGCCTTCCTGCTCCACATACGCATCAAGGGACACGGCATGCTTGCGAAAGAAGCTTTTCAACAAATCTTTGCAGGCATTGATCGTCACGCGAATGATCCACGCTTTTTCGTGCGCCTTGTTTTCAAAAACGGTGTCGTTCATCGCGTACTTTAAAAAGACGGTCTGAGAGATGTCTTCGGTGTCCGCTTCGTTTTTCAAGTGAATGAAACAAATGCGTTTCACCGTTGACGCGTATTCTTCAATTGCCTGACGAACTGCTTCTTCGCTGCGCATCGCCGCGCCCCCTCTTACTCTATGAAATCATTGATTTACCAGCAGCCACCATGGTGTCCGCCACCGTGATGACCACCAGCACCATTTTGTGCACCGATGCCGGTGCCTCTGTTGTCGCAAACGCCGTCGCCATTGGCATCGACGTAGTTGCCGCCGCCAGTGCCATAGCCAGCGCCCATGTTGTCGCACACACCATCGCCGTCGGCATCGACGTAGTTGCCGCCGCAGCCGCTGCCATGGTTGTCGCAGACGCCGTCGCCATCGGCATCAACGTAGTTGCCACAGCCAGTGCCATGGTTGTCGCAGACACCGTCGCCATCGGCATCAACGTAGTTGCCGCCGCCAGTACCTTGGTTGTCGCAGACACCGTCGCCGTTGCTGTCCACGTAGCCAGCTCCAGCACCATTGCCTGCGCCTCGGCCATACCCTGCTGCGAACATGGCAGCTGGCACCGATGCAACAACCAGCAGGCCAATGATGATGGCTGCTAAAAATTTCTTCTTGTTCTTCATAAAAAAGACCTCCTAAAAATGTTTTCACTATCAATACGATTCAAAAAGGTCTTTTCATGTTGGATTCCATTATATGATGTATTCAATGCTG
>CALAKO010000169.1 GCA_937922955.1 uncultured Peptococcaceae bacterium | reverse complement strand
CTCTTCAAAGCATTCAAGGAAGATAACTGTTGTTCCAGTGTCGCCTTTTGCTCCTCAAGCTGCGCTTTTACAGTTTTTACTTCTTCAACCAAATCTTTATCACGTTTGGTAATATACGATAAATACTCAAAGCGTGTCAGAAAATCACTAAGACTTTCAGATTGGAAGAGCACTTCAAGATAATTTACATTTCCATCCTTGTAAATGGTTACCAAACGATCGTTTAAATTTGCCTGCGCTTCTTCTAATGTTTTTTCAGTTTCACTAATCTAAGCATTAGTTTCTGCAATAGCACTTTCTTGATCTGAGATTTGGGTAGTATACGAAACAATTTTTTGCTGTGTCGCATTGATGGAGTCAGTAATTTCCTTTATTTTCGCAACTGTCTCAGATTGTTGTGAGGAGTTCGTATTTAATTCATTTTGCTTTTGTTCAATAGAATTCTTAATGGATGCCTGCTCATCTTGCAATTCTGAGATTGATTCTGCAAACAACGGAGTTGCTACCACAGAAGTGATCCCGAGAGACAAAATAAGCGAACTGGCTACTTTTCGCTTAAAATTCATCTTTTCACTCCGATCAATTATAAATTTAGCGCTTCACGCGCCAGCGAATCAGCCAAGTCATTGTACTTATTTCCAGAATGACCTTTGACCTTAATAAAATTTATGTCTATTTTCTTAAATGCATCTTGGCAAAAAGCATAATATGCTTGAGTAGCCGGTAAATTTCTTTTCCATTCTCCCGTCGCCCATTTCTCAATACCGTAATAATCAAAATAAATTGATATATGCGGCCATCCTTGTTCAATGGCATATGAGATTGCAAATTCACTTGCTTTAATTTCACCTGCAACATTTCGCATAGCAGCAAGACCCTCGTCATTGAACGCTCGTGAAAAATACTGCTCATTGTGCGGATCCGTTAAAACAACTGCCCCATAAGAATACCGCTGTGTACTGGCATCATAACTACCATCAATGTAAGCGCATGGATACTGCGAAATTGACGCAACTTTTTGTTTGATTTCATCTTGCAAATATTCTTGAGCAGCTTCTTTTGTTTTAAAACTTTTATACTCTGCGCCAGAAAAGCCTTTTATTACAGCTTCACAAGATGACCAACTATCGAAAATACCGGTTTTTCTGCCTTTTCTCACTGCATAATATTTCGTCATAATTAAAACGCAAAAAGGCTTATCGCGTTCTGCAATAAGCCTTTATAAAGTTGCTTATTCTGCAGCGATTGCGCCTGCTGGGCAAACACCTGCACAGCTACCGCAGGAAATGCAAGAACCAGCGTCAATTGCACGAGTGCCATCTCCACTATCAGAAATAGCGCCTACTGGGCATTCCCCTTCGCATGCACCACAAGAAATACAAGCGGAACTATCAACAACGTAAGCCATACTTAACACCTCTTATTCTTTCTATAGATTTGCATCTATTATATCAAAAGAAATGTAAGGTGGCAATAAATTAAAAACAGATAAATAGTATCAAAACATTTACATATCACCATATTAACCATATTTTCACAACACTTCTCACGAAAAACACATATTTTCTGTAGCTTTATGTGAAAAGAATCGTTAAAATATACATAGATGTGTCACCTAAACCAGGCACAACGCTTATTAAAAGCAAAGGAGGCAATTACATGCAATCATTAGAATTTTATTGGAAGCTGACACGCCCCCACACTTTGCCTGCAAGCATTATCCCTGCAGTGGCAGGCATAAGTTTTGCAATTTATGCTGAACAAACTTTTCATTTTTTCTTAGCTGTTACAATGATACTTTGTGCAGCACTAATTCAAATTGCAACAAATCTGTTTAATGAATATTTTGATTTCAAAAACGGCTTAGACACCAAGGACTCCGTAGGGATAGGCGGCGCCATCGTTCGTGAGGGGATTTCCCCAAAAACCGTGTTGTTATCCGCTTTTATACTTTATGGGATTAGCGGGATTTTAGGAATTATTCTTGCAGCAAATTCGTCTTGGTGGCTGCTTATTATTGGCGGAATTTGCCTTATCATTGGTTATTGTTACACGGGGGGACCCTACCCAATTTCCCGCACTCCTTACGGCGAACTGTTTGCCGGTTTTCTTTTCGGTTCCGGCTTCAGCATGATTGCCTATTTTACACAAACTGGTCATATTACCCTCTATTCCTTCGCAGTTAGTTTACCACTGGTGGCCCTTATAGGCCTCTTGTTAACCGCCAACAGCCTTCGCGATCGCGTTGCTGATCAAGCCAACGGCCGAAGAACTTTAGCAATTCTGTTGGGACATGACCGAACGGTTTTATTCATGGTTTCGGGATTTACTTTTTCCTATGTTTGGCTATTTGTTCTCATTGCTTATGGTCAAAATGCACTCATATTGTTGCCACTTCTTTCAGCTCTCTATGCCATTAACTGCATTAATTCCTATCGCTATAGTAAAGGTAAATCACCTAAAAAAATGATGCGCGGCATGATATACTGTTCCAAAACACTTAAGTATTTCGGTCTTCTCTATATCATAGCCATTTTAATACAAGCTTTAATAAAGGCGATCATGCAATAATAAAAAACGTGTTGAAGAATTCTTCCTTCAACACGTTTTTTTATTTTCCGACTATCTTTCTTCATCAATAATTGGTGGCATAATTCCACTCTCCTCTCGAAATACAGATCCACAATTCAATTACCTTACGAGGAAAATTATAAGCCAACCTTATTATTTCGAAAAATACTCATTATCTCTATCGTGTCATAGCCACTACCTATAAATAAAAAAGCCGTACAATCGCTGAACATTTCAACGATCACACGGCTTCTTATTTATTTTTTTTTTGAAAGCGTTTTTTCAATTCTTCTAAATGAGCTTTTCTTTCATCATGTGATGGCACACGTCCTTGATCATGGCTTTCTTTTTGAGTATGCCATTTGCTCATATCTCTAGGCGTTTCATAAAGATTTTTTCCCATTACATTTCGCCTCCCACTGGTAACTCAAAAGGATGCCGTACACGATCTCTACCATCACCATAACAAACAACCGTTTCAGTTTTTTCAATCGCATTTTCAATCATCATATCCAGCTCTGGGATCAGCGATTCATTGTACTGACATTCATCAACCCTTGGCTTTGTTTTTGGCTCTTTTGGCACAAACACAGTGCAGCAATCTTCATAAGGAAGTATTGAAATATCATAGGTGTCAATTTTCTGAGCAATGTCCATGATATCAAGTTTATCATAGGCAATTAATGGTCTTAAAATTGGCATAGTGGTTACCTGGTTGATGGCATAGATGCTTTCAATGGTTTGGCTGGCTACCTGGCCAAGATCATCCCCTGTAACAATTGCCTTTGCATTACGTATATCGGCAATTCGCTCTGCAATACGAAGCATGATGCGACGCATCAACGTAATGCGAAGATTATCTTGGCAATTCATACCAATGGCCTCTTGGATACGTGTAAACGGCACCAAATGAACGATCACGTGTCCGCCGTATTTTCCCACTTTTTCTGCCAAAGATAATACCTTTTCTTCTGCCTGCTGCGAAGTGTATGGATAAGAATGGAAATGAATGGCTTCAACCACAACACCACGGCGCATAATCGACCACATAGCCACAGGGCTGTCAATGCCGCCAGATAGCAAGGCTGCAGCACGTCCACCCGTTCCAAGCGGCAGTCCTCCAAGTCCTTTGTATTTTTTTACATAAATATATGTTTTGTCAAAACGTATGTCTATATTCAACTCAATATCATAATTCTCCAAGTCCCCAACTAGAGT
>CALAKO010000168.1 GCA_937922955.1 uncultured Peptococcaceae bacterium | reverse complement strand
TGTCTTAAAATTCTATTTAAAATTTTCGCTTCTTCAACTAATGCTTGCTTTCCCACTTTATTTTCCATGTGTATCTATTTATTGAGCTATATTCTCATTTATCAGCAACTTCTCTCTTCATATTCGCTTTTCATGCATTTTGTTTTCTCATTTATCCCTCTTCAATCAATAGTTTCTGTTATGTTTTTCTCCTATTTTGGCGCTTAAATTTATATTGGAATATTTGCTTTTTTCAGAATATCCTTTTGATAAGGGATATTTATCCGTAAAACTTCAATGTTACTCTACATAAGAGAAAGGGGACATTTAACATGCAGAAATTATTCTACAACGGCGATATTGTCACTATGGAGAGCATTTCCGATTCTTTTGAAGCGGTTTTAGTTGATGATGGTCTTATTAAGGCTGTTGGCAATCTCAAAACACTCAACGAAAAAAAGCCGATTCTTGTGAAATGATCGATTTGAACGGAAATACATTAATGCCTTCTTTCATTGACGGTCATGGACATATTTCAGTAGCCGGTGAGCAGTACTATACAAAAGTCGATTTAGAGAGTGCTAAAAATTTCAGCGATATCGTATTCTTACTCAAGAAATTTATTGACGAAAATCAAATCCCAGCAGGAGAACCTGTAGCAGGATTTGCTTATGATCATAATTATCTTGAAGAAGGACGACATCCTGATAAAAAGATTTTAGATCAAGCCTCTGCGGTACACCCAATTGTCATCTCTCATACTTCGGGCCACGTCGGAGTTGCCAACAGCTTAGCACTCGCTCGAGCCAATGTTGACAATACCACCGAAGAGATTCAAGGCGGTGTTATTGAACGCTATCCAGATACAGCTGAGCCTAGTGGTTATCTTGAGGAAACCGCTCTAATGATGGTAAAACAATTCAATGAACCTATTGTGTCAAATCCTGTTGATGTCTTCGCGAAAGTACAAGAACTTTACGCCGCAAATGGGGTGACCACTGCTCAGGATGGCGCATCGCACGGAGAAGGCATAAAAATCATGCGAAAGGCAGGACAACAAGGGAAACTTTACATCGATATTGTCGCTTATCCAATTCCTTTCGGCCTTTCTACAGAAGACGAGTTCAACCGTATGGTTGACGAAAACAAAGATATATTTGGCCAATATGTTAACCATGTAAAAATCGGTGGCTATAAAGCTGTATTAGACGGCTCTCCACAGGGGAAATCCGCTTGGATGAGTGCACCATACGAAAACTCCGGCGACTATTGCGGTTATCCATGGTATACAGACGACCAGCTTCATGCAACAATTCGTCGTGCTTTAAATGACAACCAACAGTTTCTCGCGCATTGCAATGGTGATGCTGCATCCGAGCAGTTTTTAAATATTTATGAGAGCGAATTGGATGCCTCGAATAATCCAAACAAACATAATCTTCGCCCTGTGATGATTCACTGCCAAACAGTACGTGATGATCAACTTGATCGGATGCAGGCACTTAATATGATTCCATCTATTTTCGTTGCTCATACTTGGTACTGGGGAGATGTTCATCTTAAAAACTTCGGTAAAGAACGTGGCAGTCGCGTCAGTCCTTGTAAATCAGCCCTCGACAGAGGTCTAATTTATAATCTTCATACAGATACACCTGTTCGTCTACCTAAAATGCTTCATTCCGTGTGGGCAGCAGTAAATCGCCGTACTCAAAACGGCGTAACCATCGGTCCTGAACAACGCATTGATGTATATAACGCTTTGAAGGGTATTACGATTAATGCTGCCTATGCATATTTCGAAGAAGACAGCAAAGGATCCATCAAAGTGGGCAAACGAGCAGATTTAGTCATTCTTGATCGAAATCCATTAAAAGTTTATCCTATGGAGATTCAGGACATACAGGTTCTGGAAACCATCAAAGATGGGACGACAATTTATCGAAAGGAATAATCCCATTTTAAAAGCGATTCCAATCCCTATATATATTCTCACAAACAAAAAGAGGACGCTTACGCAAATACGCAAGCGTCCTCTTTGATATTGTTGTGGCTAAAATTACTTAACAGTAACGGTAGCGCCAACTTCTTCAAGCTTAGCCTTAGCAGCTTCTGCTTCTTCCTTAGGCAGAGCTTCTTTGAGTACTTTTGGAGCGTTGTCAACGAGTTCTTTAGCTTCTTTGAGGCCAAGACCGGTGATTCCCCTAATTCAACAACGGAGAGCTCTTTTACGAGATCAATAATTTGGGTGATTTTTTCAGACATGATTCAATTCTCCTTTGATTATATTCTATATGATTATGCGGTAGCTTCTTCATCTTTACGACGCTTTGCTTCGAATACCATAGCAACCTTCTGCAATGGAGCCTTGAAGCAGTATGCAACTTTGGAGAGAAG
The DNA here is from genome assembly GCA_937922955.1 of uncultured Peptococcaceae bacterium. Taxonomy (GTDB): domain Bacteria; phylum Bacillota; class Peptococcia; order Peptococcales; family Peptococcaceae; genus UMGS1590. Next base: position 3,043 of record CALAKO010000168.1, on the reverse strand, counting down.
AACTTCCTTGCTTGGCAGTGCGCCGAGAGCTTCGACCTTAGCGGTGTCGATAACTTCGCCTTCAGCGATACCACCTTTGATGGTCATGATCTTGTTATCTTTAATGAATTTGCAGATGATGTTTGCAGGAGCAACGACATCGTCAGCGCAGAATGCAACAGCGGTAACACCGTTGAATACATCGTTGAGGGCAGCATAGCCACATTCTTCAGCAGCACGCTTTAAGAGAGTGTTCTTTGCTACAACAAAATCCACATTGCTTTCACGCAATTGTTTGCGGAGATCTGTGGTTTGTTTAGCGTTCAAACCGGTGTAGTCAACAACAACAACGGATTGAGCGTTTTTAAATTTTTCGGTTAAATCAGCAACGATCAGTTTCTTTTCTTCTAACTGTCCCAACAGATTCACCTCCCCTTCCTTGAATGGTTTAGTGTTTTTCTGCCATAAAAAACGCCTTTGCGCGCGAGACACAAAGGCAGAAATTGCATAAGCATTTTACCTCGGCAGGATGATTAAGCGTAACGCCCCTGCGGTCTCTGGCAGATGAATATAAAATTATATTAGCCTACATGGTTAGGGTTGATTTTAACCCCAGGACCCATGGTGCTTGATACGGAGATGCTCTTCATGTAGACACCTTTAGCGCTGGCTGGCTTAGCTTTGATCAGAGCCTGAGCCAGTGCGTTGAAGTTTTCAACGAGGGCTTCTACAGTGAAGCTGGCTTTACCAATAGGTGCATGAATGATACCAGCCTTGTCAACGCGGTATTCGATCTTACCAGCTTTGACTTCAGCAACAGCACCAGCAACATCCATGGTAACGGTACCGGTCTTAGGGTTTGGCATCAGACCTTTAGGCCCGAGAAGACGACCGATCTTACCAACGGTACCCATCATATCAGGGGTAGCGATGGCAACATCGAATCCAAACCAACCGCCCTGGATCTTAGCGATCATATCTTCAGCACCGACAAATTCAGCACCTGCTGCTTCTGCTTCTTTAGCTTTTTCGCCTTTAGCGAATACCAAGCAGCTGCGGGTTTTGCCGCTACCATGAGGCAGTACCATTGCGTTACGGATCTGCTGATCTGCATGACGTGGATCAACACCCAGTTTAAATGCAACTTCTACGGATTCATCAAATTTTGCAGTAGCGTTTTCCTTAACGAGAGTGATTGCTTCTGTCACGTCGTAAAGATTGTTTCTGTCAACACGCTTAGCTGCTTCTTGATACTTTTTGCCATGTTTTGGCATGTTGTTTCCTCCTTTGTGGTTCAAACGGACTCTCGTCCTCCCACGATCATCGCGCTAAATTATTCTTCTACAGTGATACCCATGCTGCGTGCAGTCCCTTTAACCATGGACATAGCACTTTCAATGTTTGCAGCGTTGAGGTCAGGCATCTTTGTTTCAGCGATTTCACGCACCTGCGCTTCGGTGATCTTACCAACTTTCTTGGTGTTAGGTTCACCAGACGCACGTTCAACGCCTGCTGCTTTCTTAATCAGGACAGCAGCTGGTGGTGTTTTGGTAACAAAGGTGAATGAGTGATCCTGATATACAGTAATTTCTACTGGAATAACAGTCCCCATTTGATCTTTGGTTCTTTCATTGAATTCAGTGCAGAATCCCATGATGTTAACACCGTGCTGACCAAGAGCTGGACCAACTGGTGGCGCTGGATTTGCCTTACCTGCCTGTACCTGGAGTTTAATGAAACCAATTACTTTCTTTGCCATTTATTACTAGCACCTCCTTCTATTGATTTCCATGCCGTGTTACAGCTTATGAATTTGATTATATTCTAATTCAGCTTCGGTCTCACGGCCGAACATCGTAACACTAACGACAACTTGTTGTTTCTTAGAGTTAATCTCTTTAATGATCCCAGTCATTCCTGCGAAGGCCGGATCAATGATCTGGACTTCATCACCGACTTCGGCATCAAGTTCAACAGCTGGAACTTCTTCGCCCATGTCATGAAGCAGCTTTTCCACTTCATACTCGTGAAGGGGAACAGGCTTATTTCCAGTTCCTACAAAACCAGTTACACCGGTAATGTTTCGAACGATGTACCACGATTCGTCTGTCATAATCATTTCCACAAGCACATAGCCCGGAAAGATTTTACGCTGAACTTCTTTCGTGGAACCATTTTTTACTTCATGAACAGTTTCAGTCGGAATAACACAACGGAAGATGTAATCTTCCATGTTCATGCTTTCAATGCGTTTTTCCAGATTGGTTTTTACTTTATTCTCATAGCCGGAATAAGTGTGTACGGCATACCATGCCTTTTGAATTTGTTCCTCTGACATATTTCTAGAGGTCACCTCTCTATACGATCAAGCTGAACAACGCGGTAATCCCAGAATCAACGATCCATATCAGAACGGTGATAATCGCAACGGTAACCAAAACAACGCCAGTATAGGTTGTGACTTCTTGACGAGTTGGCCAATGTACCTTCTTCATTTCGCCGAAGGACAATTTCCAGCTTTTCTTTAAACGCGCAAAGAAGCCAGGCTTCTTTTCTTTGGCCTTTTTGGTCTCAGTCTTTTTAGGAGTGACTGTCTTTTTATCTTCGACCTGTTTATTGCTCATCTATATCATCCTTATGACTGTCTTAAATGTTACTTGGTTTCCTTGTGCGTAGTATGGGTCTTGCAGAATGGGCAGTATTTTTTCATTTCAATACGGCCAGAATCATTCTTTTTGTTTTTCTTTGTGATATAATTTCTTCTTTTGCATTCACTGCACTCTAAAGTTACGCTAACGCGCATGTTTCGCCACCTCCCACACGTTTTTTTGCACTATAAAATAAACATGCACAAATGCACTCCTACAGAATACCACGCCTTTACGCCGCCGTCAAGGGAAACTTTTCTTTTTTTCAAATTATCTACTGATAAAAAAAATCGACCAGAAGCTTCTGCATCTGGTCGATAATGATTGTTCGACTAAAGATTATTCAAAAATCTTAGAAACAGTACCTGCACCTACAGTGTGGCCACCTTCACGAATTGCGAACTGAAGACCTTCTT
>CALAKO010000167.1 GCA_937922955.1 uncultured Peptococcaceae bacterium | reverse complement strand
GCTTTATGGCCTCCTATCTGCGCATTGCGCAATCTTGCGGTAGCGCCTTCTTCCAAACTGGTGGCACGCAAAACAGCGTTCTTGCCAAAGCGAGCCTTCAGTGTCAAAATTGTCTCCTGAATGATGCGTTCACGACGGCGCGCCAGCGTTACCTCCTGCGGCACTGTGTCAAACAGCGTCTGCTGTCGCTGTCCTGCGCGGGCGTCTTCCTCTCGCAAAACATGGTTGGCGTTCAAAGTGATGCGCCGCACCAACAGCGATGGGTCCACAATGCGATCATACAACGCCGCTGTCGCCTGAATAATGGCGTGCGAGGAGGACGTATGCCTCCCCTCCAAATTTGCCGTGCCATGGGCATGCTTCGGCACCGCCCGCCCATAGTGATCAATGTGAATCTCCCCCTGATACTGATGCCCGGGTTTGAGATTATCCACATCATAGTCCACCGTCAGCACCAACTGATCCGTCACCAATCCCTTACGCACCAGATCCAACGCCATCGCCTCAGCCATTTCCAAAGTCACCAGACGTGCTTTCTCAGCGCTGTACGGCTCCTGCAGCACCTGACCAGAGCTAAAACTGTTGTTTTGCGGTCGATACTGCTTAATCTCTGCCAGCGTTACCGGCTCCCAGCCCCAGGCATGGTCAATCAACAACTCCGCATTGATGCCAAACGTCTTATAGAGACGTTCCTCGTTCAACACATCGCCGTCGGCCCCTTCTGAACAACGGGCAATATCCCCCATTGTGTACAGACCAAGCCGTTCCAGCCGCCGCGCCGTGCCACGGCCCACTCGCCAGAAATCCGTAATTGGCCGATGCTCCCAAAGCAATTCCCGATACTGACGTTCATCCAGCATCGCCAGCCGCACTCCGTACTCATCCGCTGGCATCCGCTTCGCCAAAATATCCATCGCCACCTTCGCTAAATAAAGGTTCGACCCCACGCCAGCCGTCGCCGTGATGCCCGTCTCTTCCAGCACCTTTCGAATCAAAAAACGCGCCAGCTCCTGCGGTGTCCTATTATAGGTGCGCAGATACGGCGTCACATCGATGAAGACTTCATCCACCGAATAAGGCACAATGTCTTCTGGCGCAATATAGCGTAAGTAAATGCTGTAAATCTGCGTGCTCACCTGCATATACAGCGCCATCCGAGGCGGCGCCACAATATAGTCCAACGCCATCTGCGGCTGAGCTTCCAGCTCCCGCGCATCCACCGACGCACCCACCAGCGGCGCACCTGCCTTTGTCTGCCGCCAAGCGTTAATATGTTCGACATCACGCACCACCTCGAACAAACGTGGCCGCCCGCTTACCCCCAGCGCCTTCAGACTCGGCGTCACCGCCAGGCAAATCGTCTTGTTCGTACGCGACGCATCCGCTACCACCAAATGCGTGTTCAGCGGGTCAAGATCCCGCGCCACACACTCCACCGAAGCATAAAACGACTTCAAATCAATCGCCACATACCAGCGTTCCATCTCGCTCCCTCCCTTCAAATACGAACATTCGTTTCCTTCATCCTATCACAAAACACGTTCGTTTTTCAAGGATATTTGTTCGATTTTCGTTCAACTTCCATCAAGAATAGCGAACACAATTTGTAATTCGTTCGAAAAACAGAACATTTTCTCCGTTTCAAGGTACAAAAAAAGACCGTCGCTTTCGACGGTCGCTGAATAGCAAAATGATAATCGCTACTGCTTCTTCATTTTCTTTTCAAAAGGACGATTCATATAACGTGGCTGGACGATGAGGAGGTAGACCAAACAGCACACAACCAGCAAAAGCGTGCCGCCAAAACCCCACTGACCCTGCCAAGCAGGAATGGCAATGGCGGCCATGAGGCAGCAGTAGAGGCATTCGATGCGTGCATTCTTATGGCGCTGGGCCAGGTTCTTTTCAAAGCGCAGGTTGCTCACCATCCAGAGGGACATCAAAAGAACCGCCGCGCATTTGATCAGAAAGATCACCATTTCACCGCGCTGGCTGAAGCCGTCGGCAATCGGCTGAATGAGCACATTGAGCGCCGCTGCCTGCATGATGACCGCTAGGCGCGTCAGACTTAGCTGCTGCATGGTTGGCCGCTGCGGAGTCGGAGGTGGAGTACATTTGTCGCGCATGAGTTCGTCAAGCGAGCAGTCGAAAAGCTCAGCAAACAACAACAGATTTTCAGCCGACGGCATAGTCTGGTCCTTTTCCCATTTTGCCACAGCCTGCCGAGTGACAAAAAGTTGTTCGGCGAGTTTCTCTTGAGACAGACCACGTTCCAGTCGCATGTGTTTCATTTTTTCGCCTAAGGTCATCACAATCGCCTCCTTTTGTCGTTTTTGATGGCTTCATTCTACCATATCCACTGCTTTTCCGCCATCAACCGCCCCGCAACCATTGGTTGCGTCGTTCTTTTTAGCCGAAAAACATGCCAGCTCTCCATACTTAATAACCCCCCGCAGGCTGTCATCCAGTCTGCGGGGGTTAAAATGCATGGTCAGTCTTCATTTGATGCGTCAGCATGATTCAACGCATATGCTGCGTCATAATTCCAGACAAAGTCGCTTGGCAAAGCGAACTGCACATCACCATTATTGACACTGAGATCGCTGTGGTCCGGCGCTGTAAAGCGCACACCAGCGATGTCATTGGCTTTGAACGTTGCATCAATGCTATTGAGCACGGTGTAAATCCAATCGTTCACATCATAGACATAGTAGTCATTTTTCTGATTTTCCGGTGGGTTGCCGTAAATACTGCCATCTTCTGCCAAAGCAACCACAGCATTGCCATTGGCATCCAGTGTCACAGGAGCAGCGAGGCTGAGGTTCCAACCAGTCTCCTTGGCAAGCGCTTCAAGAAGCAGATCCGGCGTCACATCAGTATCGATATTAACATTGACGCTCACCTGCTTCATCGCATCAGGGCGACCAATGGCGAGGGAAACCGTCTTGGTGTCTGGTGTTGGTACGACTTCATCAAGGTAGCGCTGGAAAATCGCAGCCACCTGTGCACGGGTCGCTTGACCTTGCGGATCAATGGTCGTTGCTGTCATGCCATCGATCAAACCTCGGGCATTAGCCCAACTCAACACTGTTTCCGCCCAGCTGGATACCTGGTTGACATCGCTGTATTTGCTCAGATCAGCACGGGCACTGACATCCTGCCCTTTGTAAACACTGTAGTTGTAAAGAATGGCCGCCATTTGCTCACGGGTAATTGGGTCGTTTGGTCCAAACTGGGTGTCGCTGTAGCCGCTGACAATACCATTTTCACGCGCCCAATAGACAGGCATGGCATACCAGTCGTCGCCGCGCACGTCTTCATACGGATAGCCCAAATTATCATCAGCAAGCGTTGGGCTGCCTTCCAAACGATAGAGCACGCTCACAATCATGCCACGAATCATGGCCGTGTTTGGCGAGAAGGCATCGGCACTAATGCCTGTCATCAACCCTTGTTCATAGGCGTAGGTCACAGGATCGTAAAACCAATCATCGGCGCTGACATCCTTGAATGGCAATGTAGAATCGTCGTTTTCAGCCGCTAGGATCGCCATCGGAAACGAGCTAAACACCAGCGCAGCAATAACACACAAACTGAAAAGTTTCTTTTTCATACGGATCCTTCCTTTCTATGTTCATCCATACGTATTACGATCACATCGCAGAGCGCTGCGCACCTTTTCCTTGACCTTTTTACCGGCCAATTATCTCAACGCTGACTGTCTGTATGCGCCAGCATTGGCTTTGTATCATCAACCTCTTTTCAAATATGTTGGCGCAGCCCTGTGGTGATCTCGCCCACACTATACCACTCACCCACTTCAGGCGCAAGCAGAAATGGCATAAAAAAAGAACCTGTGTTCTCTGAACAGGTCCAGTAAAAACGGACAATAGACAAAACACCCCCTGATGTAGGAAACTAAAACTACTACA
>CALAKO010000166.1 GCA_937922955.1 uncultured Peptococcaceae bacterium | reverse complement strand
TCATGGTGGCTCATATTTAAGTTTAGAGCTAGATAGAGATGGCTACAATAGAATGTCGGAATTTGGTATTGAATTTTATGGTGCCGAAGCAAGAGGCGGAGCAGCTTGTGTTTGTAATGGTGAGGCAAATGTTGATATGGTGCGGGGCAATGGACATCCAGTGTATTTTAATACGTTTACAGATGAAACGTTGCCAACACTAAATATATTTACCGAATTATGTCATTCTTATGGTGCAAAAGCAGCAATTGAATTATCGCATTGTGGAGAATTTGCAATACCAATTTTTAACGAAAATCATCAGAACCCAATTGGGCCATCAGCTAAAGTGATTAATGGTTATCAAGTTGAGGAAATGGATGAGGATGAAATGTATCGAGTTGCTCAGTGCTTTGCTGACGCAGCGCATATGATGAAACGAGGGGGAATTGATCATCTTTTAATTCATGGTGGTCATGGCTGGTTGCTTGCAGAATTTTTATCTCCATTAGAAAATTTCCGAAAAGATAAATATGGCGGCTCGTTAGAAAATCGAGCACGTTTCCCAATGATGGTATTGGATGCGATTCGAGAACGAGTCGGCGATGAAATGATTCTTGAATATAGAATCAGTGCCAGTGAATTAACGCCAGGCGATTTGAGTATGGATGAAACGATCGAATTTGTAAAAATGATTGAAGATAAAATTGATATTATTCAGTGTTCTGCTGGTGTCAGAATTACGCCATTAACAAGAGGCATTATGCATCCAACTCATTTTATGCCGAATGGATGTAATGTATATTTAGCTGAGGCTATGAAGAAAAGCGGTATAAAGATTCCGGTAACTGCAATTGGTGCTATTAACGATCCTGCCTTGGCAGAACGAATTTTAGCAGAAGGTAAGGCTGACTTTGTTGGAATGGCAAGAAGTTTTCTTGCAGATCCTGATTGGGGTGAAAAAGCAAGAGCTGGTCGAGCCGACGATATTCGACCATGTGTGAAATGTTTGCGCTGTTTGGATATTTTTGCAGGTAGAAAAGAAGGAAAAAATGGCTCTGTTGGTGATGATTTGGAAAACGTCACAAAGTTGTCAAGTTGTTCAGTTAATCCTGAACATGGAAGAGAACCATTTTTATTCCGCTATCCTGCCGCAACGCGACAAAAAAATATTGCTGTAATTGGTGGTGGGCCAGCTGGTATGCAAGCGGCCTTGAAAGCAGCAGAAAGAGGGCATCTGGTTACTATTTTTGAAAAAGGGGATAGACTAGGTGGACAATTAAACTATGCGAAGTATGTTAATTTTAAAGAAGACCTTAACAGGTACATGGAATGGGAAATTAGGCAGGTCAATAAAAACGATAACATTAAGGTTGAGTTAAACAGTAATGCTTCTCCTGAAATGGTAGGTGGAAAGTATGATGCAGTCATCGTTGCAATTGGTGCAGAGTTCAAAAAACCACCAATCGAAGGTGTTGATTCTGACCATGTGAAATTGGCAACCGATGTGTATGGCAATGAAGAAAATATTGGGGATAAAGTCGTAATTATTGGTGGTGGCTCTGTTGGCGTTGAAACGGCTATTCATTTGGCTAATTTAGGAAAAAATGTCTCACTTGTTGAAATGTCTGATCGCCTGATCGCTGGAGGGGCTTATACAGAACGTTTGCAGGCTATTCACTATTTATCATATGAATATAATCGTGATACTGCTGCATTAAATGAAGATGAAGAACGTAAAAATAAATGTAGTGTACTATTAAATACAACAGTACAGAAAATTGGTGAATCAGGCGTTTATGTTAAAAAAGCGGATGATACACAAGCAGAGTATATTGAAGCGGATACAGTAATTTTGGCATCTGGACTGAAATGCAAGGAAGAAGAAAGAGAAGCATTTCGCGGAACTGCTTTTGATGTTATTATGGTTGGCGATTGCATTAAAGTCGGTGACTTATATAATGCGACAATCACGGGTTACGACGCAGGATTGATTCTTTAAAAAATACGTCTCAAAGTCTCTCTAAAATTCTTGAAAGACTTTGAGGCGCTGTTTTTTTATACAAAGGTTTCTTGCATTAGATCCAGTAGGGCTTGGGCAACGGGGTTAAAGACTTGGTATTTTTTCCAGATGATGTTGCCTTCGCTTTCGAGTTGAGGCGTGAGAGGTCGAAAGCAAAGATCGGAAGCGTCGCCGGTATCGATGAGTTTGTCGAAGCAGAGCATGATACCAAGACCGGCGCGGACGAGCACGGCGCCGTTGTATGGAAGATTGAAGGTCGCGACGATGTTGAGGCGATCCTGTAGATCACCGAAAAATTTGGGGTAGTCATCGGTGATGCTTTGCACAGAGAGAATGAGGGGCTCATCGAGCAAGTCGGTGACAGAAATACGATCTTTTGCTGCTAAAGGATGCGTTTTGGGGATGACAGCACCCCAGAGATCGCGGGTGGGAACCGTGAGAAAATTGTATTTTGATAGGTCGACGGCGTTGGCAATGACAGCGAAGTCCAGGAGCCCTTTGTCGAGATCGCCGGCGATGTCGGCGGTGTTGCCGCTTTTGAGATGGTAGTGGATGCCTGGGTGCAGGCGATGAAGATCGACAAGCAGCGTGGCGAGGCGTTTCATGGCTTCCGATTCGGCGCAGCCTATGAAAATGTCGCCGTGCAAATCATCATCGAGAGATTGAAACTCTTCGGTGGTTTTATCGACCATTTGTAAAATATCTTCGGCACGCTTGCGCAGGAGAATGCCCTCTGGTGTCAGCTCAATACGAAAGCTGTGGCGAATGAAGAGGCGTTTTCCGAGTTCTTCTTCCAGGCTCTTCACTTGGCGCGACAAGGCTGACTGACTGACATGCAGACGTTCTGCCGCCTTGGTCATATTTTCTTCGCGCGCGATTTCTAAAAAGTATCGCAGGGTGCGTAATTCCATGATTGCTCATCCTTTCTGAAATGATTTTTCGTCATAACATGATATTCATTTTATCAATTAGCGCATGGCTGGGCAAGTTCATATAATAAGTTTGAAGAAAGGGGCGAGAGGAAATGGCGCATTTTCAGGATCAGCAGGCGTTGTTATTGGATGGTCTTCGAGATGCGGGGTGTGATGCAAATCTCTGTCGAACTATTCTTCAATATTTAAATGCAGATCAGGAAGAACCTGTAGAACATGCATTGTGTCTGCTGCGGCAGCATAAGAGAACGTTGTTGTCGCAGCTGCACGATGAGGAACATAAGATTGATGTCGTGGATTACCTTATTTACCACATACAACAAGGACATCGTGAACAGAAAGGATGACGTATATGGAGCAATTACAGCTTACTCAGGAATGGGACAAAATTTTTCCGCTGAGTGATCAGGTATCACACAGCAAGGTGACTTTTCACAACCGCTATGGCATCACGTTAGCTGCTGATGTGTATGTGCCAAAAAAGGCTGAGGGCAAACTGGCGGCATTGGCGGTCAGCGGCCCATTTGGCGCAGTAAAGGAACAAGCATCAGGATTTTATGCGCAGACAATGGCGGAACATGGGTTCTTGACACTGGCTTTTGATCCATCTTTTACCGGAGAAAGCGGTGGCCAGCCTCGCTACATGGCTTCGCCAGACATTAACACGGAAGATTTTCAAGCTGCGGTTGATTATCTATCCTGCCGTGACGATGTCGATCCAGACCGCATTGGCATCATCGGTATTTGTGGCTGGGGCGGCATGGCATTGAATGCAGCAGCGTTGGACACTCGTATCAAAGCGACGGTTGCTTCGACTATGTATGACATGACTCGCGTCAACGCTAAGGGGTATTTTGACTCCGAGGATTCTGCCGATGCACGTCATGACAAACGTGTGGCTCTGAATGCCCAGCGCACGCTGGACTACAAAAATGGCAGTTATGCTCTGGGTGGTGGCGTGGTGGATCCATTGCCAGAAGATGCGCCGTTCTTTGTCAAAGATTATTACGATTACTATAAGACCGATCGTGGCTATCATCCACGCTCCCTCAATTCAAACAATGGCTGGAACGTGACCGGCTGCATCTCGTTCATGAATCAACCGATCCTGCAATACAGCAATGAAATTCGCAGTGCGGTACTGGTCATTCATGGTGAAAAGGCCCATTCCTGCTATTTCAGTAAGGACGCGTTTGCGAACATGATCGAGGGCAATCCTTATACCGACAATAAAGAGCTGCTGATTATCCCGGACGCTGTGCACACTGACCTTTACGATGGCGGCGGCAAGGACGTCATTCCATTTGATAAGATTGCAGCGTTTTTTAACACATACTTGAAATAATCTCATCCTTGTGAAAAGCGGAGGGCCGACCTTCGCTTTTCAATCGTTTTAGAAAGAATGATAGGAGATGAAACAATGAATATTCTCGTATTAAATGGCAGCCCAAGACCAAATGGCAACACCAAGAAAATGATTCAAGCGTTTACAGAAGGGGCAGAATCTGTTGGTCACCACGTTGAGACGATTGATGTGTGTCAAAAAAACATTCATGGCTGCCGAGCCTGTGAATACTGCCACACGAAAGGGCAGGGGGCATGTATTCAGAAAGATGATATGCAAGAGGTCGTTGCTTTATTGCAAGAGGCGGATATGCTGGTTTTGGCATCGCCGATTTATTATCATGGCATCAGTGGCCAGTTGAAATGTGTGATTGATCGCCTCTACGGTCCAGCGTATCCAAGTGGACCGGCGCGTCTTAAAAAAGTAGCCATGATACTTAGCTCAGGTGCAGATGGCGTTTACGATGGCGCGCGGTTTTCTTTTGACGGTGATTTTGTTGGCTGGCTTGGGCTGGAAGATATGGGTGTGTACACGGCTCATGGCAGTGAAAACGGCTCAAAACAAAAATTGGAAGAGTTGCGTCATTTTGGCGCTTCCTTGTGATAAGTGGCGAAAACGATGGAAACCGTACAGCTTAACAATGGGATCGCTTTGCCACTTCTTGGATTAGGCACCTGGGATCTACGCGGAGAATCTTGCACGCGTCTTGTGATGGAGGCGTTAGCGATGGGCTATCGTCTCATTGATACAGCACAGATGTATGATAATGAAACGGCGGTGGGAAAAGGCCTGGCTCAAAGTAGAGTACCACGTGATGAAGTGTTTTTGACGACAAAAATCTACCGTCCCAGCAACAGCTATTACAAGGCAAAGCAAGCCATAGATGCTTCACTTCTGAGTCTTGGTGTCGACTATGTAGATTTACTGCTCTTGCATGAGCCGTATCGCGAGGGGCCAGAAATGTATCACGCGCTTGAAGAAGCGTTGCGCGTTGGCAAAGTGCGCGCCATAGGTATCTCCAATTATAATTTATCGCATTATATTAATTTTCTTGCACAGTGTGACATCGTTCCAGCGGTAAATCAACTTGAATGTCACATCTTTTTTCAAAAGGAAGATGTTCAACGCGAGATGATGCAACATGGTACGGTGCTTCAGGCATGGGCGCCGCTTGCCAGTGGTGAAGCTGGAGTGTGTGATAATGAGGTGCTGGCTGAAATCGGCGCTTCTCATGGAAAAACTGCTGCACAAGTTGCTTTGCGTTTTCTTGTGCAACGTGGCATTTCGGCGATACCAAAGAGCAAACAGCTGGTGCGTTTACGCGAAAACATCGATGTATTTGACTTTGAGCTGAGTGAGGAAGAAATGACGATTCTCTACGCTATGGATCGCGGTACCACATTTTTTCCTTGGACCGAAGCCTTTGATCTGTCGTAAAAAGGCATAAGAAAAGCGTCATCATCCACGGATGATGACGCTTTTTTCATTAAACATTAAACAGGAATTCGATGATGTCGCCGTCTTTGACGATGTATTCCTTGCCTTCAAGA
>CALAKO010000165.1 GCA_937922955.1 uncultured Peptococcaceae bacterium | reverse complement strand
AATATGCCGTTTTGTCTCATCAACGCTTTCATTCTCAAGCATTTCCTGATACATCATCACATTAGCCAAAGGCGTTTTTAGCTGATGAGACATATTAGAAATCAATTGTTTTACTGCTTCCTTCTCTATTCCAGCTTGCACAACGCTATGATCCACCTTATCTTGAATTTGTTTTGCTTTTGAGGCCAGCGCGGAGATCTCACCTTCTTTTATATCTGACTGTGAAACAGGAATATCACTGAGCACCTCATCCAATATGCGATTGATGCATCGCGTCAGCTTTCGATTTCGCCACCACCCATACCAACATCCAAACAAAGCGATGATCAATAAAGCTATAAACACAATTGTCATACGCTGCCTTCTTTCCATACATAGCCAATACCATGCACTGTGCGTATCCGTTTCGGTTGTGCAGCATCTTCTTCAATTTTTGTGCGTAGACGACGAATGGTTACAGAAAGTGTGTTCTCATCAACATATTTTCCATGTGTATCCCAAACATGAGATAAAATCTGTTCTTTTGTAAGTACGTGTTCACGATTTTCCACAAGATAAAGAAGTAATTGATACTCCACTTTACTCAAGGACACTGGGACATCGCTTTTCATTACCGTGCACATTGTTTTATGAATGGTTATTCCACCGCTTACCAAGTATTCATCGTCTTTCGCTTGTGCTAAAATTTTACGAATCCGTGCCTTCAACACAGCCAAAGAAAACGGCTTTGACATAAAGTCCGCAACGCCAAGCTCCAACGCTTTCACTTCATCAATCTCGGTGTTCCGCGCTGTCAGCATAAAGATCGGCACATCAGAAAACGCTCGCATTTCCTGCAAGAAGTCAAATCCGTTCCCATCAGGTAAATTACAATCCAATAAAACCAATTGCCACCCTCCCTGTCGAAACAGCAGACCGCCCTCCTGCTTCGACTGAGCACTTTCTACATCATACCCTTCCATTTCCAGCGAAAAGCTCAAACCTTCTCGTAAATCGTTGTCATCTTCAATAATCAAAATCCGGCTCACCATTGTCACCTCTCTCATTTACACAAACAATTCCCCTGTCGCTGCGTATCTATTAGCAATTATACCTTTTTCCAAACAAAAAAAGAACATGGCAAAAGATGCCATGTTCTTTTTATTAATAGGCAAAGTAGTTATACAAGCCATTGTACATGCCCTGTGCCAATTTTTCCCAATAAGCAGGATCTTTCAGCAAAGCGACATCATGTGGGTTACTAAGAAAACCACACTCAATAAGTACACATGGAATTTCAGTTTCACGCAAAACAGAGAAATTACCATATTTTACATACGCCGGTTCACCGGTTGCACTAGCCATCGCAGAGTTCATGACAGTACCAAATTCATTACGCATGTCAACCTGCGCTGATGACGTCAATCGCGCACTATCTGTATAGATCCAGGTACCAATACCAGTTGCAGTGGATGTTGCACTGTCGCCATGAATCTCAATGAAAGCGTCAGCATTTGCCGAATTTGCAATAACCGAACGCTGATACAATGTCATGTTAATCGGATTTTCGTCCTCACGAATCATGATAACGGTTGCGCCGGCTGCTTCAAGCTTATCACGTAATTTCTGTGCCACGTAGGTATTAAAATCCACTTCGTCAAAGCTTGGGTCGACGGTGCTGACCGCACCACGGTCAATGGCACCACCGGTACTGTAAACACCGTGGCCAGCAGACACGACAATCGTCTTGCCAGAAAGACCTAACGTACCCGTTTTGTGCTTGGCAACTGCTGTAACGGTAAAGGTGCTGCCGTTGATATCCAAACGGAAATACCCCTCATTTGTCACATTTGCAGTCATACGCACAGCATTACTTCCATAGTTTTCTACTTTGAATCCATTAAATGGAGACAAGTTCTCAGCTGGCATCCAAGTGGAGGTATCAATATGTGCACCATCAATCTGCATAACCACCTGATTACCATTGTTGCTGACAACAGACGCTGTGCCGCTGCCAATATTGAAAGCAATACTTGATTGACCAGTACCAGCGGTTCGACTCACAACGGCCAGCGTGCCATTGCTATCTCCCGTCGAAGGCTCATCACCCTCACCTGGATCTGGTGTTGGCGTAATCGGCGAACCTGAGTTACTGCCAGAATACAGCGTTGTGTATTCGTTAGTAATGTAGGCATCTTCACCGTTTGCTGTTTTTATTTTATACCAACCATTGCTCGCAACATCAATAATCTCTAAATAAGTGCCGCTTGTTACGGTACCAACTACTGGATACGAAGTACCAGGTCCCTGACGCAAATTGACGACGCTGCCATCGACTTGATCCACCTTGATCAATACGGTTCCTGACGAAGAAACGTAGACCGTGTTGTTGGCCCACAACACGCCTGCGCCTAATGCTTCGCTAATGACGCGAAGTGGCGCCATCGTACGATTACCGATAATGGTGACAGGTACATCCAAACTATTCGTGGTTCCATTAAGCGTATAGCTATACTGTCCTTCGGTCAGTTTTAATGTAGTAGACCCTTTGGTGATGGTGGCTGTTCGTGTTGAGTTATCCCATACAACGGATGCATTCAAATATTCTCCAATGACACGAACCGGAACCATTGTTCGTCCGCTGATTATTGTTGGCGATACATCAGACGGAACATTTTGTCCATCAATGATGATCGCTACATCAGCAGCTGCGGCAGGTTCTGCATCCCCAACTGCTTGCACGGATAAGAAGGATACCGCGACAAGAACTAATAAGGCTATGTACTTTTTAAAAGTTTTTTTCGTCATGCTCTCTCCCTTTCGTTGATATTTTGTCGTCATTCGATGACGATTTAATTATCCCATAAAGCACTATGAAAATCGTTACAAAGCAATAAAAATACCGAGCGTTAACGCTCGGTATTTTTCACTCTGCTCAAAGTTTGACAACATTTGCAGCTTGATCGCCACGTTCACTTGAAACAACGTCAAACTCTACAGCCTGACCTTCTTCAAGAGTTTTGAATCCATCGCCCTGAATAGCGGAAAAATGTACAAATACATCGTCGCCGCCTTCGATGGTGATAAATCCGTAGCCTTTTTCATTATTAAACCATTTTACGTTACCAGTCATTGTTGACCTCCAAAGAAAAAATTAGTATCAATAATAAACGGAGATCACATTTCACATATTGTAACGACATGCACAACAACGGATTACTTGCCCTTACAATATGTGAAAGAAAAATCCAGTGTTTGATTACTCTGATACCTGTATGTAAGTATACCAAACGTGCACTATTCTTGACAAGAACTTTACAAGCTGCTGAATCAGATTATTGCCGAAAACAGAAAAGTCTGCAGCAAAAGCCACAGACTTTATTTTATTTCTGATAGCGAATCTGAAGCGCTGGCTCTTCCTGAAAAATTTCATCAAGAAGTTTCTTCTCCTGATCCGATAACTCATAAGCCTCCAGCAGGTCCGGACGACGCTGTAAGGTACGTCTCAAAGCCTCTTTTTTCTGCCATTTTGCAATGTTTTCATGATGCCCACTCAAAAGCACTTCCGGCACTTCTTTGCCTTCAAAAACTCGAGGTTTAGTGTACTGTGGGTACTCCAGCAAGCCATTATAGAAGGAATCGTCCTCAAAAGACGCTTTCTCTTTTATAACGCCAGGCTTTAAGCGAGCGATTGCATCAATCATAACCATTGCCGGCAGTTCTCCGCCGGTGAGAACATAATCGCCTATGGAGTATTCATCGGTGACGTAGTCACGAATGCGTTCATCAAATCCTTCGTAATGACCACAAACAAAAGCCAACTGATCATGCGCTGCTAAACGATTCGCATCAGCCTGTGTGAAGACTTTTCCCTGCGGGGAAACCAGTATAATCGGCACATCCTGGTCAGCAGAAATGTTATCACGTAGTGCGTCCACAATGGGCTGCGGCTGTAAAAGCATACCTACCCCTCCGCCATAGGGTGTGTCATCAACGTGCTTAAATTTATTGGCAGCATAATCTCGAAAATTGATTACATCAATCTTCAACAGATTTTTTTCTACTGCTTTGCCAATCAAGCTGGTAGTCAGCGGACCTTGAAACATTTCCGGAAACAAAGAAAAAATTTTTATCTCCATTAGTCCACAAGTCCTTTCGGTAATTTCACGTCCATACGTTTGTTTTCCAAGTCCACAGAAAGAACGACCGACTTTAATGCAGGAATGTATAGATCCGGATAAATTGAGCTGTCCAAAACATACACATCATTTGCACCTGGCTGCAGCACATCTTTCAAAACACCAATTGGTCGATCATCTTCGAATACTTGCAGACCAATAAGGTCATCAATATAGTAAGCGCCTTCTTCCAAAGGCATTCGATCGCTTTTATTGATGGCCAAATGCTGATTTTTAACCAACTTAGCGGCATCCATGTCATCAATGCCTGCCAACTTTACCAGTACATTCCCCTTATGAAATCGCACAAATTCAACATCATAAAGTGTATAATTCTTTTTTCGATCTTCCAAATACACCTGTTCTAGAATTTTATAACGTTCAGGATTATCGGTCAAAGGTTCGACTTTTAATTCTCCTCGAACTCCATGCGCGTTAAGGATTTTTCCGATACGTGTTTTTTCCATGGCTTACTTCTGACGAATTTCTTTGATAATATCGTTTTCAATGACAAGTTCATATCGCGTATTACCACTAAAAGAGTCGCCAACTTTTACGGTCGTAACAAACTCACCATCTCCAGCTTCTACTTCGCTGCCCATGATCAAGTCATCGACCGCTTCCAGAGCTTTGTTGAATTGTTCTTTATAGATTAAGATCTTTTCGCGTTCGGCATTGAGTTGTGCACGGATGGCTTCTGTTTGAGGATGCGCCTTTAAGGTAAGTTCCG
>CALAKO010000164.1 GCA_937922955.1 uncultured Peptococcaceae bacterium | reverse complement strand
TCAGCGTGAATGGTTTGGACAGCTTTGTGTCAAACACGTTTGGTGTCAATGGGAAGGAAGAAATCCGTGAATGGCTGGAGGGGTACTTTGCCTCACAGGTCTCTTCCAATCCAAACAATCAGCTGGAAAGTCTCAAGCAATGGGTGGGCAACCTTTTCCTGCCGGATTCTTTGAAAGAAAGTCTTTACGGCACCATCGACGACTCGGCCAGCGAGATTTACGTCAGCATTTACAATCAGGTGGCGCGCGTCCTTGCCGATCCACTGTGGCATGTGGTGTTGATTATTATTGGAACGATTGTATTCTTTGCCCTCTTGATTCTCATTGGCGAAGTCTGCGGCATCTTTGTTCACCGTTTCAATGTTACCGTTATCATCGACCGTTTTTTGGGTGCGATTGCCAGCGGTTTTTTGGTGATGGTCGTTATTGCGATTGTGACCTCTATTGCAATTTTCATCGTGCCGGAATCGGCTGGCTGGTTGGGACGGTCGCTGCATAGCAGCTTTATGGGCCCAGTGCTGAATCAGGCCATGGACGTGCTGCTCAAGGGAGGCGTCTTCTTCTAATGGAGCTGTATTACAACGACTATTCGACCTTTCTAAAACACTATTACGAAGAGCCGGTGTATAAAATCCCCGTCAATCTTGCTGGCGGCACCTGTCCCAATCGTGACGGCCGCATCTCTCTAGGCGGCTGCACGTTTTGCGATGACACCGGTTCTGGCTTCCAATGCCTGCCGGATGATTGGTCGATTCCGGAGCAGATTGAAGAGAATAAGGCGTTCTACAAGCGCCGTTTTAAATGCGAGCACTTTATCGTCTATCTGCAGACGTTTTCCAATACGTACATGCCGTTGTCCCGCTTTAAGCGTGTGATCGAAGCAGCCACCGCTGATCCAGCGATTGTAGGGCTTTCGATTTCAACGCGCCCGGATCTGGTGCATCCTGCCTATCTGGAGGCGCTGATGGAGTTGCGAGAACGCCGCGGCGATCTGGACATCGATATTGAGCTGGGCCTGCAGACCGTTAATTACCACACGTTGACGGCGGTCAACCGTGGTCACACGCTGGCGGCTTTCGTTGACGCGGTGCCGCGCATCCGTGCCTGTGATTTTTCCACCTGTGCTCACGTCATTCTCAATTTGCCGGGCGATGACGGCAGCGATGCCATTGAAACGGCACGCATGTTGTCGGCGCTGCATGTGGACATGGTTAAGCTCCACTCCCTCTACATTGTCGGCGGCACCCGTCTGGCGCGGCAGTATGTGCTGGGCGAATTTGACATGATCAGTTTGGAGGAATACGTGGGGCGCGTCGTGGATTTTCTGGAACACCTTGATCCGAAAATCGTCATTCAGCGTTTGGTCGGCAAAGGGCCGCAGGAAAATCTCATTTTCTGCAACTGGGAAACCTCCTGGTGGAAAATCAAAGACGCGATTAATGAAGAATTTGAACGCCGCGGCAGCTATCAGGGAAGCCGCTTCAACTACCTCAACGGAGCGCTGATCGATGATCTGGCGGCTCAGTGAGAGCGTCTTTCAGAATAAAGGTGGTGTTGACTCATGATGGAATTGTTGCTCGCCTCCTCCGACCCTTCGCTGGTCGACGATGTGGCCGATACTGCCACAGAAACGGCGGAGACGGTAGCAGACAATGCAGTGGATCAGCTGCATATGTTGGGCGATTTCCTTTCCATATTTAATCTAAATAATGTACTTAGCATTGGCGTGCGCATTCTGGTGATTGTGATTGTTTTGGGGCTGTCCTATCGTTTGGTGCGCATGTTGGTCAACCGTGCTTACGAAGCCCGCTACAAAGTGGGACGCATGAGCGAGGACAACATGAAACAGCTGGAAACCTCGCGACGCATGGTCATCAGTGTCATCTTTTATGCCTTCATTATCATTGGCGTAATGGCGATACTGGGCATTTTTGGTTTCGATGTGCGGGCGCTGGCGGCTTCCGCAGGGATTGCTGGTGCGGCGTTGGTTTATATCAGTCAGAACGTCATTCTCGACTGGATCAATGGTATTTTCATCCTTGTTGAGCGTCAGTTTAGCGTCGGCGACTACGTTAAAATTGCCGAGTTTTGCGGCGAAGTGCAGAGCATTACCATTCGTCACACCGTGATAAAAACCGATTTTAATGAAACCGTCAGCATTCCAAACGGCTCCATTAAGATTGTTGTGAACTATACGCAGAACCCTGTGACAGAGTTTTTCGATGTGCGCATTCACGATGCCTCCCGCATTGATGATGGCAAGGAAGCCCTGAACAAAGCCTGCGCCATTGTGAACCATCGCTTTGAGAAAGAAATGGTGCAGCCTTGTCGTCTGCTGGGGGTACAGGAAATCATTGGTACCGGCTTAATCATGCGTCTGACCTTCCAGAGCACCAAGGGCGACACCTATGCCATTTTGCGTGCTCTGCGTGAAGAAAGTACGCGCGCTCTTAGCGCCGTTGGTTTGCAGCAGCAGATAAGCTGAATGTGTGAAAGGAGTCCTTCTTATGCCTATGAAACTTGCGGTTGGTGATGTTGTTGAGCTGAAAAAACCACATCCTTGCGGGTCGAAGGAATTTGACATTACCCGTGTTGGCATGGATTTTCGCATTCGCTGTCGTGGCT
The DNA here is from genome assembly GCA_937922955.1 of uncultured Peptococcaceae bacterium. Taxonomy (GTDB): domain Bacteria; phylum Bacillota; class Peptococcia; order Peptococcales; family Peptococcaceae; genus UMGS1590. The sequence continues at coordinate 13,321 of CALAKO010000164.1, read as the reverse complement.
GTGGCCACGAAGCCTGGATTCCCCGTGTCAAACTGGAAAAATCCATTCGCAAGGTGGTTCATACAGCAGCATCGGACAGCAACGAAAATAACTGAAAATAATAAAAGCGCTCTTAAAATAAGAGCGCAAAAAAAAGGGGACGGCGGCCGCTGAGCGGTCCTGCTGTCCCTTTTGAATTCTTAATATGGATCACGCGGAAAGTGATCATCCATCATTTGATGCTGTTTGATGTGGGTGGCGTGCAGATAGCTGTCAAGCAGTTCCTGCCCCACATAGGTGTGTGGGGTGTAAACAGGGCGAATGCCTGCGGCAGCGATGTCTTCGCTGAGGCTGCAATAGGTGTTGATGTTTTGCAGCAACAGATCCTGTGGACGCGCGCCAAGATTTAGGAAAAATTCCCACAACTCGCGCAGCAGCTTTTCCTGCCAGCCGCTTTCAGAAACAATGACGTCGTTCCATTCCAGAAAGCCGGTCTCCAGATCCACCAGGAAAAACGCCTTTGGCAGCGCGCCTTTGGTGGATACCATCTGTGGCAGATAAAAATAGAAAAGTTCGTACATGCGCCCATCGCAGCGCAAATGCTTCACTCGAGCGTTGGTAAATTCATCAATGATTGGCGCCGAATGATCCATCCAATCATCTTGTGTCAGTATAAAAGGCTCGGTTAATTCGAGCAAGCCGTCGCCCAGTGTGAACGCAGCAGTCTGCAGCATGTCTTTTGGACCATGCATGCGCAGGCGGTAGAACTTGTTGGTGGCGAGTCCAAGCTTTTGCTGCGTCAGAAGCTGCAGAATGGCGCGCAAATAACGCTCCAGATGCGCGTAGTCGCGATTATCCACAATGGTGGCAAGACCGTACCCTGGGCGCTGGCGGCGGAAGGTAATGCGTTGTTCATAGCCATCCAACAGGCGTTTTTCGAAATTGTTCAGGTTTGGCATGTTGTAGCCAACTTCAAGATAATAACCTTCGTAGCGGTTGACGAAGCTTTCTACAGAAAATTCGTCGTCTTCGGCGCTGGCGTCGTCTTGCTCCACCATCCAAGCGCGGATGCCTGCGGCCCCCAGTATCAGACGAATGTCGCTGGTGCCCTCTCCGTCGTCTTCAATAACCACAAGCACGTAAGCCTCCGGATGTTCCGGATCGATCAGGACGAAGGGCGCAATGCCATCTTCCCAGGGCGCGAAACGGCTGATGTCTTCAGCGACGGTATAGAGCGCATCGATATGTAATCGTTCGGTTTGTTCGTTGCTCATAATGATCTCCTGGCCGGCCAGGCCGGCATAATGATGTGTCATTTAACCTCAACTGCTATTATAAATCGTTCAAATAATCATCTCAAGTATTCATCACGCGTTTTTTTCAATTCTCCTCAAGAAAGGGGCTTATTCCATGAACACTCCTCTTTGGCAGGCGCTGGAGGCGGCGGTTGGCCGTCAGGCCTCGAGCTTTCATACGCCTGGACATAAAAATGGCCGACTGGTACCGGAGGCGCTGCGCAGCGCCTGGGGAAGCGCCGTCTGGCAATTCGATTTGACAGAAATTCCCGGCCTGGACAACCTGGCTCATCCCGAGGGCGTCCTGGCGGAATCCATGGCTGGCTGGGCAAAGGCGCGCGGCTGTGCCCATGTACAGTACCTTCTTGGCGGCACCTCGCTGGGCATCAAAGCGGCATTGCTGGCCCTCTGCCGCGGGCGTAAAGTGTTTGTGCCGCGCCATGCGCATGGCAGCGTGTATCAGGGATTGGCGCTGGCAGGCGCTGAGGCGGTGACGCTGCCGGTGCGTTTTGATGACGAACTGGGCATTCCGCTGGGCGTGGCACCGGAAGATTTGCAGGCAGCCATCGCCGCGAATCCAGACTGCAAGCACTTGCTTCTCGTGCATCCGACGTACCATGGCATTACCTGGCAGAACGCTGCTCTTTTGAAGATCGCTCGTGAGGCTGGCTTAACGACCATCGTTGACGCGGCCCATGGGGCGCATTTTACGAGCGCTGCCACGCCGCCGTCGGCGCTGGCGCTGGGGGCCGATGTGGTCATTGAAAGCGCTCATAAAACGCTGCCTTGTCTCACCCAGGCCAGCGTCATGCTGATTCGGGAGCAGGCTCTGGTGACGCCATTGCGGCAAGCGGTTGCCTTGCTTCACACCACTTCGCCAAGTTATCTGCTGATGGCAAGTTTGGAGCAGGCTGGCGCCTGGCTGGACAACAACGGCGAGCGTGTCATGAAAGCGGGATTGGCGCAGATTGACAAGCTGGAACCGGTTCTGCAAGGGCTTCAGCACCTGCAGCTGCAGCGCCGCGCAGAATGGCAGCAGGACCCGTTCAAAGTCTACCTTACCAGCCCTTGCGCCAGCGGTGAAACCATCGCCCGTCTGCTCGATGCCCACGGCTGCGTGGCAGAAATGAGCGACGGCCGCGGTTGTCTGCTGATGCTGCCGCTGGACGGCGGCGACCCGGCGCTGGCGGCGGTGTTTGCTGCTGTGGACGCAGAGCTGGCCCCACTGCACGAAGACATACCGGCGCCTTGCTACTGCACCGCTGCGCCGGAGCGCGTGTGTGCCCTTGATGCCGCCTGGCTGGCACCGCGCCATAGCCTGCCGCTGCGTGAGGCTGTGGGACAGGTGGCTGCCGCCATCCTGGAAGCTTATCCACCAGGAATTCCATTGCTTCTGCCGGGCGAGCGCATCACGAAAGCCATATGCGATGCCTGGGTGGCCAGCGGCCGCGATGGCGACACTGCCGTCGATGTTCTCGACAACGCGTGAAAAACCCATTATAATAGAAACAACATCACGCACCAAGGAGGCACCATGCGATTCCAAGACATCATCGGTCAACCGGCAGCCTGCGCACAGCTTGAGCGCGCCTGGCAGCACAAGCGGCTCAGCCATGCGTACATCTTCGACGGGCCAAACGGCGTTGGCAAGCAGACCACTGCGCGCGCGTTGGCGGCCCTGTTGCTCTGCGAACAGCCGGAGCAGGCCGACAGCTGCGGCCGCTGCCTGTCCTGCCGCCAGCTCGATGCTGGTACCCATCCCGATTGCTATCAGCTTGCACCCGACGGGCGCAGCATTAAAATCAAACAGATTCGTGACCTGCGTGCTCGTCTTTCCGGCATGGCCAACTACGGCGGCTACACCGTCGTCATCATCGACCAGGCCGACACCATGACGTTGGAAGCCGCCAATGCCTTTCTGAAAACGGTGGAAGAACCACAGGGCCCAACCTGCTTCATTCTGATTACAACGCAGGCAGATCGTCTGCCGGATACGATTCGTTCACGCGCTCAGCTGGTGCGTTTTCAATCGTTGTCGCAAGCCAGCCTCAGCCGTCTTCTTGGCAGCGACGCTGAAACCAGCGCCGGACGCATTGCCGTGGATCTTGCTGGCGGCAGCATTACCCGGGCTCGACAGGTGCTGGAGGACGACACGCTGCGCACCACCCTGTTGACGCGGCGCGAGGAACTGGAAGAACTGCTTAACGGCTTGGCAACGCGTCACGATGGCGCCTTGCTGCGCTTTGCGGATGCCTTCATGGGTGACCGCGAGGGCGTGCGCGATGAGATTTTGCTCATTCGCCGCCACTACGACACACGACTCAAAACGGCTCTGCGCGATGGCACCGATCTGGCGCCAGCTGTGCAGGTGCTGCATGATACCACTACCGCCCTCAATCGACTCGAAACAAACGCAGAGCCGGCCTTTATATTGGGCGCTTTACTCATAGAAATGGCGCGTCATAGCCGCCAATAGAGAGGAGAACCACCATGCCAGAAATCATAGGCGTGCAATTTCAAAACGCTGGAAAAATATACTATTTCGACAGCTGCGGCCAACAAATCGACACCAACGAACACGTCATTGTCGAGACGGCCCGCGGTGTAGAATACGCTCGGGTCAGCCTGGCCACCCATTGGCTGCCTGAAGAAGACATCACCGAACCATTGAAACCAATTATTCGCGTGGCCGACGATGAAGACCGTGCCATTTACGAAGAAAACCTCGAAGCAGCAAAAGAGGCTTACGCCATCTGCCAGGAAAAAATCATTTACTGCGGTCTGGAAATGAAACTGGTCAACGTTGAATACACCTTCGACCGCGCCAAAGTCATTTTCAATTTCACGGCCGACGAACGCGTGGACTTTCGCGAACTGATCAAAGAATTGGCTGCGGTTTTCCATACCCGCATTGAGCTGCGTCAGATCGGTGTGCGCGACGAAGCGAAAATCATCGGCGGCATTGGCATCTGCGGAGAACCGTTGTGCTGCCACCGCTTTTTGACCGACTTTTCGCCGGTTTCCATCAAGATGGCGAAAGAACAGAACCTGTCTCTGAATCCAACCAAAATCAGTGGCTGCTGCGGCCGTTTGCTCTGCTGCCTGAACTACGAAAACGAGCACTACGTCGAAGCCAACCGCTGCGCCAAGGAAGCAGCCCGTGCCGCTAAGGAAGCCGCTGCCGCTGAAAAAGAAGCGGCTCTGGCAGCCAGCCTGGATGCGGCCGCTTATCCGGACGAAAAAGAAGAAATGGTGCTGGAAGACGAAGAAACCGAAGTCACCGTTGAAACCTATTACGATCCATCGCTGGTGGCGTCCACTGTTAATGCCATCAAACACGATGGCAGCAACCGTTCCCGCCGTTCGTCCGATAAGAACCGCGATCGTCACAACAGCGATAAACCGGCGCAGAAAAACAAAAAGACCAAACGCTCCGCTGCCGAGCAGGACGATGCCCTGCCAAAAGAAGAAAAGATGCGCAGACCACGCAAACGTGGCAGCCGCGGCGGACGAAACAGGAATAAAAACAATGGCTCCAACAAATCCAATGCATCCAAGTAACGCTGCTGACGATCTCGAGTGGACCGATCTGGCGCTGCATGGCTGGGGCTTGTACCAGCGACGCGGCGGCCTGCGTTTCTCCATTGATGCGGTGCTGTTGGCTCATTTTGTGAAGAGCCGAGAGAAGGCCCGCATCCTGGATGCCTGCACCGGAACCGGCGTCATTGCCTTTATTTTGGCGGCCCGTTTTCCGCAGGCACGCATCCAGGGCATTGATATTCAGCCGCAGCTCATTGATGCGGCCAGCGCCAGTGCCGTGCGCAATGGCATTGATCACGAGCGGCTTTCTTTCTCAGTGCAGGATATGCGCGAAAAAGCGCCGCATTTGCAGCGGCAGTTCGATCTCATTACCTGCAACCCGCCGTTTTTCAAAGTGGGGCATGGCGCGGCCAATCCAGACAAGGAAACGGCTCTGGCACGGCACGAACACACCTGCACCCTCGACGACGTTTTTTCTTTTGCGTCCTATGCTCTGCGTGAGCGGGGGCGGCTGGCATTGATTCATCGTGCCGCTCGCTGCGACGAAGTGCTTGCCAGCGCCCGTGCGCATAAATGCAAGCCTACGCGCCTGCAGCCTGTTTACGCACGCACCGGTGAAGCAGCCAAGCTCTTTTTGCTGGAATGCTGCTACCTCGGCAGCCAGGACCTCGTGATCGAAGAACCCCTCTACATCTATGACGACGCGGGCATATATCGCCCAACGATTCAGTCCTGGTACTCCGGCAACGACAACCACTAACTGAGAAAGAACCACGAATGCAGCTAGTCCTGAAAGGGCGACGCGGGCATATATCGCCCAACGATACAGTCCTGGTATTCCGGCAACGACAACCACTAACTGAGAAAGAACCAAGAACATAGCTAGTCCTGAAAGGACGATAAGACCATCCACTATTGCAAACAACGAAGGGAGGCCAACTCTATGGAAGACACCAATCAGCCGCCAGGCGGCATGCTTTATCTGGCAGCCACGCCCATCGGCAACCTTGAAGACATCACACTGCGTGTGCTGCGTGTGTTGGAAGAAGCCGATGTGATTTATTGTGAAGACACCCGCAACAGTCTCAAGCTGCTGCGTCATTTTGAAATCAGCAAACCCCTCGCCAGCTACCATGATCACTCGCCTGAATCACGGGCGCTGCACATTGCCGAACAAGTGCGCGAGGGCAAACAGGTGGTGCTGATCAGCGATGCTGGCATGCCAGTCATCAGCGATCCAGGCTTTGATCTGGTCAATGTGTTTCGCCGTGAAGGCCTGCCTTACACCGTTCTTCCTGGCGCCAGTGCCTCGCTGAGCGCTCTCGTCCTCAGTGGCATTGCCAGCGATCGGTTCATTTTTGAAGGCTTCCTGCCACGTAAGAAAAAGGATCTCGATGCACGCCTCAGCCTGCTCGACAACCAGACAGCGACCGCCATTATTTATGAATCGCCGCATCGCCTGAAGGCGACACTGGACGCATTTGCGAAACGCTGGCCGGAACGCGAATGCGCTGCCGTACGCGAAATCACCAAACGTTTCGAAGAAATTGTGCGTGGCACCACCAGCGTTGTGCGCGATCATTTCCAGGACAACGAACCACGTGGTGAGTTTGTGCTCGTGCTTGCCGGTGCCGATCCGGCGGCGATGAGCGAGAACAGCCTGGAAACTGCTCTTGAACTGGCCCGCGCCTTGGTGCGCGATGGCGCCAGCACCAACCAAGCGGCCAAGGAAGCCGCGGCCAAGAGCGGCCAATCCAAGCGCACCATCTACCAGGCTCTCCTCGACGATCAATGACCCCTTGTGAAAGAAGGTAACGCCCGTGAAGCGTATCACCAAATGCATCTATTGTCTCGCTGGCCTGATTCTCATGGCTTATGCGTTCCTGACCTACGATCTTCTTTTTTGGGGTCGGGTGCCAGCCTGGCTCAGTCAAGACGTCCTCATCATTGGCGCACTGGCGGGATTCATTCTTACCGCCATCATTGGCTTCCTGCTATTCGCCAAAGGCGTGCTCAGCCGTCGTCGGCTGCCAGCATTGGCGAATAACCGCGATGGCGGCACCGTATTTGTCCATCCGAAAGCCCTGCGCAACATCACCTATGTAGCTGTGGAACAGTTTAGCGGCATTCTCGAAGATCGTGTCAAAGTACGCGTGCTGCGCGGCGCCAATCCCACCTATCGTGTGAAAATCTGGCTTGGCATTGCGGAATATTCCACCCTGCCGGCGCAGCACAACGAGATTCGCCGCCATGTTGCCGACGCATTGGAAACCTGCACCGGTGTTCCCGTGCGGCGCGTGGACATTGTCTTCTATACCGCCCGTACCACCAGCGCACACAGCGAAGGAGGCATCCCACAATGAGCACACAAAACGACACCCCATGGTGGGACCCGGACGTGCAGCAGCCGCAACAGGAAGCCGCTGCTCCGGAAGCGCCGTCTGCATCAGACCCCATCTCTGGCAGCAATCCACGCCGTCTCACCACCTTTGATCAGATTCGCGACTGGATCAATGCCAATCTTCATACCACGCTTTACATGCTCGTCGGCTTTCTCATTGCCTGCAGCATTTTGGGCTTCGGTTTTTGGCGCACCTTGCTGGTTGCCTGCTGCGTCGGTGCCGGATACCTGATTGGCGGCTGGCGCGATGGCAATCCGCGGCTGCGTAAACGCATTCAGCATTTTCGCGAACACTGGCTTGATGACAACCCTTTTATGAACGACAGACACTAGAAAGGATCTGAGATTATGAGCGAACAACCACAGGCAACCACCCTTCCTCAAGAACAGGATACCCTCATCATTGATGATGGTGTCATTGAAAAAATCGCCGCTGTTGTGGCTCGCAGCATTGAAGGCATTCTGGATATGAAAGGCTCCTTGATGAGCGGTTTCGCTTCCAGCTTTGGTGGCGGTGCAAAAACCTCTAAGGGCATCACCGCCTCGGTCGATGGCGCTGCAGCGTCCATTGAAATCAAAGCCATTCTTGAATATGGCGCTTCCGCACCGTTGATTTTTGATAAAATCAAAACAGAAGTGCGTCGTGAAGTCAAAGAAATGACCGGCCTCGATGTGCGCGACATTAATTTCCGCGTTGTTGACGTCATGACCAAAGAGGAATTTGAACGCGCCAGCAAGAAAGCGCAAAACACGCAGCAATAAATCGTTCAGCAGCCCGATGCAACCGTTGCATCGGGCTGCTTTTTTTGTGAAAGTATGGAGTTTTTGTTAAGGTCTCCTCTAACGTGTCAGAAAACGCTAAAATATGGTAAAATAGGATTTGATGTATCACATTAGAGAACGACCCTGTTCAAGGAGGGATGCAACGATGAAACTCATTCTCAGCGACCGACCACTGGAATTATCCATATATAACAACGACATCCATTTTTACGATCTGTCCAGCCTAAACATTGCGCACTGTGTTGGCTGTTTTAGCTGCTGGACAAAAACACCGGGCCAATGCGTTATTCGTGATGACGCCACCCGCATCACGCCCATCATGGCTCAAAGCGACGCGCTCATTTACGTCAGTCGCGTCAAATACGGCGGGTATGACACCATCATGAAAACCATGATGGAGCGTGCGCTGCCGTTGCAGCAAGCGTATCTGCGCATTCATCACGGTGAAACGCATCATGTGCAGCGAGCAGTGGTGCCTAAAAAAGCCGCCATCATCGCTTATGGCGCTAAGAGCAGTGAAGAGCGGGCACTCTTCGAAGATTTCATTGATCGCAACGCCCACAACATGAATTTTAAACGCCATCACGTCGTTTTTGCCAGAGAATGCGATGTGCAGGACATCGTCACAAATGAGGTGAGAAAATGGGAAAAATAATGCTCCTAAATGGCAGCCCACGCGCCTCGCGCTCCAATTCCAAACGCTACGCCGAGCTTTTTGCCAGCCTTTGCCCAATGGCTACTGATTATTATCAGCTCAGCGGCAGCGATCACCGTTCGCTCATCGATGCCATGAGCCATTACTCCGACGTTGTGCTCATCTTTCCACTCTATGTCGACGGACTGCCAACGTCGTTGCTTCAATTTCTCAAAACCCTCGAAGCTCAGCCTCCTGAAAACAAGCCCGTACTATCGGTGCTCATCAACTGCGGCTTTCTGGAATACGAGCAGAACGATGTCGCCGTGCGCATGGTGCAGCTGTTTTGTCGGCAGAACGGCTACGAATTTGGCTCCGTTCTTCGCATTGGCAGTGGAGAGGCCATTTTAGACACGCCTTTTAAACGTTTTGTAACTAATTCCATGCGAAAGTTCGCGCGTTCCATTGCGGACTGGCAATACGACGAATTTCAAGCGAAAATGCCCTTACCCAAATTGCTTTTTGTAAAAGCGTCCGGTCAATATTGGGACCGATATGGCCAGAAAAACGGCTTATCGCGGCAGGACATGCAAAGCATGCGTGTTGAAGACAACTAATAAAAAAAGAAACCGTAAATTTTTCCCTGTGCAGAGGTTGCTGCACAGGGATTTTTTTGCGAGCGCTCTTATTTTTGTATGAAAATGACAGTTCTGTGACAATTGTGGAGGTTCTATGGAGAAATTAAGGATTATGCGGTATTATAATAGAAGTTTCACGTATGTAAAAAGCGGAATTGAAGCTAAGTAACAGAAAAACAGACATTTGACAGGTGTCCAATGGAGAATGGCTTTGACAAAGATGCTTCTAGGCCCTCAACCTGTCGAAGGAAGGACGTGACCTTACTTGAATTTGAAAAAATGGACCAGTGCACTGACGCTCTGCGCAGTGACTCTCGCTTGCACAGCTATGCCAGCTGCCGCAAACGACACCGATTTTGTTGGCTCTAACACCAAGCCTAATCTGCAGGCTGCTGCCGACGCCATGAGTGCCGCAATGAACCAGATGAACAACGGTTCCGGCGGTGGTGGTGCTTCTTCCGGCAACAATGGTTCTTCCCAGAACCCATCCGATGGCGACACCGAAGCCGTTGGCGTGGACTATGTGTCCCTGTCCAATCCGGCACAGACCATCGATGGCAAAACCTACCTGCCATTGCGCAGCACTTTTAGCGCCATGAAGGACAAAGCGCTGGAGGTTGAATGGAAACCAGAAAGCCAGCAAAAAATGAAGCTCACCAGCAGCAATGGGACAGCATATGAAGTCTATCTCACCGCTGCAGAAGACGGTGTGCAGATTCAGCAGGGCGGCACCACTTACGCGTTGAAGAATGTAAATGGTACCACTTACGTGCCACTTGATTTCTTCCAGGCCATCACACCAGATGTGACCTTGGGTCTCTCTGGCAGCCAAATCCTCGTTCTGACCGCTAAGAGCGGCGACAGCGTTTGGAGCGGCAACTTCTGGGGCAACATGAACACCTATCAGGCACCAGTTGTTGTGCCAGATCCAGAACCAACTCCTGACCCAGAACCAGAAGAGCCAGATATTGATTATCCAATCGTTACCCCACCAGATAACAACAACGGTGGCAACAATAACGATGGCGGCTCCAATAACGGCGGGAACAATGGTGGAAACAATAACAATGGTGGCAGCAACAACGGCGGTGCACTTGGCGACAGCCTGCTCTGGCCAGCAACCAGCCATTACATCACCTCTCCATACGGTTATCGCATCGACCCAGTCGGCGGTATCGTTGGTGATTTCCATTTAGGTCTCGACATTGCGGGTTCCATTGGTGATCCTGTTTACGCAGCACAGGGCGGTAAAGTCATTCGTGCTTCCTGGTTCTCTACCTATGGGAACTGTGTAGACATTCAGCACCCAAGTGGTCTCATCACCCGTTATGCGCATCTCAGCGCGTACCATGTCTCTGTTGGCGATACCGTCACCCAGGGTCAGGTCATCGCTGATATCGGCGCAACCGGCAACGTAACCGGTCCACATCTCCACTTTGAAACCATCGTCAATGGTCAAACCGTGGACCCACAAAGCTTCTTTTAATAGACACATCAAGCGTTCAGAGAGCCTCTCTGAACGCTTTTTTCATGCAGTCGATCATTTTCCTTCTATAATATAGGCGCAAAATAAGCAACAAAAAAGTGTCAGTGCACCATTTTTTAGTTACAAATGGCGCGCTGTCGTTTTTTATTTTGGCATCACCCACACGTCTCCCATAGAAAATCCGTCACAGACTGCTATAGAGCCTCAAAATCGGTCTATTTGGCTGCGAATCATGAGCGAAAACGAGTATTTTTTCGGGAATTTTTCTCTAGCATCGAGAAAAAAGGATCAATCGTAACAAAAGTTACAGCGGAAACGATCGTGTTATTTTTCACGAGAAAGATGGGAACGTTTGTTCTGTAATCTTTTAGAGAATATAGGAGAAAAAAACGCTGAAAGCCGCATTAGAAAGGGACTTTGGCCATCGTTACAAATTGATTGAAGCAGGAATTTAATACTTAACAATAAATTGACATGTTCCTTCCAAAGCTTGCCAAAGGCAAAAAATGTGTGATAGGATAGCGCCTGTCGATGAAAACAGAAACACAAAGAAAAGGACGTGATCCCCATCATGAAACAGAAATCCATCGCAGCTATGCTTCTCCTCGCACTTGGTATTAGCAGCCTCGGTGCCGCTCCTGCATTTGCAGCCGACGACACCGCCATCATCGAAGACGACGCGGCAGTGACCTCCGCACTCAATGGCGCTTCAAGTGATTATCATATTGACAGTTATCAATTATCGTCCTCCGTCATCAACGACGAAGGCACCCTCTATCTGCCACTGCGCAGCACCCTCGACAATCTTGGTGCTGTTGTTGCCACAAATCCTGACAAGCAGGGGCGTAAGTTGAAACTCACCACTTCCAGCGGCGACATGCAGCTTTACTACAACAGCGAAAAAACAGCTATTTCCACCGCTGCCAACGGTACCTATTATCCGGTTAAGGTGATCAACAATACCACCTACGTGCCAATGGCGTTCATTCAGCAACTGACCAACCGTGTCGTTTCCGTGCAGGATAACACCCTCATGCTTATCAAAGTAGACGACAGTGCTCTTTGGAAAACGCTCGAAGCTTACAGCATTGATGCCGCCTATGTGGAAAAAACTGCTGGCGAAAAAATTGTAGAAACCGCTATGAAATACCTGGGTGTACCATACGTATGGGGCGGCACCAGCCCAAGCGGCTTTGACTGCAGCGGTCTCGTACAATACGTTTACGCAGAAAACGGCTACTCCATCCCACGTGTCACTTACAGCCAGCAGGCTGTAGCGACACCGGTTTCCTTCAGCAATCTGCAGCCAGGCGACCTCGTATTCTGGGGTGGCAGCGCGTACCATGTTGGCATCTACATTGGCGATGGCAAATACATCCATGCTCCAGCTCCAGGCCAGAGCGTTTGCATCCAGAGCTACAGCGCTTACCCATTCACCAGCGCTGGCCGCATTGTTTAAAAACATCCTGAAAAATTTGTTACTTTTATCACGAAGTTAGAAAAAATAGGGGAACCTATGTTCCCATCTCAGCTCAATATTTCATCAAGCCAAGGCGCTGCGAATCCCTTCGTAGCGCCTTTTTCAGCCGATTTTGCCGTGCAATGTCCAATTGTTACAGTCAGCAACAGTTTAGTGACAATTCCTTGCAAACGCTGTTCAAATGCAAGTTTTTCCTGTATTATAATAAAAGTTTCACGAACATATGACGAGTATGAACAGTGTGTGTGCGAATCTTCACATACGCACTCGAAAAAAAGGACATTTGACGGGCAGCTTTTTATTGAACAAACAACACTTAATCCTCATCGACCGGGCCCCGTCAAAGGAAGGACGTGACCTCTTTGAACTTGAAAAAATGGACGACCGTATTGACACTCTGCGCTGTAACTTTTGCTTGCGGCACCTCCGGCGTGGCACCAGCTCTCGCTGCAGACACCGCCGTTGTTGGTGAAAGTGCATCACCAAACCTTGAAGCAGCCGCTCAGGCCATGGCAGCCGCTACTCAGCAGCTCAATAATGGCAGCAGCCAGAACCCATCTGGTCCTGCATCGGACAACAACACCGCTCAGAAACCAGGCAATGGTGACACCGAATCCGTTGGTGTTGACTACGTCAGCCTCAGCAATCCGGCAGCCACCATCGACGGTCAAACCTATTTACCACTGCGTGCCACCCTCGAAGCCATGAAAGATCAAGCGCTTCAGGTGGAATGGAAGGCAGACGGCCAGCAGAAAATGAAGCTCTACAACGCTTCTGTTTCCTACGAAGTGTACCTCACCGCTGACGGCAGCGGCCTGCAGATTCAGCAGGGCGGTACCACTTACCCAGTGAAGAACGTCAGCAATGTTACCTACGTGCCACTGAGTTTCTTCCAGGCCATCATTCCAAACGATACCATCAGCCTTTCTGGCACCAGCATTCTTGTTCTTACTGCTAAAGACGGCACCACCGTTTGGAGCAGCAACTTCTGGGGCAACATGAACAGCTACCAGGCACCAGTTGTTGATGAGCCGGATTCCCCAAGCGTTGAAGTACCAGACGTTTCCTATCCGGACGTTGACAAT
>CALAKO010000163.1 GCA_937922955.1 uncultured Peptococcaceae bacterium | reverse complement strand
CATAATGCACCATTGGCCGTTTGAGCAAATGTTCCAGTTTTGTCGCCTGACGCAGCGGCTCGCTCTCACAAGCTTCCAGCATGGCCGCCGCCTCTGCTGGCTGCACCGTTACCGAGCCCAAACGCTCGATTTCAGCTTCAATCGCTTCCCAGCGCGCCTGATAGCGGGCGTATTTTTCATCCGACAACAGCCCCACCTCGTGGCCATACTCGCAAAGTCGGCGGTCGGCGTTGTCCTCACGCAGCAGCAGACGATACTCGCAGCGGCTTGTCAGCATGCGGTACGGTTCGTTCGTGCCCTTGATGACCAAATCGTCGATCAGCACGCCAATGTACGCTTCATGACGCCCCAACACCAGCGGCTCGCGCCCGCGCAGCGACAGGCTCGCATTGATGCCCGCCATCAGCCCCTGAGCAGCTGCTTCCTCGTAACCGGAGGTGCCGTTGATCTGCCCGGCGCAGTACAGCCCTTTGACACGCTTCGTCTCGAGGCTTGGACGCAGTTCCTGTGGGTCCACCAAATCGTACTCGATCGCATACGCCGGACGCATCACTTCGCACTGTTCCAGCCCCGGCAGCGTATGGATCATTTTCAGCTGCACATCCATTGGCAGGCTCGATGAAAAGCCCTGCACATAGAGCTCCGTCGTTCCCAGGCCTTCCGGCTCAATAAAGAGCTGGTGACGGCTCTTATCACTGAAGCGCACCACCTTGTCTTCAATTGATGGGCAATAACGTGGGCCCGTGCCTTCAATGAAGCCCGAATACAATGGCGAACGGTCCAGGTTCGCACGAATGATGGCGTGCGTCTCAGCGTTCGTGTACGTCAGATGGCAGCTCACCTTATCCAGCCCATTGTCGTAGTCGTAATCGTGCCAGAAGGAGAAGTGCATGTTGTTGGCATCGCTTGGCTGCTCTTCCATCTTGCTGAAATCCACGCTGCGCACATCCACGCGCGCCGGTGTACCCGTTTTAAAGCGCACCACATCAAAGCCCGCTTCACGCAGGCTGTCTGACAGGCGATTCGCCGGCAGCTGGCCCTGAGGGCCGGAATTTTCGCTGTATTCCCCGATGATAACGCGGCTCTTGAGGTACGTTCCCGTGCAGAGAATCACGCGCTTCGCCGAGTAGGCAATCCCCGTGTGATCCACCACACCGCAGACCGCACCATCCTCAATCAACAGTTCTTCGGCAATGAACTGCTTAATCGTCAGATGTTCCGTATGCTCCAGCCGCTTCGTCATGGTATGGCGATAAAGTTCTTTGTCCATCTGCGCACGCAGCGAATGCACCGCCGGCCCCTTGGACGTATTCAGCACACGCATCTGAATCAGGCATTCGTCAGCTACTTCGCCCATGCTCCCGCCCAGCGCGTCCAGCTCGCGCACCAAATGCGCCTTGGCAGGCCCGCCAATCGACGGGTTGCATGGCAAAAGCGCAATATGATCCAGACTGATCGTGCACAGCAGCGTTTCATGCCCAAGCTTGGCACAGGCCAGTGCCGCCTCGCACCCGGCATGTCCGCCGCCGACCACAATCACGTCGTAAGCAGTCGGATAATCGTATATTCTTTTCATAATAAAAGTGCTCCTATTTTCCTAAACAGAATTTCGAGAAGATCGTATCAATGAGATCTTCCGATGCGGTGTCGCCCGTGATCAGGCCCAGGTTTTCCCAAGCGTTCTGCAAATCAATCACGAGGATGTCCTTGCTCATATCCAGCGACAGCCCTTCCAAAAAGCTGTCCAAATCGGCCGCGCAGCGTTCCAGCAGCGCCAAATGACGCGCGTTCGACACCACCGCCTCGTCGCCCGAGCCCACGCGATCGTCCGCCAGAATGCACTGAGCCACCGTTTCTTCCAAAGCTTCAATGCCTTCCTGCAATTTTGCGGAGATGCGCACCGTTGGCA
>CALAKO010000162.1 GCA_937922955.1 uncultured Peptococcaceae bacterium | reverse complement strand
TATTTTAATCAAATTGGCCATCCAGAAAAATTTGACCGATATTTCCAATTGGATATTGACCGTATCGCGTATCGAAACACCGATGTCGAAAATGTGTTATATGGGCTTAATGAAGCGGACATCAAAACATTCCTATTTCACTTGGAAGAAAAAGATGCTAGCTACGAATTTCTCCGGGATGTTCAGAACAGAATAGGTGAACTATCTGAAGAGCGCGCGAAAGTTCTTATTCGTGCTTTAATTGAATCCGTAAAAGCACTCAAAACATCGACGCCTAGGGGAGTTTTCGCGATTAATGCAGGCACCCTCGCGGAAGATATGCTGCCTGAAATAATCAAGCAAATACCAGCAGAAGAACGAACAGCATTTATAAGTGACCTTATTTCGGAAGGCAATGTAGAAACCATGGCTCCGATAGCACTCATTATCAATACAATAGAATTAGCATATGGTCATTTACTCGCGCACGGTCAGGAAACAGATTCTCAAAAGTTGATCACAGCGAATGATTTGCACACTGTAGAAAAGGTGTATAAAGAACACATGCAAGATATGCTAAAAAGCAACAGCCTATTCGATTTCTTCGAATGGCACATAGTCTATCATCTATTGAATGCCTTCTCTCCCAATTATACAAAGAACTATTTAAACAATGCGCTGACTGAAGACATAAATATCCTACGGTTTTTTGATCATTTTTCAAATCCAGATTTCGAATCAAGTATACTCTACGGATTCAAAGACGATGAGCTGGAATATTTTTCGATTAAACGCGCTCTTGTGGCAATTGAAAACTGTCGAGCAGATGGTACATTATTTACGCTTCCCCAAAAAATACAAAATATGTGTGCCATGTTTTATATCACCCAATCTCATGATCCAAAATATAAAAATAAATCTGTACCACTCGCTATTGAAGAATTTCTTTCTTCCGATCACCCTTAAACAGCCACACTCTTCAATATCTCACACCGCCGCTGATTAGCGGCGGTGTTTCTTTTTACCCACTCACTTCTCCACCACCGCCATGCCGTTTTCCCAGCGGACGATGTGCCCTAGGGCGGTGGCTAGGTCGCGGAGGCTGGTGTAGATGGTGCCGTTTTCGTTGTGGCCGCGGAGGGTGAGGGGTTGGCCGTCGCAGAGGATGGTGATGGTTGGGGCGTCGCTGTTCGCACCTGCAGTGCTTCCTGCGCCTTCGTTTGCGCCATCTTCGCCACTCGTGCCGCCACCGTTCGCACCTGCGGCACTTCCCGAGCCCTCGCTGTTCGCACCAGCGGTGCTCCCTGCTCCTTCGTTTTCGCCGCCTTCCAGCTCGGCAATGCATTGGTCGACTTGCTGGAGGAAGGTTTGCCAGTGGGTTTTGGTGCGGTGGGGGCAGGCGGTGTTGCTGTACCAGTTGTGCTGGTGGAGCTGGACGCTGCTCCAGCCGTATTGGCGGCAGACGTGGGCGATGTAGAGGGCGGCGTTGGCTTCGGCCTGGTCGAAGCGGTCGCTGGCGGTGTCCATGCTGCGGGCGATTTCGACGCCGATGAGGCGGCGGTTGGCGTAGCCTGCGGCACCGTCGCCGGCGTGCCAGGCGTTGCGCGCAAAGGGGATGCATTCGACGGCCTCGGCTTCGTCGATGACAACGTGAAAGCTGGTGGCTGCTGCGCTGGCAATCATGGCGGCGGCTTCTTCGCGGGCGCTGGCGGTGCCGGCGGTGTTGTGCACGACGATGCCGGCCGGGGTCATGGCGTAGGGCGCTTTGAGGGGGTATTGGCTGGCGGGGAGCCAGTGGTTGGTGAGGGTGTAGGTCATGGGTCAGGTCTCCTTTCCGGAATGTGTGGACTCCGTGTCGCTGGTGGTGTCGCCGACGTGCTCGATGAAGCGCTTGAGCGGGCCAACGTGCACGCCGAGGTGGTCGAGGTTTTCGACGATGGAGGCCAGCTCCATCATGAGGTAGCCGACGTAAAGCACGGCCAGAGCCACCAGCCCGGCGTCGGCGGGAATGAGGGCGCTTACCGGGATGCAGCCAACGAGCACGAGGATGCTGGCGAGCTTGCGCAGGATGCCGTCGATGCCGCGCTGGCTGGTGAAGCGCACCGCCGGATTGCGCCAGGCGGCCAGGCTGCCGACGAGAAAGTCGACAATCATGGCGACGCAGATGAGGGCGAGGATGTAGAGCACCTTGCCTTCGAGGGTGGCGACGCATTGGTTGAGCCAGGCAAAGACGCGCACGCCGAGGTCTTCCTGGGCAATGAGGGTGGATGGGGTCATGGGGGCCTCCTTTCATGGAATACTAGGCAAAACAGGGCCGATCACCGCTTGTGGGGGATCGGCCCTGTGCGTGCTCAGACGGCTGGGTAGTCGTCCTCGCTGCCGGTGTTGGTGTTGTCGAAGAGCACCGTGTCGGTGGTTTCGACGTACTTGGCAGAGCCAACGCCGGTGTAGGCAGCGCCTTTGGACGTGGCAAAGGCACCGGAATCAACCATCGCCTGCATGGCGGCGCCGATGGTGTCTTTGGTGAGATCCTGCTTCACGTCGTCGAGGGTCATGGTGGTGGTGCCACCGCCGCTGGTGGTAAATTCAAGAATCAGTTTCTTTTCGGCCATGGAGGGCCTCCTTTCTCGTCATCGTGTGTGTTCATCGTCTTTCTTCATTGCGGCCGCTTACTCGCTGACCAGCTCGCTTTCATCGACGCGCACAATGCTGGCGCCGCTCACATCGAGCAGCCCG
>CALAKO010000161.1 GCA_937922955.1 uncultured Peptococcaceae bacterium | reverse complement strand
GTGCTTCGCAGGCAGAAGACATTGTAAAAGGGCGAGAAGAGAAGCCGTATTCGTCTCTCGAGGACATGAAAAAGAGAGGCAAGGTCGGCGACTCAATGATTGAAAAATTTAAATGTTTGAGAATAGTCGAACAATTACCAGAGCTTGATCAAATCGTATTATTCTGACACCTTTCATTTCCATAAACTATACTTATGCATTATCAGTGATTTATGAAACAAGTAAATTGTGTTCAGTTGATAATTGTGATAGAATAGAGGTAAAGAGGTTTTTAAATTTTTGGGAGGAGGACTTAAATTGTCTACTAAAACCATGAAAACCATGGATGGGAACACAGCTGCTGCTCATGTGTCCTATTTGTTTACTGATGTTGCAGCTATCTACCCAATCACGCCATCTTCTCCGATGGCAGAAAAAATTGATGCTTGGAGTGCTCAAGGCAGAAAGAACCTGTTCAATCAGACCGTAAAGGTTGTTGAAATGGATTCCGAAGCTGGCGCTGCAGGTGCTGTACACGGTTCTTTGACCGCTGGTGCATTAACTTCTACCTACACATCTTCTCAGGGTCTGCTTTTGATGGTCCCTGCAATGTACAAGATTGCCGGTGAATTGCTTCCTACCGTTTTCCAGGTAGCAGCTCGTGCGATCGCAACCCATGCTCTTTCTATTTTCGGTGATCATTCTGACGTAATGCTCTGCCGTGGCATTGGTTTCGCAGAACTCGCTTCCTCCAGCGTACAGGAAGTTATGGACCTTGGTTGTGTAGCACAGCTCGCTACCATCAAATCCCGTGTACCATTCATTCATTTCTTCGATGGTTTCAGAACTTCTCATGAAATTCAGAAGATCGAAATGATGGATGAAGACTTCCTCAAAGAACAGATCGACATGGATGCTGTTAAAGCTTTCCGCGAACGCGGTTTGAACCCAGAACATCCTGTCACCAAGGGTACCAACCAGAACCCTGATATCTTCTTCCAGCAAAGAGAAGGTGCAAACCAGTACTACGAAGATGTAGTTGGTATCACCGAACATTACATGGAAGAAGTTTCCAAGCAGACTGGTCGCGACTACAAGCTCTTCAACTACTATGGTGCTGAAGATGCAGAAAACATTGTTATTGCAATGGGTTCTGTCTGCGAAGCTCTCGAAGAAGTTGTTGACCATCTCAACGCAAAGGGTGAAAAAGTTGGTCTCTTGAAGATCCGTCTCTACAGACCATTCTCCACCAAGCACTTCCTCGCAGCTGTTCCTAAGACCGTTAAGAGAATTGCTGTTCTTGACCGTTCTAAAGAACCAGGCGCTATCGGCGAACCAGTTTACGAAGATGTAATGACTGCATTCTATGATTCCGATATGCACCCAGCAATCTATGGCGGCCGCTATGGCTTAGGTTCCAAGGACGTTACCCCAGCACAGCTCATCGCTGTTTATGAAAACCTCAAGGCTGACGCTCCTAAGAACCACTTCACCGTTGGTATTGTTGATGACGTTACCAACACCTCTCTCGAAGTTGGTGCTCCTGTTGTTACCGCTCCAGACGATTGCATCGCTTGCAAATTCTGGGGTTACGGTTCCGATGGTACCGTTGGTGCTAACAAAGATGCCATCAAGATCATCGGCGACAACACCGACATGTATGCACAGGGCTACTTCTCTTACGACTCCAAGAAGAGCGGCGGTGTTACCGTTTCTTCCCTGCGTTTCGGTAAGAGCAAGATTCGCTCCACCTATGAAGTTGACCAGGCTGACTACATTGCTTGCCATAAGTCCAGCTATGTAAAACTGTATGATGTACTCGAAGGCTTGAAGCCAAATGGTACCTTCCTGCTCAACTGCACCTGGACTCCGGAAGAACTCGAAACTCATTTGCCAGCAAGCATGAAGCGCTACATTGCTCAGAACAACATCAAGTTCTACACCATCGACGCTTCTAAGGTTGCTGAAGAAGTTGGTCTTGGCAACCGTACCAACATGGTTACCCAGACTGCATTCTTCAAACTGACTGGCGTACTTCCTTTCGAAGAAGCTGTTGCACTTCTGAAAGACGCTATCAAGAAGACCTATGGCCGCAAAGGTGATGCTGTCGTTAACATGAACTGGGCTGCTGTTGATAAAGCCATCGAAGTTCTGCATGAAGTTCAAGTCCCAGCTGAATGGGCTAACGCTCAGGATGAAGAATCCAGCGAAAAACGTTGCGGCTGCGAACCAGAATTCGTTAAGAAGGTTCTGCGTCCAATGACCGCTATGCAGGGCAACAAGCTCCCTGTCAGCGCATTCGTTGGCTATGAAGATGGTCACTTCCCAGCAGGCACCACCAAATTCGAAAAACGTATGGCGGCTCTCTTTGTTCCAGAATGGAATCCAGACAACTGCATCCAGTGCAACCAGTGCTCTTTGGTTTGCCCACATGCTGCAATCCGTCCATTCCTTCTCAACGAAGAAGAAGTTGCTAACGCTCCTGAAAACATGAAGACCATCAAAGCTACTGGTAAAGAATTTGACGGTCTCCAGTTCAGAATGCAGATCAGCCCTATGGACTGCCTTGGCTGCGGTAGCTGCGTAAATACCTGCCCAGCTAAGAACAAGGCTCTGCAGATGGTTCCGGTTGAACAGTCCGTTGTAACTGAACGTGAAAACTGGACCTATATGACCCACAAGGTTACCAACAAGGCTGAACTCACCAACACCAAGACTGTTAAGGGTAGCCAGTTCAAGCTCCCATTGCTTGAATTCTCTGGTGCTTGCGCAGGTTGCGGTGAAACCCCATATGCTAAGCTCCTTACCCAGCTGTTCGGTGATCGTATGATGATCGCTAACACCACTGGTTGCTCCTCCATCTGGGGTGCTCCAGCTCCAGCTATGCCATACTGCACCAACGAAAAAGGTCAGGGCCCAGCTTGGCAGAACTCCCTCTTCGAAAACAACGCTCAGTTTGGTCTCGGTATGTACACCGCTGATCAGCAGATGAAGCAGAAAGTAAACTACCTCTGTGGCGTAATCGCTGAAGGCAACTACAGCGCTGCACTCAAAGATGCTGCTGCTAAGTGGGTAGAAGGCTATGCTGCTCATGACGTTAAGGCTGTTGCAGATGCAAGCGATGTTATCGTTGCTGAACTTGCTGCAGTTGCTGATAAGGATGAATACCTTGCAGATCTCGATGGCGTTAAGACCTTCTTGAAGATTCGTTCCCAGTGGATCCTCGGTGGTGACGGTTGGGCATACGATATTGGTTACGGCGGTCTTGACCATGTTCTCGCTAGCGGCGAAAACATCAACATCTTCGTATTCGATACCGAAGTTTACTCCAACACCGGTGGTCAGGCTTCTAAGTCTACCCCTCTCGCAGCTGTTGCACAGTTCGCTGCAGATGGTAAGAAGACCAACAAGAAGGATCTCGGCGTAATGCAGTCTACCTATGGTAATGTTTACGTTGCACAGATCGGTCTTGGTGCTAACATGAACCAGGCTGTTAAGGCTATTGAAGAAGCAGAAGCATATCAGGGTCCATCCCTCATCATCGCTTATGCTCCATGCATTAACCATGGTATTCGCAAGGGTATGAGCATTGCTCAGGCTCACATTAAAGAAGCTGTAGAATGCGGTTACTGGCACCTCTGGAGATACAACCCAGAATTGGCTAACGAAGGTAAGAACCCATTCATTCTCGATTCTAAGGAACCAGATTATGATAAGTTCGAAGACTTCCTGAAGGGCGAAGTTCGTTATGCTTCCCTTGCTAAGGCACATCCAGACACTGCTGAAGCACTTTATGCGAAGACCAAAGAACTCAGCCAGGCACGTTACGCTCGTTACAAAAAAATGGCTGAAAACTAATTCTTAAATCATTAAGGATTTTCAAGATCCTCCTGCTATGCAGGAGGATCTTTTTTTCTTTGATAAAAATATATAATGAGATCCTAATACAATCTTATGTAAAATGACACACATTCGATAGGTCTACGTGTATAGACTTATTTTTTGATATTTGGTATGATAGTCTAAGAATGAAATTTTAGAGAATGGAGAATTTACATGTTAACAGGGAACGACATCAGAAAAAAATTCGTGGAATATTTTGTGGACCATGGACACACTCATGTAAAAAGCTCTTCGCTGGTTCCATATAACGACCCAACTCTGCTCTTTACCAATGCTGGGATGAACCAGTTTAAAAATGTGTTTCTTGGCTTAGAGAATAGAGATTATACGCGTGCGACGACTGTTCAGAAATGCGTTCGTGCGGGTGGTAAACATAACGACTTGGAAACGGTTGGTAAGACCGCTCGTCACCATACGTTTTTTGAAATGCTCGGGAATTTTTCTTTTGGTGATTACTTTAAAGAAGATGCCATTAAGTATTGTTGGGATTTTCTGACCAATGTATTGGAATTGCCAAAGGAAAAACTATATATCACCATTTACAAAGACGATGATGAAGCTTTTGAAATTTGGCATCGAGTGACTGGTTTCGATGAAAGCCGCATCTTCCGTCTGGGCGAAAAAGACAACTTCTGGCAAATGGGCGATGTGGGTCCTTGTGGTCCATGCAGCGAAGTGCATTATGACCGCGGCGAAGAATATGCCTGCGACAATGAAGAAGGTTGCATGCTGGGTGTTTGCGACTGCGACAGATGGCTTGAAATTTGGAACCTCGTGTTTATGCAGTACAATCGCGATGAATCCGGCAAGTTGACACCACTGCCAAAGCCAAACATCGATACCGGTATGGGGCTTGAACGTATTACCTCGATCATGCAGGGGGTTGATACAAACTTTGATACTGACCTCTTTATTCCACTGATTCAATACGTGGAAGAATTAAGTGGGAAGGAATATCATCGAGACGAACGTGGATTTGCATTCCGCGTTATTGCGGACCATGCTCGTGCCTGCTCTTTCCTGATTGCGGATGGTGTTTTGCCAAGCAACGAGGGACGTGGTTACGTATTGCGTCGTATTTTGCGCCGTGCGGTTCGTCTTGGTAAGACGATCGGTTTGGACGAGCCATTCCTCTATAAATTTGTTGCCAAGGTTGGCGAACAAATGGGTGAAGCATATCCAGAAATCATTGAACATCAGGCCTTCATTGAATCCATCATTCGTAATGAGGAAGAACGTTTCTTCCAGACACTGCAGGATGGGATGAAGATTGTTGCAGAAACTGTTTCCAGCATTAAAGCAAAAGGCGGTTCTGTAATTGATGGGGCTAGTGCGTTTAAATTCTATGATACCTATGGTTTCCCAATAGATTTAACCAAAGACGTTGCCGATGAAGAAGGCATGACTGTCGATATCGAAGGCTTTGAAGCAGCTATGGCTGAGCAGCGTCGTAAAGCAAAAGAAGCACAAGATGTAGCTAATGTTTGGGATTTGGCACAGCATGTCACAGAAGCATACCCAGACATGGCAGCGACGACTTTTGTAGGGTATGAAAAGGCGGAAGACGACTGCACTGTTCAGGGAATTTTAATTGACAACCAGGGTGTTGAATTTGGTTATGATGTAAGCGCCATCGTTATCCTTGACCATACACCATTCTATGCACAAGGTGGTGGTCAGGTTGGTGAGCAGGGACAAATGCTTGCCAAAGATGGTGTATTCAATGTTGAGAATACCATTAAACTTGCTGACGGGAAATATCTCCACCAAGGGTATATCGATGGTCGCCTGAATGTTGGCGATACCGTTCATGCAGTGGTCAATGTGGACAAACGACGTGCATCTGCACGTAATCATACGGCTACTCACCTGCTGCACTACGCGCTGCGTCAAGTGTTGGGGGACAACGTTCATCAGTCTGGTTCTTTGGTGGCACCAGACCATCTGCGTTTTGACTTTTCTTGCCTGCATGCATTGTCGGCAGAAGAATTGGCTCGTATAGAAGCGTTGGTTAATGAAGAAATCCTGACGGCAGGATCCGTTAATATTTATGAAACCAGTATTGATGATGCCAAAGAAAGTGGCCATATGGCACTTTTTGGTGAAAAATACGGTGATAAAGTACGCTGTGTAGACGCTGGCTTACATAGCAAGGAGCTATGCGGCGGTATTCATGTTGCAAATCTGGGCGAAATTGGCCTCTTCAAGATTTTAAGTGAAAGCTCTGTATCTGCAGGGGTACGCAGAATTGAAGCTGTGACTGGTATGGCTGCGTATCAGCGGACCGTAGATCAGGATGCTAAGATTGCAGCCATTCGCAAACAGGCAAAGGTTAATACCGATGACGCCATTGTTGGCAGAATTGCAGATTTGGAAAATGATATTAAAGCTCTTCAGAAACAGATTGATGATATGAAGCTGGCTCAGATGAAACAGGCTGCTGCTGGTGCTGAAGAAGCTATTCGTGAGG
This sequence comes from uncultured Peptococcaceae bacterium, assembly GCA_937922955.1. Taxonomy (GTDB): domain Bacteria; phylum Bacillota; class Peptococcia; order Peptococcales; family Peptococcaceae; genus UMGS1590. The sequence continues at coordinate 11,341 of CALAKO010000161.1, read as the reverse complement.
TCAAAGGCTTGCAGGTTTTGGCACAGCAGGTTGAAGCTGCAAATATGGAAGACCTGCGCAACCAGGCTGATCTTTTCCGCAACAAACTTGACGATGGTGTTGTATTATTGGCAAGTGCAGCGGAAGGTCAAGTGCAGTTGGTATGCATGTTGACCCAGGGTGATGCACGCAAACACCTTCATGCTGGCAATCTGATTAAAGAAGTGTCTGGCATGGTAGGCGGCAAAGGCGGCGGTCGTCCTGATATGGCACAGGCTGGCGGCAAAGATCCAGAAGCGCTCCCAGGTGCTCTGGAAGCCTTTGCGGGTATTGTAGAAAATCAATTTAAGGAGTGATCAATACATGAGAGACGATCTGGATCAGACGATGTATTTTGACAAAAACACCGTGCAGCAGGAGATGGGGCCAAGAGAAGTGCTTCGTCAGGTGTATGCTGCTTTGGAAGCAAAAGGTTATCAACCACTGAATCAGATGGTTGGATACATTCTTTCTGGTGACCCTGCCTATATTACCAGCTATAACAATGCGCGCGCATTGATCAAAAAATTTGACCGTGATCAATACATCGAAGAAATGTTGATCAACTATTTGGATGAACGCTGATATGACCGGACGTCTCGTGTGTTTTGACGTGGGCGAACGGCGCATTGGTATTGCGGCCAGCGATCTGTTAGGGATCACGGCTCAGCCAGTGGAAACGTATACGCGCACAGGAAAGTTGGAAGAGGATTATGCGTATTTGGCGAAGATTCTTAAAGAGCAAGAAGCAACAAAGCTGATTGTTGGCCTTCCAAAAAATATGAATAATACTCTAGGTTTTAAAGCTCAAGAAATACAGGCTTTCATAGAAGGGTTTCAAGCGTACTTGCCCGAAAACATGGCAATTGATTGGATTGATGAGCGCTTGACCACCGTTCAGGCGGAAAATGTGTTGTTGGAAGCCAATGTGTCTCGAAAAAAAAGAAAGAAAGTCATTGATAAAATAGCAGCTGTCTTTATGCTGCAGGCATATTTAGATGCACATTAAAGGAGAATCGTAATGGACGAAAACAAAGAATTATTGGAAAATGAAGAATTGGAAGATGGGCTTGTCGTATTGGTTGACGAAGAAGGTCACGAACATACCCTGCAAGTACTTGAACGTGTGGAGTTGAACGGCAACGAATACGCGATTCTCATTCCATGGGACGAAGAAGAGGACGACAGCGCTATTCCATTCAAGATTGTTGTAGAAGATGGCGAAGAACTGCTCTATGACATTGATGATGACGACGAATGGGAAGCCATTGTTGAATTCTGGAACAATTATGTGGACGAACAGGAATAAAAAATAATACTGTCAATAGCTGGCAGATTGAATCAAGACCGGGAACTGATTCCCGGTCTTGATTTTTGTCCAAAAATTTTTGTGAAAAAATACAATGTCCAGCAAAAAAATTAATAACATCATTGTTTTATCGACCAGCGCTTTGGGTTGTGATATAATAAATTAGTGTGACCTTTAATCGATGACTGATGAAAAGGAGTTTTGATTGTATGGCAGAAGAAAAACGACTGGAGAATGCTCAAATTTATAGCACAGATTTTGGCACCATCCATATGGACGATGAAGTGATCGCTTCTGCAACAGCTATTACCGTTAGCAGCATGGAGGGGATTGTCAATACCTTCAACGCTGCAAGCGAAGGCTTTATTGGTAATATGACTGATAATTTTACTGGTATGCTTGGGAAAAAATCGGCTACCAAAGGCATTCGCGTGGATTTTAAAAATGACGGATATTATATTGTGATAAACATCAAAGTGCTGTTTGGTTACTGTATTCCAGATTTAGCCAATGACATTCAGCGGCGAGTAAAAATGGAAATAGAACAGATGACCGACAAAAAAGTACGATCAGTGGATATTTTTGTTCAGGGCATCGACTTTAATAATGTGAATGAAGTAGGAATGGGGGATCAACATGCGTAAACTGGCAAGACAAATTGCATTTCTTCTCATATATTCCAGTGATATGGGGCAGAATGATTATCAAGATGTGTTGCAGAACATCCTGAGAAATGAAGAAAATCTCGAAGATTTTCTGGAAGCTGCCAATATTATTTCAGTTTTTCCTGAGTTGGACGAAGATACTTTGGAAAGCGCTCTTGAGGAAGACGATAAAGAATACATTGCGGCAACTGTTGCTGGCACCATGGAAAACAAGGTGGACATTGATAATTTGATCAATGCGCAGGCAAAACGTTGGAGCACACTGAGAATGATGAGCGCTGATAAAAACATTCTGCGTATGGGTGTGTATGAGTTGCGTTTCGCTGAACCAAAAACAGAGGCGGTTATCGTTATCAACGAAGCAGTGGAACTGGCAAAATTATATGGTGATGCTGAATCGTATAAATTTGTAAATGCTATTTTAGATGCTATTTATAAAAAGGCCGTAGATCATGAGTAATCCTGGCCTATTAAAGGTCTCATCTTTAAATGAATACATAAAAATGCTCTTTGATAGGGATGATGTATTACAAAACATACGTGTTGAAGGTGAGATATCAAACTTTAAACGCCATGCGGCCAGTGGGCATTGTTATTTTTCCATTAAAGACGAGAAATCTGCCATAAACTGTGTGATGTTTCGTTCTGCTGCTCAGAATTTGCGCGCCTTGCCGCAGAACGGACAGGCTGTGATTGTTCAGGGCAGTGTTTCTGTGTATGCGAAAACCGGCAGTTATCAGTTGTATGTGCAGCGTCTCATGCCTGTCGGCATAGGAAATTTGCAGATCCAGTATGAACAATTAAAAGCGAAGTTGCTGGCAGAAGGCGTTTTTAAGACAGAACAAACACGGCGTCCCTTGCCACCAATGCCACATAAGATTGGCATCGTTACGTCTCCAACGGGTGCCGTCATTCGTGATATGATGCGCGTGTTGAAACGCCGTTGGCCGATGACTGATGTGCTGTTGGTGCCTGCTTCAGTACAGGGAAAGGATGGAGCGCGTTCGATAGAGGCTGGTCTTCGGACATTGTATGCTCGAGAAGACATTGACTTAATCATTGTTGGCCGTGGCGGAGGTTCCTTAGAAGATTTATGGAACTTTAACGAAGAGAATGTTGTACGTACTATTTCTGAAAGTCCGGTTCCAATCATTAGTGCTGTTGGTCATGAGACCGATGTGACACTGTCTGATTTTGCTGCTGATGTTCGAGCAGGCACGCCGTCAATGGCTGCAGAGTTGGCTGTTCCAGACAGAAACCTTGTGTGGCAACAGATTGTTGAGAAAAGACAGCGTTGTGACAAACAAATTCAGGGGCTGTTGGATAACAAACAAAAAATATTGAAAAGCTTGCTGTCTGCTGGATTAATGCAGGATTCAGGCAAGCTGTTGGCATCGTATCACTTACAGTTGGATCAGCGCTGGTCTGAAATGGAAAATGTGCTGCAGAGCGTTTTAAATGCAAAGCAGAAGTTATTTAGTGAAAAGGCTGCAAAGCTGGATGCCCTGAGTCCGCTTAAAGTATTGGCGCGCGGCTATTCTTTTTGCGAAAAGGATGGGCAGGCTGTACACTCGGTGTCTCACGTAACGAGTGGCGATGCATTGACACTGTATTTTGCGGATGGTGTGGTTGATAGTACCGTGACATCTGTGACACATAAGAGGGATGAACAATGAGTGAAGTACTTGAAAATAAGCTGACATTCGAAGAAGCGATGAAGCATTTGGAAGATTCGCTGAAGGTTTTGAGTCAAGGCGATATTCCATTAGAAAAGGCTGTTGAACAATATAAGATTGGTTTGGATATGGCCAGTCTTTGTCAAAAAATGTTGAGCGAAGCTGAAGGTGAAATCAAAGTTTTACAGAATGGTGTAGAGCAGTTGTTTCAAGTGGAGGATCAGCAATGAGTAAAGAGAAAATGAAAGGCTTTCAAGAGCTGATTGAGGAGAAATTGCCTCAATTGTTGCCTGAAAAGGATGGTTACAACGATGTTCTCGTTGATGCGATGGCCTATAGTTTGCTTTCTGGCGGAAAACGCCTGCGTCCTATTCTTGCGTTAGCGGCTTGCAGTGCTGTTGGCGGAAAAATTGAGGATGCCTTGGTCAGCGCGGCGAGTATTGAATGCATCCATGCCTATTCGCTGGTTCATGATGATCTGCCAGGGATGGATGATGATGAATTGCGTCGTGGCAAGCCCACCAATCATATTGTGTTTGGCGTAGGCATGGCGACTTTGGCAGGCGATGGTCTGCAAACGCAGGCATTTGAAAACATCTGTGACTATTGGCTGGCACAGGGAAAACCGGAAATTGGTCTTCGTGTTGCGTTTGAATTGGCGCATGGAGCTGGCAATCAGGGCATGGTTGTTGGTCAGGCACAGGATTTGCTGGCGGAAGGGAAGCGCATTGACGAAGCCAATATGAAATACATTCATGCGCATAAGACGGGGGCGTTGATTACAGCGTCTGTTCGTATCGGTGCCATTATTGGCGGTGCCAATGACGCACAGCTAAAAGCGTTGACCGAGTACGGGGATCGCATTGGCTTGGCGTTCCAGATCACTGACGATATCCTTGATGTGGTTGGTGATACAGCGGTAATCGGGAAACCGGTCGGAAGCGATGAAAAGAACAATAAGGCAACTTATCCTGCCCTTTATGGATTGGATGCATCGAGAAAAATGGCGGAAGAGCAGTGTGCTTTGGCGAAAAATATGCTGAGTGATCTTCCGGGCGACTGCGATGTATTGGATTATATTGCGGATTATATCGTTAAAAGACAAAAGTGATGGAGTAGAGAATTAGTGCGAGGGAGGGGACGTTGGAATGTTGGAAGACATCCAGTCAAAAGATATTAAAAATCTATCCATGGACCAACTGCGATCATTGGCCAAAGAGATTCGACACCGTCTGATTGAAGTGTGTGCGAAAAATGGCGGACATTTGGCGCCAAACTTAGGGATTGTTGAAATCACCCTTGCCCTTCATTACGTGTACGATTTTCCAGAGGATAAACTGGTGTGGGACGTTGGACATCAAGCTTATGTGCATAAGCTGTTGACCGGACGCAATGAACGGTTTGATACCCTGCGTCAATACGATGGCATATCAGGGTTTCCAAAACGCAGTGAAAGCAGCTATGATGACTTTGGCGCTGGTCATGCCAGCACGTCCATCTCTGCAGCAGATGGTTTTGCGGCAGCAAGGGACTTGCTGCATGAAGATCGAAACGTTATTGCTGTGATCGGTGATGGCGCCATGACTGGCGGCATGGCTTTTGAAGCGTTGAACTATGCGGCACACCTGAAAACAAAGATGACCGTCATTCTTAACGATAATGAAATGAGCATAGGACCAAACGTCGGTGGCATGAGCCAGTATTTGACACGTTTGCGCACCGATCCTGGATATAACCGTTTTAAGGAAGACATGGAATACTTCCTGAAACGCATTCCAAATATTGGTCCCAAAATGGCAGAAATGGCGGATCGTCTCAAAGATTCGTTAAAATACATGCTGACCTCAGGCAGCTTTTTTGAAGAGTTGGGATTGAGATATTATGGCCCAGTGAACGGGCATGATATTGAAGAATTGATTCGTGTTTTTGAAAACAGCAAACAATTCGACTGCCCAGTTTTAATTCATTGCCTGACCGAAAAAGGAAAAGGGTATCTGCCAGCGGTTCAGCATCCAGACAAATTTCATGGTGTTGGTGCTTTTGACATCAAGACGGGGGAATTATTGGATCGTTCCACTCAACCAAGCTATACCAAGATCTTTGCTAATACCCTTGTGGACTTGGCTAAGGATGATCCGCACATTGTTGGGATCACAGCGGCAATGGCTTCGGGTACTGGGATGGATCGTTTCGCCAATGCGTACCCAAAACGCGCTTTTGATGTAGGTATTGCTGAGGAACATGCGACGACAATGGCTAGTGCAATGGCGTTGTCCGGGTTGAAGCCGGTTGTGGCGATTTACTCAACGTTTATGCAGAGAGCTTACGACCAGCTGATTCACGATTGCGCGCTGCAGGAAGCACCGGTGGTTTTTGCATTGGATCGCGCAGGCATTGTTGGTGCAGATGGACCGACCCATCATGGTGTATTTGATTTGAGTTATCTTCGCACCATTCCAGGAATGACGGTCATGGCTCCTAAGGATGAACCGGAGTTGCAGAACATGCTGTATAGTGCCATTGCCTATAATCGATTGACCGCCATCCGCTATCCTCGAGGTCGTGGGCCAGGTCATGCATTGGTTGGAACGTATTCTGAAATACCATACGGCAAAGCCGAAGTTTTAAGTGAAGGCAAAGACGGTACCATTATTGCTGTTGGGGCAATGGTGGAGCCGGCCGTAAAAACAGCGGCGCTGTTGTCGGAACTGGGGCTTGAGTTTGGGGTCATCAATGCGCGATTTGTGAAACCGCTTGATACTGATACGGTTCTTCAGGTGGCGCGACAGGCTGGTCCGCTGATTACCATGGAAGAAAATGTTTTGGCTGGAGGCTTTGGCAGTGCCGTTCTGGAAACATTGAACGATGCTCAGATCAATGTGCCGCTTTTGCGCATTGGGCTGCCGGATGCGTTTGTTGCACACGGAGATACCAATCGTCTCAAAGACGATTATGGGCTGACACCGGAGAAAATGATGCAGCGAATTGCGGCATTTATCAATAAAGGGTAAGATCATGGCAAAAAAAGAACGATTGGATGTGCTGCTTGTTTCCCAGGGGTTATGTGAAACAAGAGAAAAGGCACAAAAATATATTATGGCCGGCATGGTGCTGGTGAACGATCAAAAAGTCGATAAAGCCGGTACGAAGGTACCGCTGGACAGCCAGCTGCGTTTGGTTGGCGAACCCCTTCCCTATGCCAGTCGTGGCGGTTTTAAGCTGGCAGAGGCCTTTAAGCGCTTTCCTATTTCAATGGAAGGCGCTGTTGTTGTTGATTTGGGGGCTTCAACAGGCGGTTTTGTCGATTGTGCTTTGCAAAATGGGGCCAAGCGTGTCTATGCTGTTGATGTTGGGTATGGGCAGTTGGCGTGGAAACTGCGTACCGATGAACGAGTTATCAATATGGAAAAGACCAATGCTCGTTTTTTGACACCGGAGGATTTTCCAGAATTAATGGATTGGATGACAACCGATGTGGCCTTTATATCATTGACAAAGATTCTTCCAGCAGCGTACAGCATTTTAAAAGAGAACGGCAGCGGTGTTGCGCTTATTAAACCGCAATTTGAAGCTGGGCGCGAAAAAGTTGGAAAAAATGGCGTTGTTCGTGATCCTGCTGTTCATGAAGAAGTCATTGAACGTATTCTTGCTTTTAACAGCGAGCTTGGTTTTAAGACTCTTGGCGTTGTTCATTCTCCGATTCAGGGCCCGCAAGGGAACATTGAATACCTCTACTGGTTCACAAAAGATCAAGAAGCGCAGGCGGTGGAGATTGATGTGCATGCATTAGTGGAAAGCACCTTTGCGGATTTTGGTAAAAAGGCAGAACAAGAGTGATGCGGGAAGCAATGGTGTGGCTGCTTTTTGGGGGCTTGCTTGCACTTATTGGCATTCGCTGGGGACGGCAGTATTGGCAGCGACATAAGCGGCGCGCTATCAGCCGTCGTGCGAAAGTGGGCGAATCGGAAGCAGAGAAATTATTGAAACAGCATGGCTATGTTGTTTTGGATACACAAGTTCGTCGCCCTGTGATCATGACGGTGGATGGTGAGCGTGTCGAAAGTTATATCAAGATCGATTACCTTGTTGCCAGAGGAATGAAAGAATATTTGGTTGAAGTTAAAACCGGAAAACAGGCGAATGTACGCTTACCGAATGTACGCCGACAACTGTTTGAATACCAAAAAATTTTTCAAACAGATGGAATTTTATTTATAGACATGAATAAATATGATATCATGGAAGTGTCTTTTGATGAACCATATCAAACATCAACAGGCATAAAGCCTTTTATTGGTGGCTTGCTGGTTGGAATTTGTTTGGTGGTTTTTCTATATTCGTATCATTGAGTTAGGAGATTATGCGATGCATCAGGCAGTAGGCATGTATTATAATGTAAAAAGAAAGGACATTGTTTCCATCGCACAGCATGTTGCGCAACTCTTCAAAGCGCAGCAGGTGGAGGTGTTTGCTGGTGATCAACTGCAGGCTACGCGTGCTGGAGTGAGTTACTTGCCAAGACCGCAATTTTTGCAGTCCATCTCACTGATGGTGGTGATTGGCGGTGATGGTACCTTTTTGCGAGCTGCTTCCGTGGTGCGAAACGCAGGCATTCCACTGATTGGGATTAACCAGGGAACCTTGGGGTTTCTTGCCGAGCTTGAGGTGGAAGAGTTTGAAGAGCGGCTGGAGCAGTTGATTGCAGAGAATTACGATATTGAAGAACGTATGACCATTAGCGGCGAGTTGTATCGTAATGGCGACCGGATTTGCCAAACGGTAGGTCTTAACGATGTGACCATCAACCGAAATCCCATTGAAAATACATTAGAATTGGATGTATATTTGAAAGATCAGCTCATTGACTCTTATCAGGCAGATGGCATCATCATTGCTACGCCAACAGGATCGACGGGGTATTCTTTATCTGCTGGGGGCCCGCTTATTTATCCAGGGACGGATTGCCTCATTTTGAATCCAATTTGTGCTCACGTGCTTGGAACCAATGCCATTATTGTGCCGGCCGACGGCGGCATAGAAGTGCATCTGACTCGCAGTGTGAAAGACGCGTATCTTTTGACAGATGGGCGTTACGCGACGCATTTGCGGAGAGGAGACACCATACGGGTCAATAAGGCGGACATGCCAACGAGAATTGTCCAACTTGAAAAGCATCTGTTTTTTGAAACGGTGCGTAATAAACTGTTGGATCGTAATTATCGTCGTATGCATCGTAAAGAGGGAGCAAAATGAAAAATAGAAGACAGAGACGCATTTTGGAAATCGTTTCCAATGAGACGATTGGAACCCAGAAAGAATTGGCTGAACGTTTGCAGCAGGAAGGCTTTGAAACCACTCAAGCGACCATATCACGTGACATTAAGGAACTTTTGTTGGTAAAAGTGAACATTGGTGGCGACAAATATAAATATGTTATTGCGCAAGAAACACCAGTCACGGATTCAAAGCTGCGAATGGTGTTGCGAGAATTCATCATCAGCTATGATTACAGCGAGAATCTGTTGATTTTAAATACTGCACCAGGCAATGCCAACACCGTGGCATCGGCCATCGATCGCGCACGTTGGCCGCAGGTGATTGGCACGTTGGCTGGTGATGACACAGTGATGCTGGTCATTAAGCCAAAAGAAGCGGTTCAGGAAGTTGTTGAGAAAATCGAAGATTATACGTCCAGATAGGAGGAATCGACATGCTAGCACGATTGACGGTGGATAATTTTGCCTTGCTAAAGCATGTCGATCTGTCTTTTGACGGACGTTTCAATGTGCTCTCCGGGGAAACCGGTGCCGGGAAATCCATCATCATTGATGCGGTGAAGCTCATTCTCGGTGAACGTGCCAATGTGGCTGACATACGTGTTGGTGAAGACCATGCATTGGTGGAAGCCGTTTTTGTGATGCCGGAAGGACATTCTGTGTTTGCCATGCTTGACAGCTTGGGGCTGGAATACGATGACGAAGCCATCGTGTTGACGCGTCAGATTCGTGGAAATGGAAAGAATGTTTGCCGTATCAATCGCCAGATTGTAACGCTGAATCAGTTTAAAAGCATTTGCAGCAATCTTATTAGTATTTACGGTCAGCACGACTACGATGAGCTTGGCGACGCAGCAACGCGCTTGTCTCTGCTGGATGCGCTTGGTGATGCAGTGCACCAGGATTTGCGTGCGCAGGTGGTGACGGCTTATGCGCAGGCTCAGCACAGTGGCCGTGCGCTGAAACGAGCGCTGCGGCAGCAGGCCAAGCTTGAAAAAGAATTGACGCAGCTTGAAGAACGCGTTGAAGAGCTGGCGCCGTTGGAGCTGAAGAAAGGCGAAGAAGAAGAGCTGGCTCAGCGCTACAAGCAGGCCGCTCATTCTCAGGATTTGTATGATGCAGCTTTTGCTGCCGCTGGTGTGCTCTATGATGCCCAGGGCAGCGTACATGAAATGCTCACAGATGCGGTAGAGCGTCTTAAGGCTGTTTCCAGATACGATGAGCAGGTCAAAGGTTATATTCGTGAGCTTGAGAGCGTGCGCATTGTGATCGACGATACTGCGCGTGATTTGGAGCATTATCGCGAAGGCATTGACTTTGATCCAGCGACGCTGGAAGCCATGGATGCACGTTTAGGCACCTTGGCCAGCCTGCGGCGCAAATATCAAATGGACATCGACAGCTTGGTGGATGCCCTTGCCGGATGGAAGGAAAAAATCGAGCAGTTTGGCAGCATGGATGATACGCTGGCCGATCTTCGGCAAACGTATGCGCGTGATCGTGCCGCGTTTACGGCATTAGCGGATAAGCTTCATGAAAGCCGTGTCAAGCTTGGTGAAGCGTTCAGTGCGCGGCTGATCAGTGAGCTTTCTGACATGGCCATGGAAACGGTGCGGTTTGAAGTACATTTCGAACGGTTCAGCGGTGATGCCAGTGGCAGCGACACTTGCCTTTTCATGATTGCGCCAAATCCAGGCATGCCGTTGCGCCCGCTTTACGACATTGCGTCTGGCGGGGAAATGAGTCGCATCATGTTGGCCATTAAAACCATTCTCAGTGGTGCCGGTGACGTTGACACGCTGATTTTTGATGAAATTGATACCGGTATAGGTGGGCTTGTTCTGACCACGGTGGCCGATAAGCTGGAAGCTCTTGGCCAGCGGGAACAAGTGATTTGTGTGACGCATGCGCCAAGCATTGCGGCGCGCGCCGATCGTAATTTCTACATTGAAAAGTCTGCCGTGGATGGCATCACAGAGACAAACGTCACCATGCTTGACAGTGAAGAGGCTGTTATTCGTGAAGTGGCCCGCATGAGCGGCAGTGTGGATGAATGGCAGATGGAACACGCCAAACGCTTACGTGAAGCAAAAAAATATTAATAGACACACTACGATAAATAACTATTGTCTCGTTGCTCAGTTTAACGCTACTGAGCAATGGGACAATTTTTTTTGCGCATTTATCAAAAATCCTGTCACCTTTTTGGGGGCTCGATTGTATTATGGGCAAAGGGACCTTTTAATAAAATGGAATGATGGTGATTCTCATGAGACTACCGGTTGAGACGCTGATTGCCCACTATCATCAAAATCTCTATGCAGTGGCTTTTAATGTCTGCAAGAATAAAGAAGATGCAGAAGAAGTGGTGCAGGACGCGTTCATTCAGTATCATTT
>CALAKO010000160.1 GCA_937922955.1 uncultured Peptococcaceae bacterium | reverse complement strand
CATCATCGATCGCATCGATATCCGCAGTCTTTGCGGTTTCAGGCGCATCAAAAGCGGCTGCAATAGTGACATCAACCGGCAAGAGCAAATCGGTGCCAGCTTCTGCAGCTTGTGCCAACGTTTCTTTTGCAACGTCAATGCTTTCTGGTTCAACCAGAGAAGCCTTCATGTCATAGCCCTGTGCCGCCAAGAAAGTGTTAGCCATGCCGCCACCGATGATGATGGTGTCGGCTTTTCCGATCAGATAGCTGACAACGCCAATTTTGTCAGAAATCTTCGCCCCACCAATGATGGCCACGAATGGTTTCTTTGGATTCATCAGCGCTGCACCAAGACCAGCCAGCTCCTGCTTCATCAGGAATCCGCTGACACTTGGCAGATAGGTGCCAATCCCAGCCGTGGAACAGTGGGCGCGGTGAGCAGTACCAAAAGCATCATTGACAAAAATGTCGCCCAGAGCTGCCAGTTTCTTGGCAAAGTGAACGTCATTCTTTTCTTCTTCTGGATGGAATCGTACGTTTTCAAGAAGAACAACGTCGCCATCTTTCATGTTGGCAATAACGGCTTCAACCGCTTCCCCGACACATTCGTCCACCTTGGTGACCGGTTTACCGAGCAATTCGCTTAAATGATCCGCTACCTTATTCAGGCGCAGCTCTTCAACCACTTTACCTTTTGGACGGCCAAGATGGCTCATAAGAATGACCTTTGCGCCATGATCGATCAAATATTGAATGGTTGGCAACGCAGCACGCATACGAACATCGTCGGTGATCTCGCCAGTAGCCTTGTCTCTTGGAACGTTAAAATCTACGCGGACCAATGCACGTTTTCCGCTAACATCAATATCCGCAATTGTTTTTTTACCCATGTCTATCCCCCTGATAGTCAAAATTATAAGCTCATTATAGCCCATGAGGCGTCATAAATCCAGATAAGACGCATAATTTTATCGTTTTTGAAAAAATGGTCGAGAAAAAGTTTCCTTTCTCATACCTTCTCTCCAATCTTATTGCCGCAGCAGCTGCTTCAGCCGTTCCGGTGCGTTCGCCGTCGCCAATGCCTCCGCCAAACACACTTCCTTATTTTTGACCAGCGACGCCAATTGATCCTCTAACAAAATCATGCCTTCGCTACGCCCCAATTCCATGCTGGCCAACAACTGTGAAAAGTCCTGCTCGCGAATTTGACGAGCCACAGCAGTGTTTCGTAATAACAGTTCATACGCAGACACCCAGCGATCTTCCCGACAATGCAACAGCAAACGTTGAGAAACCACCGCCTGAAGCACCGCTGCCAATTGATGACAAACCAACGGATGTTCATGCGCTGGAAAATGGTTGAGAAAATATCCCACCGCCTCCGCCGCCGATCCTGGATGCATCGTTGCCAACACAAGATGACCACTTTCTGCCAATTTTAAAGCAGCCCGCATGGTTTCCAAATCAACCAACTCGCCCAACATGACGACATCGGCATCCATGCGCAGTGCATCCTGAGCCCCTCGTGAAAAGGATGGCACATCCTCTGGCACCGCACACTGATGAATGAGCGCTCGCTGATTGTGAAAAACATACTCCACTGGGGATTCAAACGTCAAAATATGGCAAGGACGCTGGCTGTTGATCTGCTCAATCAAAGCTGCCAACGTGGTAGATTTTCCACTGCCCGAAGCCCCCGTCACCAGAATCAGCCCCTGCTTCATTGAACAAAGCGAACGAAGCGACAACGGCCAACGCAGCTCGTCGGGAGAAGGAATGTGCTCTGGTAGAAAACGAATGGCCAAACATTGCCGGTTCTGTGAACGATAGCATCGCACACGTACGCGTCCTATGTCAGGCACAGTCGACGAAAAATCTTTGACCTTCTCTCCTATGTTATCTACAATGGATATATCCACCGTGGCATGCGTCGCTAGTCGGACCAATAATGCTTGAAACGCTTCTTCGCCACATGAAGCGAACGGAATGATCTTACCCAATGAACGGATGGCAGCTCGGCCTCCAGCCTCAACATGCAAGTCCGTTGCCTGCCGTTCCAGTGCTTCTTGAAGGAAATCCATTTGCTCTTCATCCTTTCTGAGGTGATACCTTGAATACTATACTATTTTTCATCCTTGGTGCCTGTATGGGCAGCTTTGTGCCCTGCTTCGCCGAGCGTCGTCAAAAAAACCTATCACAATGGGGACGCTCTTACTGCATGACCTGCCAACAAACCGTTGCCATACGAGACTTAATACCCATCCTCGGCTATTTTTTCTGCCGCGGTCACTGCCGCCGCTGTGGCACACCCATTCCAAAAATATTACCTGTCTTTGAAGGCCTGAGCGGTTGTATTACCGCCCTGCTTGCCTTACACTTCTCACCTATTGCCCATGTCCTTCTTCTATTGGCTGGCTACAGTGTCATGCTCCTGCTCAGCCTTGATGATTGGCAAAATAAAACCATACATGACAGCGATCTGCTGCTGCTTTTCATCATTCTGGCGCTAGATGCTCTGCTATTCGGACAACACCTTTGGCTTTCTCATATCATCGGCGCTGTCATTGTTTCTGCACCGCTATTTATGATCAGCTACTTTTGGCCCTATGCACTTGGCAGCGGTGATGCACTTTTCATGGCCATTGTCGGATTTTACTTTGGGATTCCTACCGTTACCTATGCATTCTGCCTTGGCATCTTGACAGCCCTTTGCTACGCCATTTATTTGCTGGCAGGCAAACATGCTTCCAGGAGCACAGCCCTTCCTCTGATCCCCTTTCTTACGCTCGGCACACTACTCACCATTTTTTTACAGTAAACCGACCATTTATTATCTACACCATTTGAAATCATTATATCACTCAAAAAATATTGGTGTCTCCTATATCGTATTTTCCGACATTGTGTTATAATAACCATATTCCATCCATGCAGGAGGTATTTTATATGAGACCCACAAAGGAAGCCCTAGTCAGAAAGGTCTGCCAGAACATGGACTTGCTGGAATATAAAGTAGACGATGTCTTAACAGACGATGAACTCCAGCAAATGACTACCGAAAGCTCTGACAAGGTGATCTTCAGTACAACACAAGCGAATCAAGTCAGCAGTAAGCTGTTTTTGACCTCTCATCAGTTCACAAATGTTGTCGGAACAGACATCTATGTTTATATTGGAAACAACCAAGGTCAACAAGCTTACCAAATGCTCCTCGAAGAAATGTCCAAGGTACGTCGTCTTGACGAAAAACTGGTCACTTTCATTCGAGACGAAAGCAATGATTCGCTCACAGAAATAAGTTTAAAAGAAGATATTCCAGAAAAGATTCCTGAAAAAGTGGATGAAATTGTGGAACAGACCCCCAATCATCTCATTTTTTCTAATGTATCCGAAAGTCTCTTGAATAAAGGAATCGGACAAATTCTACTGAATAATCATTTTGA
>CALAKO010000159.1 GCA_937922955.1 uncultured Peptococcaceae bacterium | reverse complement strand
ATTGTATCGTTTGTGCGGCCGCCCCTTTTCCTCAGTCCCTATTTATTATTGATGCAGTTTCAAAACACGATACACCTTCCGGCGTGTCATGCGATACACACCATAGAGCACAACGCTGATCCCCACAATGACTAGGAGACAGGCGCCCATGCCAACGAGCTCACTGCTGGTGAATTGGTTGTCGTTAAAGAACATGATCATGGAGTAGAAGCCAAAGATGATCGCCGTCCCCAACACCGCTGGTGTGACAAAGACGCGCCGTACCTGACTGGCCGCGGAATGCGTCAAATAGGCAGGTGGGGCACCGAGATGGCGCAAATCGTTGTAAACCTGACGGTTGGTCATCGCGATGGTGAGGCAGCGCGTATAGGCGATAACGAAGACCGCTGCAAAGCAAACAACGGCAATGAAAATGAAGAGCATCAAAAAGACGGCATAGGTTTTCACAAAATCGGCCTGATTAAGCACACGGAACGTCGGCATGTACTGCCAATACGTGCGAAAATCGGTGCTATCGCGGTTGTCGTAGCTGATTTTAGTGAAATCGTATTTTTCTGCGTTTTGCGGATCGGCAAAGTATTCACCGGTTTCAGCAATGTCTCGTTCGCGAATGACCGGATCCCAGGCGTCCATGACCTGAACATTTTCGTCGGAATGATCCACGATCTCATTGAACAAGGCATCGGCGAAATCATAGGTACTGTCCACCTCAAGCACATTGAAGGCCACCATATTTTCCATCCATTCGCTGGTGAGACCAGCGGTCATGGTTGCGTAGTCGCTGTCGTCGAGCACATAATGCCCATAGAGACTGTCGTTGTGCACCGGCTCTGCGGCCTGGATGGACCACTGTTCGCCGCTGAGCGTATTCGTGATCAGCGTTGGCGATCCATTGAAGGCGTAGCCATCGGCGCCCTCTGTCGTCAAAACTGGCACCACCGTTCCCGGCTGCACGTCAACACGCTCACCGCTGAGCGCGTAATAGCCGCTCTCAGAGAGAAACAGGTTGCTTTGTTCGACTTCCTCATAAACTTCATCATAAGTGGTACCCACTGCCGTTTCTTTTTCCACGGAATGTGTACCGTCCACTGCCAGCCGCGCCATTGGCGCTTCACTGTAGCTGGTAATGGTCACGTCGTACTCGTCGGCCAAGGCGCGGATGTCGTCCTCGTCCACCATGTCCTGGTCGGCGCGATAGTGAAAGAGATAATCCAGCGGCACCGACTTGTTCTGCATCATGGACGCAGAGCCGAGCATCGGCACATAGAAACTGGCAAAGTACGCACCGGCGATGAGCAGCGTCATCACCAGCATGTTGCGCACGGTCTGACGCGCCTGAAATTTCATCATCGACACAGAGATGATGTCCTTGTAGCGTTTGCGCTTGCTGCCCCAGCCGTTGCCAACGGTGTGCAGCAGCACCATGTAAAGCCCGATGATGGCCGGCGCATAAAATACCGCACTCACACCGGCTGGCGCGTACCAGTGCAGCACACGAACGAAAAACGACGGCATGATGTATCCTAAAAAAGCACCCACTGCCACCAAAATCAGCCCCAGCCAGCCATAGTAACGGGGAACGGCACGAATCGGCTCGCTCTTGCGGGATTCCTGCACCACATCGATGATGTTCGTTTTGCGCACGGAACGATTACCGAGGAAAAACAGCATCACCGTCACATAAAGTGCAAACAGGAGCACATAGCCATAAGCCATTGGGTCGAAACGCAGGGCCATCTCCTGGCTGTCCACCACAAAGAGTCGGAAAATCTGCCAGATGCCTGCCGCTAATGGCATCCCCAGCACCGCGCCGCCAACACAGCTTCCCAGCGCAATCACCGCCAGATCTTTTCGCAATTCTCGAGCCAGCTGCTGGCGTGTGGCGCCAAGGGCGAGGAAGATGCCGGTTTCACGGCTCTTCTCCCGAAAGAACAGTCCAGCGGCATAGGTCGTAAAGACGGCACAGCCTAAAACAGTCAGCACAAACACCATCATGACCTGCTTGCGGCTGTCACCGCCTTCCGGCAACACATCCATCACCGTCGGCGCACGCATCATCAGGCTGTACGCCGCAATCAGCATCATCGAAAAGGCACAGCAGCCTGCCAGCAGCGTGTAACGGCTGCGGTTCTTTTTACGCAAGCGCGCGTACACCTGCGAGAAATTGGTCATCGTGGTCATGACGCTCACTCCTCTCCCATTTCACGCACAGCATCCAGCAGCGCATCCTGGAAATCGCCGCGCGGAGTGGTGCCGCGTTTCAGCGTGCGCCAGACAACGCCGTCGCGCAGCACAACCACCCGATCGCAGAATGACGCCGCGTAAGAATCGTGGGTGACCATGAGAATGGTCGCATCCATGGCATCTCTAGCCTGGATAAAACTGTCGATGACCGCCCGCGACGACTTGCTGTCGAGGTTGCCCGTTGGCTCATCGGCGAGAATCATCAATGGCTGATTGATGAGTGCACGCGCCACAGCCGTACGCTGCTTTTCACCGCCGGAGATTTCCGCTGGATATTTGTGCTTAATATGAGCCAAGCCAAACACGTCACACAATTGATCGGCACGTGCCTCCACCTGCTCGTTCACCATGCCCCCGATGATCGACGGCAGCAGAATGTTTTCGCGCACGGTGAGCCCATCCAGCAGGAGAAAATCCTGAAAAACGAAACCAAGCCGTTTATTGCGAACGTCCGCCAGCGCTTCTTCGTCCAACTTGGCCAGTTCAGTGTCGCCCAAAAGAATGCTGCCACTGTCCGAAAGAATGTAGCAGGATACACAATTGAGCAGGGTGGTCTTCCCAGAGCCCGACGGCCCCATGATGGCCACAAATTCGCCAGTATCGACAGAGAGAGATACTCCTTTAAGAACTTGATAGGTGGCGTCGCCCACCTGATAAGATTTGTGCAGATTATTGACATTTAACATGATGACGGCCTCCTTTTACGACGTATCCGTTGTTTTCATGGTTCTACCTTATCATGCTTCTGTAAAAGCTGCTGACGGACCCGTCAAGTTCAGCGGTTCTGATGTCATTTTTGGCACACGCCCACTGGCGATTGTCAAGATCGGTCGTTTTGCGGTCAAGTTTGGTTTCGCGCCAATGGCAGACTGTGCTAAAATACAGACAGATATTTGTAAGGAAGGTGATCATATGCTGCGCATCGGACTCTGTGACGACGTCGCCGACGCACGCCTGCTTCTTCAGGATGCACTGGAACGATCCTTGGAGATCAACGGCTGGGAGGCACAGTTTTTTCAATATTCCTCTGGGGAAGGCTTGCTCGATTGGTACCGCAAACACATCGGCGAACTCGATCTGGTTTTTCTTGATATGGAAATGAAAGCGCTCAGCGGCATCGACACGGCGCACCAGCTGCGTCAGATGGACCCTAATTTACAGCTCGTATTCTGCACCAGCTACAGCGATTACGTCTACGACGGCTATGGCGTCGGCGCTCTGGGTTACCTGCTCAAACCGCCAACGCAGGCTCAGCTTCAGGATGTGCTGCAGCGGGCGCAGGCGGCCTTGCTGCGCGCACTGGATCGCGCCTATGTCTGCCACAGCGGCGACATCACCTACCGCGTGCCTCACGCCAGCATTCTCTATTTTTCCTCAGAGCGGCGCAAGGTGCACTGCGTCACCAATGAGCGCACCCTCTCCTTCTACGGCAAACTCGATGACGTGGCTGCCGAGGTGGGCAGCGGCTTTGTGCGGGTGCACCAGCGCTACCTCGTGCACATTGCCGCGATCGCGCGGCTGGAAGTAAACGAGATCGTGCTCACCAACGGTGAACGCCTGCCGGTAAGCCGCTCCTGCCGACAGTCGGCGCTGCTGGCAATGGCACGCTCGGAGCTGGAGGTTTAGAAGATGTCCGACGTTATTCGCATTGCTCAATATTACAGCTACATATATGACTGGCAGCGACTATTGCTCACCCTGTTTTTTATTATGCTCAGCATTTTGGTCGGTGTCATTCTTTATCTTCTCTGCCAGCCCTTTGTCGCCACGCGCCAGCGCTGGGGCAAACTCCTGCTCATTCTCACATTGGGCCTCAGCTCAGCCATGGTGATTTGGGTTGGCGACCCGAACCTGCTTTACACCTTCCCTGTCTTTGTGTTTTTCTTCATGCTGGCAACAAAAGGTAATCGTCTCGGCCGACTGGCCATGTGCATCATTTTCTTCTGCCTGATCATGTCCATTTGTGCCCTCCTAGATACTTATCTAGGTTATCGCTTCATCGGTCGCAGCGATGATTATATCGTGAGCCTTGGCCGTCCGCTCCTTGTCGGAATCATCTATCTCTGCTTTCGCCGCTTCCTGCCAAAACGTTCAGTACAGCTGTCCCCCAACCTCTGGGCGCTGGTGTTCGCCCTATCGCTGATGCCACTCTGCGCCTTGGCCGCAACAGTGCTGCTCACCTATCCTTATAATTACGAATCGGCCCTCATGCAGGAAATGATCCTTCGGCAAGGCATCGCCATTCTGCCCTTCGTATTGATCACTTCGCTGGTGCTGCTGGCTGCCGTCGTCATACTGGCGCGCCAGGAAGCCTTGGAACAGGAGCACGCGTTGGCCGCACAGCGCGACATCTACTACGAAGGCCTGCGTCAACAGGATCAGCAGCTGCGCCAGCTGCGCCACGACCTGCGCAACCACATCACCGCTGCCAGCGGCCTTCTGGAGCTGAGCAAACTGGATGAAGCACGCGCCTACCTCGACGCCCTCGGCGACAGCAAGGCACTGAGCCGTCCACGCCGCTTCTGCGACAACGACACCGTCAACGTCGTCCTTGCCGCTAAAGCCGATGCCATCGAACAAGCCGGCCTCGCCAGCGATTTCCAGGCTGCACTGCCAGCCTCGCTGCCCATTGCCGACACCGATCTCTGCGCTCTCTTTGGAAACGCTCTCGACAACGCCCGCGAAGGCGCGCTCGGCTGTCCCGATGCCACGGTGCGTCTGCGCTGCCGCTACGACAAGGGCATGCTGATGCTCGCCGTCGACAACCCCATCTCCGGCGATGTTCTTCCAGATCTGCGCACCACCAAAGCCGACAAAGAGGCCCACGGTCATGGATTGCCTGGCATGCGAAGCATTGCCGATCGTTATGGCGGCAGCTTGGAAACGCGCATCGACGACAACGGCTTTCATCTTCTCGTCTGCCTTTCACCAGAAAACACTCATCAATAAATACGCTTTCATCGCCGACAACACAACTTGTCGGCGACTTTTATTTGCGGACAAATGTCTTCACATGGTATACTGATGGCAAGAAGCATTGAAGGGAGGCCACCGCCATGCAGGAATGGTTCATGCGTCTGCGTGACTGGATTGAAGACCATCTCAACTGGAAAATTCTTGGCATTGTGCTGCTCATTGTAGCCGTGCTTGCTTTTTGCGGCGGCAACGCCTATCAGGATTGGCGCGCTCAGGGCGAAGGGCTGACCCTTGTGAAAGACAGCGCAGATGCCGACACTACCAACACCAGCGCCAACGCCGAAAACGCACCGGCCAGCGGCGAGGTGGTGGTGCATGTCACCGGTGCTGTCAACGCACCAGGCGTTTACACCTTGCCCGCCGATGCCCGCGTGGACGATGCCGTTCGCGCCGCCGGTGCAACGGCTGAGGCCGACCTGTCGCAGCTGAATCTGGCACAGAAGCTCGCCGACGGACAGAAAATCACCGTGCCTGCTGTTGGTACCAATGCCGCCACGGACGGTGCCGCTGCAGCAACATCCTCAACCAATAGCGACAACGGCGGTGCTCTCGTCAACATCAACACCGCCACGCTGGAAGAGCTGGAAACGTTGCCAAGCATTGGTGAAGTGCGCGCACAGGCCATCATCACCTATCGCGAAACCAACGGCGGCTTTCGCACCATTGACGACATCAAAGAAGTCAGCGGCATCGGTGAAAAAATCTTTGCCGACATCTCCCCTTATATCACCGTCTGAGGAGGGACCCTCATGCGCATCTATCCTGTCAAACGACCACTTTGCGCGGCCATTGTCGCGTTCATCGCGGGCCTTTGGCTGGGCAGCGGCAACACGACGCTGTCTGGAATGGGATGCGCTTTTTTTGTTGCCCTCGGTCTGATTGGCGGCCTTGCTGCCATCAAGGCAGGCAAAGGCCGCCTCTTTCTCGCCTGTCTGCTGGCACTGACGGCTGGCCTTCTTCTCATGCAGCAAGCCACAGTCAACAACCATGCCTTGTCGCCCTACCACAGCACAGAAGGCACGATCAGCGCCCGCATCACCCGCGCTCCTGCCGACCGCACCTATGTGGATGCCGAGGTGCTGGCGCTGAACGGCACCACACTTGAGCAGCCCGTGCCAATTCGCATCCAACGCGCTTGGGAGGACGACAGCAACTACACACTGCGTGCCATCTATCGCTTCAGCGGCGCCTTCGTGGCTCCGTCCCCAGCAACCAATCCCGGCGGCTACGACGAAGAAAAAATTCTCGCTCAGCGCGGCATCGCCACCCTATTCGAAGCAGAAGCACCCGGCACCCTGAGCGCCGATCCTTCACACTGGGCCCAGTGGCTGAATAGCGTCAAGGCCCACTGCAGCGCCATTCTCAGCCGCTATCTCGACCCAGGACAACAGGCGCTCATTGCCGCCACCCTCTTTGGCGATGTCAGCACCCTCAACGAGGATTTCTACAACGTCAGCCAGCAATTCGGCATCATTCATATTTTCTCCGTCAGTGGGTTGCACGTGAGCTTTATCCTTGCCTTTGTACTTCTTCTGGCACGGCTCCTGCGCCGCCAGCACAGCTGGGGGCTGTTCCTGCTGATGGTGCCGCTGCTCACGCTCTACACCCTGCTCAGCGACGCCTCAGCACCAGCGGTGCGCGCCAGCATCATGGGCCTGGCAACGCTTTTAGCAATGCGCCTGCTGCGCTACCGCGACCCATTGACCATCATCGCTCTCGCGGCGCTGGCACTGCTTCTCGCCAATCCTTACAACCTCTGGCAAATCGGCTTTCAGCTTTCTTTTCTTGCCATGCTGGGGCTGATTCTGCTGACACCGCGTTTTGAGCCCTTCCTCGGTTTTCTTCCGAAAAGTCTGGCCAGCGCATTGGCCGTATCGTTGGCAGCCGAATGCGTCTCCCTGCCATTAGTCGCCTATTATTTTTATCAGATAGCCCCTCTCTCGACGCTTATGAATCTGCTCGTCGTTCCTTTCTTCAGCCTGCTTGTGCCTCTGGCACTGGTAGCACTGCTTGTCGCTGCGGCGGTACCTGCCTTGGGCGTGCTGTTTTTTCTGCCAGTGCGCATGCTCATTCTTGTGATCGTGGCGTTGATGGACATCGTCAGCAGTCTCACTGGCACCTTGCACATCTACATCGGTCAGCCATCCATCTGGCTGCTCCTGCTTTGCTACGCCGCCCTCATCGCCTTTTGCCTCGTGTCGCTGGAGGCGCGTAAGATCAGCACTGCCACCTTAGCTGCTGCCGTGCTTTGTCTCGCGGTACTCATTCTACGCCCGGCCGTCAGCGAAGATTTACGTCTTACCATGGTGGACGTTGGCCAGGGCACTGGCTGCACCTATCAGACGGCCGACGGCCATTGGCTGGTTTTTGACACAGGCCCTGGCACCGATACCGTCGCCCAATACCTACGCTATTGCGGCGTCAATACCATCGATGCCCTCGTGCTCAGCCACAGCGACAGCGATCACATCGGCGGTGCCGCTCACATCCTGCGCGATTTCCACGTGCGCCAGCTGCTCGCCTCCCCTTACGCCCAAACCAGCGAGGAATGGCAGGCACTCGTCCCGTACCTTGACGACACGGAAATCGTCACCGTTGACGCGCCGCTGACTTTCTCTCTCGGCGACAGCCGCCTCGACTGCACCCTTCTTGCCGCCAGCGACGACGGCGGCGAAAACAGCAACCAAGTCGTGAGCCTGCTCAATGACGACGGCTGCACCACCCTCTTCTGCGGCGACACCGACAGCGAAGACTTAGCCGCCATTCCATGGACAGTCACCACGAATCTCATCCTCGTGCCTCACCACGGCAGCAAAAACAGTTGGAATGCCGGCTTCTACCGCCAGCATTCGCCAGCCCTCGCCCTCATCAGCGCTGGTACCAACAACCGCTACGGCCATCCCCACGCAGAAACCACCGACGGCCTCGACAGCCTCGGCATTCCTGCACTCTGCACCGCCGACGTCGGCGCTGTCCGTATCTATGAACAAGAGAACACTTTCTTCTACAAAACTGGCGCCACACGCTAAAAATCAACAAAAGCGCGGTCATGGCAAACATGAACGCGCTTCTCTATGAACAAAGCTCGGCAGCGATTGCCGAGCTTTGTTGTTGTATGAAATTATAAATCACGCACCACAACGACGTATTCTCTCGTTGGGCCATGCACACCGGTAACCATAACGGATTCGATGTCGCCGGTGGAGGATGGACCACTGATGAAGAGGAAATACGTTGGCGGTAGGCCGGCTTCACCCATGGCGTCGACTTCTGGCGCCACATCGGTCAGCGTGGCTTTAAGACGACTTTGGAAAACAACAGAGATGTGCGCCGGCGGCAGCAAGCTGACGATTTTGCCGCAGCGGCTGTCGGCCAATTCGAGCACCGTACCGGTATCAGCAATGGCGCGGAATGGAATGGTGATGCTGAGTCCTGCCTGTTCGATGATGGCACGCTGTTCAACCGGGTCGTTCGCCTTGTCGTAGCCATAAACCTCAGCGCCGCTTGCTTTGGCCAGCGCCATCAGATCGATGCCTTCGGCAGCCGTATCTGTTGGCACCACCACGCGGTTTGGCGCCTCTTTAGCAATGATGTCCCCAAGGGTCTTGGCCAGTTCCTTTTGATCACACTCCAGCATGGTGAAATCACGAATTTTCTGCTGGCTGGCCAACTGTTCACGTAAGCCGGCTGCATCAAGGCCACGCAATCGCGAAAACTGCAAACCCTGATTGTAGTCGTAATCTGCTTCAATATGATCCGGCACGCTCTCACGCCCAAGCGCCTGAGAAATACGGCCAATAAAGGTTTTCTGATCCATTTCCATTTAGCGTCCCTCCTTCTCGTGCTTCTTGAACCAGTCGCGGAATTCCCCTGCACGCAAGAGAGGCAGATCGCGGCTCTGCGTCCAGTTTTTAAGCACTGGCAGCTTGACCTTGCCCGTGAGCTGATCGCCTTCACCGGTTACTTTAGCAAAAGCTTTCATGGCAGGATTGCCAAAACGAGTACCGAGGCGGTAGATTGGACTGTAGCCCAGTGCTTGACCAGCAGCGGTGAAGACTTCGCGTTCTTCTCTGCTGACCAGGTTCATTTCTTCAACAATGTCCTGACGTTCAGCAAGGATGAGCTCATGCAGCGGAATTTTGACCGGACACGTTTCAGCACAGGCGCCGCAGAGGGTGCAAGCGTATGGCAAATCCTTGGTGTATTTATCAAAACCGTTCAGCAATGGTGTGTAGACGATCCCCATTGGCCCCTGGTAGCAAGCGCCATAGCCATGGCCAGTGATGTGACGGAACACAGGGCAGACGTTTTGGCAGGTGCCGCAGCGCACACAGCGCAGCATGGCATTGTATTTGCTGCCGAGGATTTTGGAACGGCCATTGTCAATAATGATGATGTGCACTTCCTTTGCACCATCCTGCGCCTCTTCACCACGAGGGCCGTTGGTGAAAGACATGTAGCTGGAAATGGTCGTGCCGACCGCACAGCGCACAAAGATTTGCATCATGGCGTCGAAGGCCTGCATGTTTGGCAGCAGACGTTCCATCCCCATAAGCACGATCTGGGTTTCCGGCAGACTGGTGACCATGCGGCCATTGCCTTCGTTGGTGAGAATGCTCGTTGATCCAGTGCTGGCGATGGCAAAGTTGCAGCCCGTGATGCCAATATCAGCCGCCAGGAATTTCTGGCGCAGCTTGGCGCGCGCAAACAACGTCATTTCGCGCGCTTCCATGGCACCAGTGTAACCCTGTTCCACAAAAAGATCGTAGGTCGCCTTGATGTCCATGTGCATACCCGGCATGATCAGATGCGATGGATGATTCCAATTGTCGAGCTGAACCATGTATTCACCAAGGTCGGTTTCATTGACTTCGATGCCATCCTTCAGAAGGGTGTTGTTGCAGTCAATTTCTTCGCTGACCATGCTTTTGGATTTGACCACACTTTTAGCGTTGTGAGCATGGCAGATGTCCAGCATGATGCGCTGCGCATCTTCCGCCGTTTCTGCAAAATGAACGATGTTGCCATTAGCGGTGGTCTTTTCGATGAACTGACTGAGGTAATAGTCGAGGTGGCTCAGCACGTCGTCACGAATGGCGGCCATCTGAGAACGGTAATCTTCCCATCCATCGTAAATGGTCATCTGGTTCTCACGACGCGCATTAAAATTGCCCTGTGCCCCGCGGGTTGCTGTGCGGGCAAAATCATTAGCGATGCAGGATTGAATGTGTTCCTTCATCGTCGAATTTTTATCAAATAATAAACTCATTATAGACACTCCCAATAAGAATGGGGGCCGCTTTTCAGCGACCCACCACCCAATCAATTATTGTTCTTTTTCTTTTTGAGATTTTCAACCGGCGCCAAGCGCTTATCAAATTGCGACAAACCAAAGCCAATGAAACTCATCAGCGTGACCGTATAAATAGCCTGTCCCAAAATACGCCATTCCGGTACAATCAATTGTACAACAACGTAGGTGACCATCCCAAAGACCAGCGTCAACCAACCGGTAGAACGCTTCACTGTCTTAGGGAACAGGAACAATGCCGTCATCAAAATAGCGTATGGTGCAAACAGGGTTAACGCACTCATTAACGCACTCAAAATGTTGGACACCTGAGTGGCTGCTACATAGGCAATGATAATAACCGCCAAGCAAACAATACGAGAAATACGCAAGCGCATTTGGCGATTCGCACCTTTGTAGAAGTATTTGAAGATGACGTCTTCACTGACCATGGTACTTACCCCCATCATCAGCCCTGTCGCTGTTGACACATCGGCCGCCCACAGACCTGCTAAAAGAATCCCAGCTACCCAACTTGGCAGCTGCATAACCACAGATGGCAGAGCCATTGCGGAAGATTCCAGTCCTGGGAAATATGCTGCTGCTACAATCCCAAAAATGGCACTGATGAAACCGGCTGGAATCATCAAAATACCGGCAAAGATGGTCCCTTTTCTTGCGTCCTCTGGTGAACGTGCTGCGATGATGTTCTGAATGACACCACCATTTGGCACCGCATCAATGATCATGGTTACAAACCATGCCACAATGGCTGCCAACCCCATGCCGCTGACCAGACTGTACCAGTGACTACCGTCCCCACTCATTCCTGCTGGCAAGGCCGCGTTAATGGTGTCAAATCCACCGAAGTGAATAACCGTTGCGATCACACCAACGACCAGGCCAATGTAAATGACCGCAATGTTGACCACATTTGACAGACTCGCTGCCATCAAGCCACCAACAAAAGAAATCAGTCCGAACATGACAGCCGAAACAATGATCCCAAGCTGCAATGAAAAAACGTCTGGCATCAATGCTGTTAAAATGGTCCCACCGGCAATGATCTGCAGGGCGATAATAACCGTATTAATGATAACCTGAATGCAGGTACTCACCAGCGAGAACGCATTGCCAAACACACATTCCAGCATTTTATTGATGGTGTCGTACTCGCACTGACGCATATGACTGGCCAGCGCAAAACCAACGATGATGGCCCCAGCTGCCCAGGCAACGTCGTACCAACCGGCAGACATCCCAGTGGTGTACGCATTCTGAGCAATCCCCACTGTTGAAGATCCACCAACGGCAATGCCGGCAATCATAACACCGACCAACGGCCAGGAAAGCTGCTTATCTGCCAAGAGAAAAGATTCCGCAGACTTGTTCCGACGGAACATCGTCGATGCCCAAGCCACGAAGAGCAGCAACAACATATAAACAACAACAATAATCAATGCAATATTCATTCAACCTTCACCTCTTCCTTCCATTCTTCCTGATCTACATTGAGTTCAGTTGATGAATGATGTTTGCATTCACCATTTTATGCCATATCCTGACAATTTACCATAGGTATGTCATAAATTTTCACTTCTTTTTCAATTTTTTTCGTTTTTAGGCCTAAAAAGCAGAAAAAACCGCTGCTTTTCAGCAACGGTTACGCATAAATATTAATGAACAATCAGCACAGGCATGGTTGCATTAGAGAGAATGTTTTTCGCTACGCTGCCCACAAGGAAACGCCGCAGGGCCGAACCCAACCCTTGTGAGCCCATGATGATCAGGTCGCAGTCCAGCGATTCGCTGACTGCAAGAATGCTTTTTGCCACACAGCCAACGACCACCTTCGCTTCAGCTTCTCCCTCGTAGCTTTCCACACGTCGCGCCAGATATTTTTCTGCCTCCGCGCAATCGCGCTGAACACTGGCACTGGTCTCTGATGGATTGCCCATCGCACAATCAAAATCGGGATCACTGACAACATACAATAAGGTCAACTTTGAGCCAAACGCCTGCTGCAAACGCTGCGCCTCTACAAGCGCCCGTTCTGAACACTCAGAACCATCAAGAGGCACCAAAATATGTTTATATCCATCCATGATTTTTCACACCTTCCGCGTGTTTTTTTCTATTGTACCGCAACCAGCCATCAGATACCAGCTTTTGCTGATGCTTGTTCGATAGCCCTTGCCTATGGTACACTGAAAACAATCACAGGAAAGGAGCGTCGTTCATGAACACGCACATTCTTATTGTTGACGATGAACAGGAACTGGCTGAACTTCTGGCAGTCTATCTGCGCAACAGCGGCTATCGCGTCACGCTCTGCGGCGATGGCGCCTGCGCACTGCGCTGTGTCAAACAGGAGCACGTCGATCTGGCCATTTTGGATGTGATGCTGCCAGATATGAGCGGCTTTGATATTTGCCGAACCATTCGCGAAGAACACTTCTTCCCAATCATCATGCTCACAGCCAAAATTGAAGACAACGACAAAATTTACGGCCTGACGCTGGGCGCCGATGATTACATCACCAAACCGTTTAATCCGCTGGAAGTTGTGGCTCGTGTGCGCACACAGCTGCGCCGTGCCAGCCAATACAACAGCGCCAGTCACGGCACTGATGAGCCGCTCATCGAAGAAATTGATATTCGTGGGCTGGTCATCAACAAGACCACGCACCGCTGTACGCTGTACAACGAAAACATCAATCTCACCCCACTGGAATTTGACATTCTCTGGTATCTGGCGTCGCACCGCGGACGAGTGGTGCCATCGGAAGAATTGTTTGAAGCAGTGTGGCAGGAAAAATATCTCAAGAACAGCAGCAACACCGTCATGGCGCACATTGGGCGTCTGCGCGACAAATTGCATGAACCGGCAAAGCATCCAAAATTTGTTAAGACGGTCTGGGGGATTGGCTATGAAATCGAGTAAACACAGCTATCTTACCGGCACGCTGTTTCGCCGCTATCTGCTGCAATGCACCATTTGGGCGGCCGTTCTCATTGTCATCGGGGCAAGCATCGATTTTATTGTGAAAATATCCCCTGCCTATTATGGCGACGGGCTTTATTATTCTTATCGCACACTTTACACAGGCTGCATCTGTTTTGCCATCTGGGCGGCGGTCGTACTCATTCTCACCTATCGCCTGCTGCGCCGCGCCAGCGGTTACATCGACGAGGTGCAGATGGCAGCCAGCCAGCTTGTCGACGACAGCGACGACATCATCGTGCTCTCGCCGGAGCTGAACGAAATCGCCGACAGCCTCAACCATCTCAAGCGCGAGTCGCTGCACAACGCCCAGGCAGCACGCAGCGCAGAACAGCGTAAGAACGACCTCATCATGTACCTGGCCCACGATCTGAAAACACCGCTGTCCTCGGTCATCGGCTATCTGACGCTGCTGCGCGACGAGCCCGGCATCGACGACGCCACGCGCACCCGTTATCTGACCACAACCCTGCGCAAGGCGGAACGCCTCGACGAGCTGATCAACGAATTTTTCGAAATCACCCGCTTCAACCTCTCGAGCGTTCCGCTGCAGTATCACCAGATCGACCTCACGCGCCTGCTGGAACAGCTCGCCTTCGAAGCCCAGCCGCTCCTCGACAGCAAAAATCTCCATTGTCAGCTGGATCTGCCAGATTCTCTGCCGCTGCGCTGCGATCCCGACAAAATCCAGCGCGTGCTGGACAATCTCCTGCGCAACGCCATCCTCTACGGCTACGACGGCAGCACCATCCATCTCTCGGCGGCTCAGGAGCAGAACAACGCCGTCATCCGTGTGCAAAATCAGGGCGACACCATTCCTGCCGAAAAGCTGGCGCGATTGTTTGAACAGTTTTTCCGTCTCGACAGCGCGCGCAGCACCAGCGGCGGCGCCGGACTGGGCCTGGCCATTGCCAAAGAAATCACCGTGCAGCACGGCGGGAATATTTTTGCCGAAAGCACCGACAACACCATTCTGTTCACCGTCATGCTGCCCTTGAACCAGCCCGCGCTGTCGTAAGAAAATCGTAAGAAATTCATGGCAAAATCTGCAGACATTTGCAGGCAGCCTTATAAATATCCTTCGCTTTCATTTTGTAGAATGAATCTACAAAGTGAAAGCGTTTTTTTGTTAAGGGGGAACGCACTGTATGTTTAATTATAATCTTGCGACACCATACAGCCTGGCCTGCGCCCTGCTGCCCTGCCTGATTCTGCTTGTGCTGCACCGGCAGGACGGCATCCGCTGGCAGCGGCTGTGGGCGGTTCTGTTCTGCTGCTACCTCTGGCAGGTCTACGATCTCACAGGCAGCGGCGGATTGAGCGACATTTTCCTGCAGCTGCGCATTTTTGCCGAGCTTGGCATCCACAGCCTGGGCGAACTGATCGACGTGCTGCAAACGCCCGACGGTCCGCTCGTCTTCCGCAGCCGTCTCAATCTGCTTCCGCTGCAAAATCTTTCCACAGGCTTTTTGCTCAACATCGCCTTGTTTCTGCCCTTTGGCTACCTGCTGCCGATGCTCTGGCGCGGCCATCGCAGCCTGCGCAGTGTGGCGCTGAGCGGCGCTGCCTTTTCGCTGCTCATCGAATGCTCTCAGCTGCTCACCAGCCGTGCCTGCGACATCGACGACCTCATCGCCAACACCCTCGGCGCCGTCCTTGGCTACTTCAGCTGGTGGTTTTTCGGCCAGCTCTTCGGCAAGCATCTGCGCCAGACGCCAAGCGGACGGCGTGAGCCCTGGCTGCTGATAGCCGCCAGCTTCACCGGCATGTTCCTGTTCTACCACCCATTCTGGTTCTACACGGCGCTGGGCATTTAGCCGCCCACTTGCCACATTCTTTCCGCACATTCTTGGGAGGAGGCGTTTATTATGATGATTCGTTTTTTCAAACGATGCTGTATTCTGATCCTGTTCGTCGCAATAGTCCTGTCTGTCTTTGGCTTTTCATTTTCCAGAAATGTCAGCGTGCAGCGCCCGCCAACAGCGCCTGCCAATGGCTATCCCGAACTGCCCTGGCAGCTCACGCTGGTGAATCACGAAAACGGCTTGCCGGAAAGCCATCGTTTTTCCTTAAAAACCGTGGCCGACGGCCAGCAGGTCGACAAACGCATTGTCTCATCCTTAAAAGCATTGCTTGCCGATGCTGCCGCCCAGGGCTACGACATTCACATCAACTCCGGCTATCGAACCTCCAAAGAGCAGCAGCAGCTTTACGAAGAAAAGCTGCAGACCTTTCTCGCCAGCGGTTACGACGAAACCACCGCCGCCGGCTTGACGCAGCAGTGGGTGAGCCCCGCTGGCACCAGTGAGCACGAGCTGGGCCTGGCGGTGGACATCGGCACCGCCACTCCAGACCTGTACGACTGGCTGCTCGCCAACAGCTGGCGCTACGGCTTCATTCAGCGCTACCCTGATGACAAAACCAGCATCACCGGCGTGGCTCACGAGCCCTGGCACCTGCGCTACGTTGGCCAGGACGCCGCCGCTGCCATCTATGCCCAGGGCCTTTGCCTGGAAGAATATGTGGCGCGGCTCGGCGGCTGATTGGGCTTGCCAACAGCCTCACAACACGCTATGATGGATCAAAGGAGGTGCGCGCCATGAGCCTGCCCATTCACACGCTGAAAAAACTGCCGCTTTTCGACGGCATCCGCGAAGACGATCTGCCCAAGATGCTCGATTGCCTTGGCGGCACCGTGCGCCAGTTCAAGAAGAACGAAATCATCATCCTTGAAGACGAAACGATTCACGTCATCGGCACACCGCTGTCCGGCGCGGTGCACATGATCAAGGAAGACATCGACGGCGGCAAAACCCTCCTGGTCAGCATCGGCGAAGGCGAACTGTTCGGCGAGAGCTTTGCCTGTGGCAGCCAGCTGCACGCCTGCGTGAGCTTCGTTGCCGCCACACCCTGCACGATCCTCTTCCTGCCTTTTCACAAGGTGATCCACTCCTGCACCCTGTCCTGCGTGTTCCATCACCACCTGATCGAAAACATGGTGCGGCTGATCAGCGAGAAAAACCAGCGGCTGATGATCAAAGCCGCCATTGTCTCCCAGAAAACGCTGCGCGAGAAAATCCTCGCCTATCTTCGCAACGAAGCAGAACGCCAAAATAGCCGCCGCTTCACCATCCCCCTCGGGCGGGTGGCGCTGGCCGAATATCTCTGTGCCGACCGCAGCGCCCTGACGCGCGAATTGTCGCTGATGCGCGACGAAGGATTGATCGACTACGAAAAGAATACATTTATTTTACGCTAAAACGCCGTTATGT
Source organism: uncultured Peptococcaceae bacterium (assembly GCA_937922955.1). Taxonomy (GTDB): domain Bacteria; phylum Bacillota; class Peptococcia; order Peptococcales; family Peptococcaceae; genus UMGS1590. The sequence continues at coordinate 19,567 of CALAKO010000159.1, read as the reverse complement.
TGCGCAGGCAACATAACGGCGTTTTTCTTCTGTTATGATGAAACCATAGAAATCATACAATAACAGGAGGGATTCATCATGGGCTATCATATTCAGGAAAACATTTTTAATGCCCTGCTCAACGAATGGAGACAAGATCATGTAATTTACGCACCAAAACGTTTCAGCGGCGGCGGCCGCTGCTCAGACACGGATGTGGTTCGATATGGCGAAATTACCTCAGTCAACGAAATTGTCTTCGATGAACCGGCAGCGTATTCTTTCAAAGAAGTGTTAACCCCCATCTCCCAGACATTGTTCTATTTCACCGAAGCAAACACCACTGAAGCTTCGCCACCTGCCAAAGGTGCTGTGCTTTTTATGCGCAGCTGCGACATTCATGCGCTCGCTCGTCTTGATGACATGTACCTGCACAACGGCGCACCAGATTACTATTATCAGCAGCTGCGAAAAAACATCAAGATTGTGCTCATGGGCTGCCGTGAAAGCTTGGCCCACTGCTTCTGTGTGAGCATGGGCACCAACCGCAGCGACAGCTATGCCCTCAGCATCGACCCACAGGAGGACGGCAGCTACCTGCTCGACTGTAAAGATTCTACCTGGATTACACAGCTTGATGCCCTAGGCGCCGAGCATCAGAATGTAACACCATCCTTTGTTGTCGAAAACCCTGTGCATGTGACAATACCAACGAACCTCAGCAACGACATCGCCAAAAGCACCATCTGGGACGACTACGACAGCCGCTGCATTGCCTGCGGCCGCTGCAACTTTGTCTGCCCTACCTGCACCTGCTTCACCATGCAAGACATTTATTACAGCGACAACGGCAAAGTCGGCGAACGCCGCCGCGTCTGGGCCTCCTGCATGGTCGACGGCTTCACCGATGTGGCAGGCGGCGGCAGCTACCGCAAAGCCCACGGCCAGCGCATGCGCTTCAAGGTGCTGCACAAGGTTTTGCAGCACAAACAGCGTTTCGGCCGCCATCTCTGTGTCGGCTGCGGGCGCTGCGACGCCATCTGCCCGGAATATATCTCTTTTGCCCACTGCGTCAACAAGCTTGACGCCGCCCTGACGGAGGTGAACCACGATGCCAAACAATGAATACCTGCCATTTTCTTCACAGATCCTTGATGTCATCCCACACACCGATATTGAGTACACATTTCGCATGGCTTACAGCGGCGCCGTCAAACCGGGCCAATTTTTTGAAGTGTCTCTGCCAAAATACGGCGAGGCGCCCATCTCCGTCAGCGGCATCGGCGCCGGTTTTATCGATCTGACCATTCGCCGTGTCGGCAAGGTCACCAACGAAGTTTTCAGCCACTACATCGGCGACCATTTGCTGCTGCGCGGTCCCTACGGCAACGGCTTTGCGCTGGAAGACTACCGCGGCAGAGACCTCGTCGTCATCGCTGGCGGCACTGGCCTGTCACCAGTGCGCGGCGTCATCGACCACTTTGCCGCACATCCGGAAGAGCGCGGCGCCATGACGCTCATCTGCGGCTTCAAAACCCCGCAGGACATTCTTTTCCGCGATGATCTTGCCCGCTGGCAGCAGTCGCTGAACGTAATCCTCACCGTCGACCGAGCCAACGGCGACGCCAGCGTCCGCGAAGGCCTCGTCACCCAGTACATTCCTAAGCTGGTGCTGAACGACGCCGCCAACACGGCCGCCATCGTCGTAGGCCCGCCGATCATGATGCGCTTCTCTGTGCAGGGTCTCCTGGACATCGGCCTGCCAGAAGAAAACATCTGGATCTCGCACGAACGCAAAATGTGCTGCGGCCTCGGCAAATGCGGCCACTGCCGCATCAACAGCACCTACGTCTGCCTCGACGGACCGGTTTTCAATTACAGCCAGGGCAAACAGCTCATCGACTAAGGAGGTTTTGTCATGGATACCAATACCAAACAGCTCAAGAAAAATGCCTTTCGCGTGACCAAGCACCGCGGCCTCACTGCTTCGCGCGTGCGCGTGCCCGGCGGCCGCATGGATGCCAAATACCTCGACACCATCCGCCGCATTGCGCAGACCTACGGCGACGGCACCGTCCACATCACCCTGCGTCAGGGCTTTGAAATCCCCGGCATCCCCTTTGAAAAAATGCCAGAAGTCAACGCCGCCCTGCAGCCTCTGATCGATGGCCTCGGCATCAACCAGCCGTCACCAGGCAGCGGCTATGCAGCGTCCGGCACGCGCAACATCACCGCCTGCATCGGCAACCAGGTGTGCCCCTTCGCCTGCTACGACACCACGGCTCTGGCACAGCGCATCGAACAGGCCGTTTTCCCCAACGATCTCCACTTCAAGATTGCGCTGACCGGCTGTCCCAACGACTGCGCCAAGGTGCGTCAGCACGACTTTGGCATCATCGGCATGACCGAGCCCCAGTTTGATCCTGCGCGCTGTGTCAGCTGCGGCGCCTGCGTCAAAGTCTGCCAGAAAAAATCCAGCGGCGCACTCAGCAGCCACAACTATCGCCCTCAGCGCGATCCAAAGCGCTGCATCGGCTGCGGCGAATGTGTGCAGGCCTGCCCAAATTTCGCCTGGACACGCAGCGAAAGCAAGTATTTCCGGCTCACCCTCTTTGGCCGCAGCGGCAAGAAAAACCCACGCCTCGGCGAAGACTTTATCAAATGGGCCGACGCCGACAGCATTGTCAAAATCATCACCAATACCTACGACTATGTAAAAGAATACATCGATCCCAACGCTCCGGAAGGCAAAGAACACATCGGCTACATCGTCGACCGCACCGGATTTGAGGAATACAAACGCTGGGCCCTCAAGGACGTCCAGCTGCCAGCCATTGCAGAGGTCAACGACACCCTCTACTGGAAGGGCGTTCACTATTGATATCTCCCCTTGCCGCACGGTCCTCGCCGTGCGGCATTGTTGCGCGCAAAAATGCCCGCCTGCCTTTGTGGAGAAAGCAGACGGGCAATTATAACACCGAGGGGTGGTGTTATCACAGGGAAGGGGCCATCAATTGGTGGCCAACGTTATGGGATGATTACAGCTATTATATTAGCGGCTGTTCTTGAAAACGAACTTAAATTGCTGTGAGGAATTGGTGTCAAGACAGTAACATTCTCTTGAGGCTGCGTCACTTCACCAAAAGCGCGGACACGGTCACCGCTCCGTCTGTGCCGCCGCTGACCAGATAATGAATCTCGTAGAGGCTGTCGGCGTTCAGGCTGCCTTCCACCGCTTCTCCGTTTTCATCGCAAAGCTGCCACTCGCCGTCGTAAGGGCTCAGGCTGCCGTCGTCGTTTTCAACGTAGAGCTGGTAGTCGTCGGCGCTGCCCTCCAGGCCATTGACCTTGAAGGCGATGGTGGAGCCGTCGCCTGGGTTGACCACGCTGGCGCGCATGAGGTAGCTGGCTGGGCTGCCATTGCTGCCGCTGAGCGCCTGAAATTCGTCGTCACTGAGACGGTCCCGCTCCATGCTGTCCGGATCGATGGATTTTCCCGGAGAATCCGGCAGGGTCACGAAGCGGTCCTGCAGGAGCACCATTTCCATGTTGTTGGTTGGGCAGTAGAGAGTGTTGCCGCCAACGTCTGCCGACATGCCGACGGCCATGTTGTTAAAGCTGGCCAGACTGGACACTGGAATTTCGCGCACGGTTTCGCCGCTGTCAAAATCCAGGATTTCGTAGCACCACATGCCGGTGTCCAGGTTCTGCCAGTAGCCGTAGAGGTAGCCGGTGGCGGTGCTGAGCTTGATCATCGAGGTGTCGCGCACGTCGTCGCGCAGCCAGACTTTTTCGGCGCTGTAGCTGTCGCCGTCCTTGACAATGTCGACACGCTCCACGCCTGGCGCAATGTAGGCGTTGCCTTTGGCGATCCAGTTGGCATCATACAGGGCCTCGTAGGACTGCACCGAGGAATCGTTGTCCGGATCGGCAAGACCGGCATTGCCCGCGCCAAACCAGTTGCAGACGAGCACCGAGGTGCGGCTGGCATCGCCGGAGTAGACAAGAATGGAGTTTTCCACTGCCACCGGCGTGCCGTCCGGCAGTTCATCGAGCACCGGTGTCTCGGCAACCACCTCGCCGGTTTCTGAGGACAGCGCCAGCAGGTTGACCGGGTCCTGATTGTCAGTGAAAAGCACGAGGTCCTTCGTCAGTGTCGGCGTGGTGCCGCTGCCCCAGGAGAGGCCGCCGCCGGTGTAATCCGAATCAGGCTCGGCGTCGTTGGCGCCATTGCTTTCGTAGGCGGTGCGCCAGACGATGTCTACGCCGTCATCGGCGCGGAGCATGTAGCAGGCCAGGTTCGTGAGAATGACGGCGCCGTCTTCGTTGGCAGAGATGCCATTTTCGGCGCCTTCGCCCTCGGCGAGGCGTTCAAAGAAGATGTTGCCCTCAAGCGCCGGCGACGCACCGGCAAGAGCAGCGTCGATGTAGTCCCGCGACAGATAGCCGATGAATCCGGCAGGGTTGCGGTCGGGATAGATGCGGAAACCGCCGGTGACAAACCAGAGGTTGCCGTCGTAGTCGTAGATGATCGAGAGCAGGTTCTGGTCGATGTCCTCGCCCAGGGCGTCAACGGCTGCCGAAACAATGTCCACGTCGAAGACCTTGCGCGCCTTTTCGTAAACATTGCCGTCGGCGTCCTTGGTTTCCAGCATGATCACGCGGCCATCAGAGGTCGGCGCCACAACACGGCCACCATTGTCGACAAAGGCATAGGAAATCTGCAGCGAGTAGCCGCCGCCATCGTCCTGCGTCGGCACAAAGGTGGCCTGGCGGGTGATGGTGTCGCCGCTGAGATCGGTCACGGCGATGCCGCCGAGAAACGGCGTGATGGCATTGCCGTCGTTGTCAAAGAACATGGACGGCGGCGCCTGTTTGTTCTTTGTTTCCAGCGTGGTGCTGACCACTTCGTCAATGGCCAGCGGCATCACGGTGTCGGTGACATCGGAGCTGTAGGCATCGTTGTGCACCATGGCGTCACCGCTGCTGAGATAGGGATTCGGCGCCACATCATTGACCGCCAGCGGCTTCGGGGTCAGCGCCCCTGCTGCTGCGTCGGCATCATTGCTGGCTGTTGTGTCGCTGCTGCAGCCAGCGCTCAGCAGGAGCAGCGCCGCCAAAAGACCACTGACGATGCCTTTGTATCTATGCGTGTTCATGGTTCTTCCTCCATTCACGTTCATTGACGAGCGTGCGTCATGGCTCAACGATGTTGAAGTTTGGATCAAAGGCCGCAAGGTTGTCGCACAGGCCGTCCAGCAGCGCCGTGTCGCCTTGCTGCTGAATGAGCGCATCGATGTTTTCCTTATCGCCCTGCAGGAGCGCAAAGAGGCCCAGCTTTGTCGTGGTCCAGGTGGCATCGCTGCCGCCGCTTGGCGCGCCTTCATAATAAAGCAGTACACCGTTTCTCAGCGTCAGCGTGTATTCGTCGTCGGTGTCTGTCACCACCAGGTCGATGGTGCCATTGAGCGACTGCGCTGCGTTGCTGTCGAGGCGGATGCCCAGATAATCAAGCAGGAGCGGAACGTCCATCTTCTGCTGCAAAGCATTGCTCTTGTTGCCTTCGTTGGAGTTGATCTCTTCATTATTGCGCAATTCCTGGGCAGCCGTCAGATAGGCGTTGCGCCAGGTGCCGGACTCTGCCTGATAGCCAAGCTGCTCCAGCGCATCGGCACAGAGCAGGCGCGCGTCGGTGTTGTCAGGATCGGCATAGATGAGGGTGTTGGTGATTTCTGCCACCCACTGATATTCACCCTTGTCATAATCTTCTTTTGCCATTTCCAGCACCTTGTCGGTGTCACCCAGATATTCCACAAGCTTTTCTGCGTATTCGCTCGGCGCCAGTTCATCCAGGTGGACAGGGTTGGCGTCGTACCAGCCCATGTATTTCTGGTACACTGCCTTCACATTGTGGGTCAGGGTGCCGTAATACTGGCGGGTGTACCACACCTTCGCAAGCTCTTCCGGCAGCTCAATCCTATCGACGATTTCCGTGTCGGTGTAGCCCTGGTTGAGATAGAACAGCGTCTGGTCGTTGATGAATTTATACACCGCTGCCGTGTTGGTCATGTATTCCTTGATGACGTCGTTGCCCCAGTGCGGCCAGTTGTGGGACTGGAAGACCACTTCCACGTTGTCGCCATAGCGGCCCAGGGCTTCCATGATGTAGCCTGCCCAGGCGTTCCCGTCACGCACCTCGGCACCGCGCAGGGTGTAGAGATTGTGCAAGGTGCCGGTGCAGTTTTCTGCCATCCAGAGGGCATTCTTTTCGGCAATCCAGGTGTTCATTTCTGCTGGCGCTTCGGTGCCAGGCGTCATCTGAAATTCCATGGTCACGCCATCGATGGTGCGGGTTTCACCGGTTTCTGTGATGGTGTCGGTTGGGCTGATGTAGGACACAGTGCCTTGAGACTGGCCCATGCCGATGCCGATGGCGAGCGAACCGGTTTCGCCTGGTTCCAGAGTGGTGCCGTACTGATACGCGGCACGACGGCCCATGGCTGTGCCGGCGTAAACGTTTTCGCTGACGGCGTGCTCTTCAAAGCCTTCCGGCGCAATGATGGTCACCGCTCCGCTGGCCACGTCTTCCTCATCAACAATGCCGCAGACACCGCCGAAATGATCCACATGAGAATGGCTGTAGATGACTGCGCGCACCGGCAGCTCTCCCAGCTCCTCATCGACGAGCGCCTTCGCTGCCTGGGCACATTCCACCGTCATCAGCGGATCAAACACGATCCAGCCTGTGTCCCCACGCACGAACGTGATATTCGACATATCGTAGCCGCGCACCTGATAAATGCCATCGGTGACTTCAAACAAGCCATAGATGTGGTTCATCTGGGTGTGCCGCCAGAGGCTTGGATTGGCGGTATCCGGCGACTCTGCATCCTCCAGGAAACTGTAGGCATCCTGGCTCCAGATGACCTTGCCATCTGCGTCAGTGATTTCCAGCGATTCCGGTGCTGCGATCAGCCCTTTCTCCGCAAATTCCATTTCCTGATCGTCGTCAAAATCCAGCAAGTCATAAACGGCGGCGTTGGCTTCGGCGGTGATGTCCGTCGCGCCCTTTGACTCGGCCGTCAGCTCTCCACCACCGGACGAGCAGCCGCTGGCGGTGGCCAGCAGTGCTGCACATAGCAGAATACTTAATGGTTTCTTCATGATTGTCCTCCTTTTTAAACAGCAGCCGCGCTCTGCGGCCACTTAAAAAGGGGATGAAGCGTGCTGCTTCATCCCCTCCTGCAAACATTAGAATTTAGCAATTTGTCTGGTTCTGTAAAGCATTGCCAGGATTTGCAGTCTGCTGCAATCCACATTCGGTGAGAAGGAATTTTCACCGGTGCCATAGGTGATGCCATAGGTTTGTGCCCAACGTACAGAATCCGCATACCAGTCATCAGCAGAAACGTCGGCGAAGGACTTGTAGCTTATCGTCTGTGGGGAGCCCTGAGCATTCCACAGGAAGGTAACAATTTCTGCGCGGCTGCAAACCTTATCTGGACTGAAGGTGGTGGCACTGGTACCGCTGGTGATGCCATTTTCCACAGCCCAAGCCACAGCTGTCTGATACCAGTCGCCGTCCTTCACATCGGTAAAGGCAAGATCGGTGCTTGCTGGCTCCGGTTCACCGGCCATGCGCCAGAGGAAGGTCATCGCTTCAGCGCGGGTGCAGGTGTCGCCGCCATTGAAGTCTTCAAGCGTATCGTTGATGATGACACCGTTGTCGTAACCCCAATCAATCATAGCATCAATATTGCCGATTACTTCAACAATCATTTCATTGGAAGTGATGCCGTCAACAGTAGCCGTCAGGGTATAGGTGCCTGCGTTTTCAGCACTGAAGGTATTGCCATCAATTTCGCCGCCTTCGGTGGTGCAGGTCCAAACCACGTCAGCATCACTTTCGTAAGCGTCGCCATACTGGTCGGTCAGGGAGACAGGAACGGTAGACAGATCGTGTTCATTTTCAGCCATTTCCAAAGACTCTGGAATCTGTACGCTCTCAAGGGTGCGTGCAGGCAGCGCTGTCACTTCCACCCAATCAGAATACACTTCATCACAAACAGCACGGACATGATAGGTACCTGGTTCGCTGAAGGAAATCATGCTGCCATCAACGGTGATGCCGTTCAGTTCACGGGCTTCCCATTCAACAGCATGATTGACTTCCTTACCGGTGGCATCTTCCACTGTGACATCTAGGTAATCGTCGATGGAAACTGGATCATCGCCAACGATGCCCTCCAATTCGCCGTCAACCAACACGCGGCCTTCAGTGAAGTGGTCGCTGCCAATAACGGTGACTTCAACAATAGCAGTCTTGCTCAGCTCGTCGTTAGTGGTGAAATGACCGCTGGTCGAAGAAGAAGTGTAGCAGTCTTCGTCGATCAGATATTTGAGATAAACCTTGCCGCTTTCTTCACCTGCAACGAGGCGTGTGTATCCGCTGACAGGGTCATACTTGAGCGATGCAATGGAATCATCAGTTAATTCATTGCCATTTTCGTCGAGCAGAATCCAGTGGCCATTGAGCTTGTTAAATCCATAGTACGCCCCGTTCTGGCTGTTGTAGCCTTCCAGACCGATGCTGTTGACATAGAAAACGGTATCTGGATACAGGGTCATGTAGTTCATCTGGTTGACCATGGCCACGCGCGCCAGTGGATAGATTGGCGTCAGGCCAGCCACTTCATTGGTCAGCGAATCTTTTTCAACCACAAAGGTTGCGCCAGCGCCAGACATTGGCGCGGTCGTCGCTGCCAGCTTCACCTGATCTTCAAGGCCAGTGTGGTTTTTGAGCAGGTTGTTCCAGTTGATGCGATCCGTGTCCACGATGTTCTTTTCAACAATGGCGCGCTGATAAAGGTCGCTGCGTGCACTGCCTTCAAACATGCCAAGGATCTGAGTGCGGCATGACGCGTTGTTGCTGCTTGGGTCGAGGGTATATTCCACAAAGGTGACGTTGAAATTCAACGCACATGGGCATTCGTAGCTTGTGGTCGTGGTTGTTTTGCTCTCATACTGATTGAGCAGCACGTTGGTGTAGGCCGGCATTGTCACAGAAACCTGATAGGTTTTGGTATCCGTCACAGTGGTGGATTCTGATTCTGTCCAGCCAGTGGTGAAGTTCTGCGACAGATCAAGGGAGGCTGAAATATCAACACTTTTGATGCTGGCGCCAATAGAGATCGTCTCCGACAAACCATAGCTTTCACTGCCATTGACAGTGCTCGTCGCAGTCGTCGTCGTGGTCTGAGCCAGGCTCTGCATACCGGTAACCGATGCAGCGGTTTCGTTCTTCACATCGGAGATTACGCTCTTGCCATTGGTGGTTGGCTCTGTCTCAGTGGTTTGATAATAATCATCCGTATATTCAGGCAGCACCGCTGTTATGGTGAAGTTGCTGAAGATCACACCAAGCGCCTGATAATGGCCCTTCTTGTTGGTGCCGCTTGTTTTGAAGGCACCAGTCAAAAGCCAGAACACGTCGTCCTGGTTGCCAGAGTTTGCCAGGGTGGCATTCTGTTTGACGGCCACGTTCTCTTCCTCTCCATCGTTGCCATACATGGCCTTACGGCCGCCGCCTGCAGAACGGTACCAGTTGAAGATCTGTTTTTCCATATCCGTGCCGGCATCGGCCATCGAGTCAGATATATTCAGTCCCGATGAATGAACAGCGTAGGTGTTGTCGCCATCACTGACGGAGGTGTCTTTAGCATCGGTATTGCCCAAACTGATTGCCAGAACATCATCAAGAACATTGTCAAACTGAGTTTTGAACTTGCCGTCGTCCGTTCCAGCACCATAGTCATCCTGAATTGCATAGCCAAGCTTCTGCCAAAGCGCTGCCGTTGAGGTGTCGTCAATGTTGCTGTTTTTTGCGCTCAGCAAATCCTGAATGAACAGGCGGGTGCTGTCTTCAAAATGCTCACTGCCCGCATCAAAATAGGTGACGCCATCTTCTACTATGACATCCGGGATTGGCTCGTTGTCTTCAGCAAAGGCCGAAAACGGCACGGTGCTGATTATCAAGGCCCCGATCAGTACGGCGCTGAGAAATTTTCTCTTTTTCATTCGTCTTCCTCCTTTATTGCTCCTTTTTGTCGATCCTGCGGGAAACCGACGCTCTCTGCAAAGAGAAAAGCCATCATTTCCGCAGAACGATTATTTTCAAAGCGCACGACTCATGACGATTCATGGCCCGCGCCTGAAAAGCTATAACAAATGCAGCTTTTCAGCCATGGTTTTGGCTTCGCTGCGGCGTTTAACGCCAAGTTTTTGTAAAATATGGCTGACGTGGGTCTTGACCGTCGCCAGGCGAATCCCAAGAATGGCGCCGATTTCTGCGTTGCTCTTATCGGCGCAGATCAGACGCAGCACCTGCAATTCGGTGTTCGACAGTGGCGCCGTCATGTCAAGATGTGGTTCCAGAAAATCCGGATAAGCCGCCGCCTGATCGCGGGTGTCGTCGATCAGCACATTCAGAAAGGCCGAGTCTTTTTCCCAGCCGCACGCTTCCAACAGCGGCAGCACCGCCACGCCGTAAACACTGATAGTGCGCACAAAACGGTATTCGTAAGCCTCATCCAAGGCTGCGCACAGCGTTTCCTGCCAGGTATCGTCGCGCAGGCGATACTGTGCAATGGCCATCAACACATTGAGATGAATGCCGTCAATATGACGATTGCAAATCTGACAGTAATACGTCAACGGCGCTAAGGTCAACATTGCCTCTCGAGCTTCCCCGCGGGAAAGCTCCACCATGGCCTGTGTGAAATATTGATAGCGTTTCATCACTTGAAAATGCAGGCGGTCTTTTGGTGCTTTCTCGCGATACCACTGCTCCACCGCGTCGTCGTCCCGTAGCCGCAGGTCGACCCGGCAGCGCAGTGCGTCCAAATTCGGTAGGAAGCGCTCCCGGCCACGCGCAATAAACTGTTCGCGCAGCGTTGTCAGCGTTTCGGCTGCCTCATAGGCGTGTCCAGCAGCAACCTGCGAACGCACCAGCAAGCCAGCCATAGCAAATTCAATATCAGCCGTGCCTTTGTGCTGGATTTCATTCAGATGCGCCATGATGCTGAACATGCGCGCGGTAATGTCCTCGCCTTTTTCAAACTTGCTTTCTGCAACGGCCAAATCCGGCAGGCCAATGCCATCTTTTCCCAGCACGACTTCAACTGGAAGGCGCAAAGTTTTATACAGCAGATCGTCCTTTTTGCTCCAGTCTGAGAAATCCTTGCCGCCGTTCATGATGCTCGGCAGCGCACTGGTCACCGAGAATGGCGGCAGCTCAATTTCACGATTGGCAATCAGGCGAAAAACCGCCGGTATCGTTTTCAGCAAGCTGACCGTGCTGCGCTGCGGCAGCCCAATTTCCAGCCAGGCCAGCCGCCCTCGTGCTTCGCGGCCGGCAGCATCGTTTTTGCTGCGACAGTCGGCAAATTCCTGCAAAGCCTGGTACCAGCGCTCGGACGCCTCGTAGTCCATATTGATGGCCTCCAGCATGCTCATGCTCTGCATCAATGCCGGCGAGTTCAGAATTTCATTTTCCGGCAGGTCACGATAATAGCGCTCCATTTCGTAATAATGCCCCATCCCTGGATGAAGCATGGCATTCTTTTCCAACAACTCGGAGACTTTGCTATGGTCGCCACTTTTGGCGTAACACTCCAAGGCATGACCATAGTCTTCCTGCAATTCATGATAGAGGCCGCCGCGATTGTAGATGGCGCGGCACTGCTCGTCGCTGTATTTCTGCCGCAATTCCCAGCGCAGAAAGAGACGGAAAATCGGCCAAAAATGAAACACATCCAGGCTGTCTTGAAGCATCATGGTTGTCTCGCGCTGCAGACGGCCAAACGTTTCGCCGACGTTGCTGTCGCCGCTGACCATGTGCGCCAGCGACAGGCTGAACTGATCAAAAGGAGCCAGCTCCAACAACAAACGCCGCGTGGTCAAATCAAAACGGTTGAAAACCTCTTCTTCATAATAAAGGAAGATTTCCTGCCGAATCTGATCGGCGATCGTCGCGTCGAAGCTCTCGCCATTCACCATGTGCCGCGCCAAAATGGACAGGGCCAGCGGATAACCGCGGCTCTCTTTGTAAATGGCCGTCAACACCCGATCACTCACTTTCAGCCCATGACGCTCCAGCAACTGTCCCACCGACTGCCTGTCGAAAGCCAGCGCATTTTGGTCCAGCACCATCATAATCCCGCTGACCTGAAAAGGCAGCAGCCAGCTTGGCACCTTGCCGCGCGAGAGGCAAACAATCGGACGGCCAACCGTGCTGCGTATCAAATCACAGAGGGGCTGCTGCATGTCCACCGACAGCGCACTAAAATTATCGAGCACCAAAGCATCCCAGGAATCATCCTCGATATTCAATCGCAATAATGGATCCTCGGCATTCAGCCACAAAGTTCTCTTTCCTGACAACAAGAGCTGCACTGCCGTTGTTTTGCCAAATCCGCAAGGAGCACTAAAAAAAATCACGCGGTACTGTTCCAACGCACTGCGAAACTGAGCAGCCAACGCTGGTTTCAGAATGCGAATGGGTTCCATAAGACACCTCCTTCCACAAACGTTTCAATATTTATAACTATAAAAATTTTACCAAGGGACTTCTGCCTTGTAAATCGTTCCAAAGTATGAGCCATGGGGAGAATCGCTCGCCATTCTCGCTCGTTCCCAATACGCACCATAAAAAACACGCTTGTTATTGAAAACAAGCGCGTAAAAATTATGCAATATGACGTTTCCTTACTCTCTCGTAATACTAAAGAACGTGCAGCGTCGCAAATCGCGATCGCTCAAATACACCGGACCATGCTTCCAGCCATCAGCGGCACGAAACCCCTGCCATTCATAGCCGTAAATCAGCAGGTGATGGTTGCGATATTTTGGATGAAAATGCATTTCCAGATAAACGACATGCCCATTCTCCAGCGCGGCTCGAACACGAGCCGCCGTCGCCGGGCCAGAAAAATGCACCTTCACGCCATCACATTCAAAACGGTGAAGCACCTGACGCAGATAGACACCCACTAGCCCATCGCTGGTGCCGCCAAACCATTTACCAACGCCAACGTTCCAATAGGCCAGTGAACGCCGTCCCAACGCTGCCACCTCGTCAAATACGGCAGCCGCATCATCAGCCAGATCAGGCCGCAAAGTCAGCACAAGATTGGTGATGGCCGTCGGCCCGCAGTGTTTGTGATAGGTTCTGTCGCGTTTGGCAAACTGCCCAGTGGTGCAGTAGCTTTCCTGCATCGATTTACTTGCCGAAAACGGCTTCATAATCAACACGGAATTTTTCAATGCCAGCAGTCGTCAGCGGATGGTTGACCATCTGTTCAATGACCTTATATGGCACAGTAGCAATGTCCGCACCAGCCAGAGCGCATTCCGTTACATGCATAGGATGACGCACGCTGGCTGCGATGATTTCGGTGTCAATACCATCGGCGACGGCAAAAATATCAGCGATCTCACGAATGAGATCGGTGCCGCGGGTGGAAATATCATCGAGGCGACCCAAGAATGGGGACACATAAGTTGCACCCGCACGAGCCGCGAGCAAAGCCTGATTGGCTGAGAAAATAAGGGTCACATTGGTCTTGATGCCAAGCGCGCTGAGACGCTTAACAGCCTTCAGGCCTTCCACAGTCATTGGAATTTTTACCACCATGTTTGGATGAATGGCCGCAATGGCTTTCCCTTCTTCCACCATGCCGTCGGCATCCGTGGTGGTTGCCTTAACTTCACCGCTGATCGGGCCGTCAACAATGGATGCAATTTCCGCGATGACTTCTTCAAACACGCGTCCTTCCTTAGCAATTAAAGAAGGGTTCGTGGTAACACCACAAATCACACCCATGTCGTTGGCTTTTTTAATGTCATCAATTTTCGCAGTATCAATAAAAAATCTCATGATTCAAAACTCCTTCGCGATTCATTTTCTTTCATTGTGTCACACTCTGTCGGTGAATGCAAATTAATTTTTATGCAGAATTTATTAATATTTTTGTAAAAAAAACAGCTCCGCTGTTAACGCAGCGAAGCTGAAAATATTTGAAACGATTATTGCAAGACTCACTGATCGTAAGCCTCACCATACAAAGTAACGGCATCGTGCACCGCTTGATAATACTGATCCCCATTGCCTGTGGCATGCATCGTAACCACGATGTAATCTGGTTCTTTCTCTTTCTGCGCCAATGTGGCCAGACAGTTTCCAGCAGCCGTGGTGTACCCCGTTTTGCCACCGACAATTTCATAGCCAGACGTATCAAAATAGCGCTGGAACGTCGTGAGATCGTCTTCCATCGTGTGTGTCAACGTCAAACCTTCCTTATGCGTGTCGTTGGCTGTGGTCGTATAAGTACGGCTGGTGAACACTTCCTGGAAAACCGTGTTGCCCAGCGCTCCTTTAAGCAGACGCGCCATATCACGGCAGGTAGACACCTGCGCCTCATCGTCCAAGCCAGTCGGATTGACAAAGGTGGTACTGTCCAAGCCCAACGCTTTGGCTTCATCGTTCATCAGTTCCACGAAGCTCTCGATGTTGCCGCTGGTCGCTAACGCCAATGCATTGGCCGCATCTCCGCCAGACTTCAGCAGAGCCGCATAGAGCAGATCACGAATGGTGACCGTTTCGCCTTTTTGCAGGCCGCTCTGAGACGCTTTTTCTTCTTCAAGCCCGTCAAAGGCTGCTTCTGGCATTTTAATCTCGCGATCCAGATCTTCATTATTCTTAATGGCCACATACACCGTCATCATTTTGGCCAGGCTTGCCGGTGCCCGCTGCGCATCGGCATCTTTTTCATAAAGCACATCGCCGTTATCGGCGTTGATGAGAATGGCCGAGTCGCTGTTGATGCTGGCGTCAAATCCGGCTTTGTCGGCATCACTAACCAACGGTTTCGAAACAGACTGTGCCACCGTCGCATCCACTTCTGACGTCGTGAAAAAATTGTTTTTTACAAACACCGCCAATGCCACACAGGCCACCAACACAACCAGCGTCGCCAGAATCCGTCCCCAACGCAAACGCCGTTTTGGTTTGCGTCGCGGCGGCGTACGGCGAGCATTTTGCGGTGGACGCTTTCCCCCTTGCTGTGGCGCTCTGGAACGATTGCCTTGCGGGGAACGCGCACCAGCGCCAGCTGGTCTTCGCGCTTGACTTCGGTTTGACGAAGCACGTGAAGCCGAAGGCTGTGAGGCTGTGCTTCGCGGACGTGAACTGGAACTTGATCCTCGAGCTGCAGCAGAGCGTGGTGCCTGCGTGCGCGGCGCTGTTCCATTCTGTGGACGGCGTGGCCTCGCCGAGGATGCATTGTTCGACACAGGCCGCTTGCCATTTCCGCTTGAACGAGATGGCTTTTTAGGTTGCTGCTTCAACACAGGCACCTCCTTTCGCTATTCTGCATAAAACTTACATACGACGTTCTGCGATTTCTTCGTTCAAAGCTGCACGGAATTCAGCGAAATCCTTCACGCCTTCATCGCCGTTCTTGTAGGAACGCAGAGAAACGGTACCGCTTTCTGCTTCCTTGCCGCCAACAACGAGCATGTAAGGGATTTTCTGAACCGTTGCTTCACGAATCTTATAGCCCATTTTTTCAGAGCGATGATCCACTTCTACGCGAACGCCATCGGCCTTGAGCTGAGCAGCCAATTCGTCAGCATAAGCAGCGTGGTCAGAAGTAATTGGGATGATCATGGCTTGAACCGGTGCCATCCAGGTTGGGAAAGCCCCACCAAAATGCTCGGTCAGAATACCAATGAAACGTTCAATGCTGCCGAATACGGTACGGTGTACCATGACTGGACGATGTTTTTCGCCGTCTTCGCCGATGTAGCTCATATCAAACTTCTCAGGCATCTGGAAGTCCAGCTGAATCGTGCCGCACTGCCAGGTACGACCCAGGCAGTCTTTGAGATGGAAGTCAATCTTAGGACCATAGAAGGCACCATCGCCAGGGTTGACAATGTATTCCTTGCCAACGGTTTCAAGCGCCGTGCGCAGCCCTTCCGTTGCCTTTTCCCAAAGATCGTCCGAACCCATGGAATCTTCTGGACGAGTGGAGAGTTCAACATGGTATTCAAAGCCAAACTTGCTGTAAACGCGGTCAACAAGCTTCATAACACCAACGACTTCGTCGATGATCTGATCTTCACGCATGTAGATGTGAGCATCGTCCTGGGTAAAGGCACGCACACGCATGAGCCCGTGGAGGGCGCCGCTGAGTTCGTGACGATGAACAAGACCAAGTTCTGCCCAACGCAGAGGCAATTCACGATAGCTGTGCAGACTTTCGTTGTACAGCAGGATACCGCCAGGGCAGTTCATTGGCTTAATGGCGTATGGCTGCTCATCGATTTCCGTAAAGTACATGTTTTCCTGATAATGATCCCAATGCCCGGAACGTTCCCAGAGTGCGCGGTTCATGATCAGTGGGGTACGGATTTCAGAGTAGCCGCCTTTTTTGTGTTCTTCACGCCAGAAGTTTTCCAACTCGTTGCGAAGAATCATGCCCTTTGGATGGAAAATTGGGAAGCCTGGTGCTTCTTCCACGAAGGAGAAAAGATCCAATTCCTTGCCCAACTTGCGGTGATCGCGGCGCTTCGCTTCTTCCAAAAGGTGCAGGTATTCGTCCAAGGCTTCCTGCTTAGGGAAGCTCGTGCCATAAATACGCTGCAGCATCTTGTTCTTTTCATCGCCGCGCCAGTAAGCACCAGCGATGCTCATCAGCTTAATGGCCTTAATAGCGCTCGTCTTTGGCAGATGAGGGCCCGCGCAAAGATCCACATAGTCACCATCCTGGTACATGGTGATGGTTTCTTCGTCTGGCAGATCTTCAATGAGTTCTACCTTATAGGTTTCGCCGCGGTCGCTGAAGAATTTGATGGCTTCTTCGCGGGACACTTCGCGACGTTCAAAAACTGCACCGGCTTTAACAATCTTCTTCATTTCCTTTTCAATCTTTTCCAGATCTTCAGGAACAAAGGTGTGTTCGCTGTCGAAATCGTAGTAGAAGCCGTTTTCGATGGCTGGGCCAATGGCAATCTTGGTGCCTGGCCACAGACGCTGAACCGCTTCAGCCAGCACATGGCTGGAGGAATGACGGAATACGTCTTTCCCTTCTTCATCATCAAAGGTCAAGATAGCCACTTCGGCGTCACTGTCGAGCACCGTCGACAGATCGCAGACTTCGCCGTTCACCTTCGCAGCAACGGCCTTCTTTGGCAAACTGTTTGACAAACTTTTAGCAATTTCCATTGGGGAAATGGATGCAGCATCGTAGCTCTTGACGCTGCCGTCTGGTAACGTAATGTTAATCATATCAAATCTCCTCTTTCAAAAATATAAAAGGCGCTCTCATCCCAAAAGGGACGAGAGCGCCGAACATTCCCGTGGTTCCACCCAGATTGACCAGCGGAAAACCGCCAGCCCACTTTCTGCCAATAACGGTGGCTGCCGTCGTCGGTTCATCCCGACGCTGCTTGGAGGTGGTAGACAATCTGCGCTGCATGAGCGACTCTCAGCCATGGCCGCCCTCTCTGGAATGCAGAGGATGCAAACGTCCTCCTCGTCATTGCATTTCTCTATGATTATTCATTGTAGCGCGACCAGCGTCTGCCGTCAAGCGTTATCAGCTATAAAAATGCCGCAGCAAGGTTGGATTTCCTCTCAGACAATTCTTTTCCTGCGCTCAACAATAACAGCCAATTTTCCTGCAACCAACACTGCCACTGTAAGAGGAAAAATGTAGGTCAATGGAAAACAAAACAACAGGACAACAACGGCCGGCAACGGCTTCTTGACAAGAAAGCCGATCATTGCAGAAACAACAAGCGCCGCTGCAAAATTCTGATCAAGCATGCAGTTATTGCTGACATTCTGTGCAAACAGCGTGAACGCATAGGCAACAGCAGTACCGGCGAAAATCAACGGAAAGAAGTTTCCACCACGCCAACCAAAATTCAGGCACCACACCGTTAACAGCATTTTTAATAGTGCCGCCAAAACCAGCACACCCACCGTATAGCTCGTCCACTGACTAAACAACAAGCTCAGCTGGGTATCGCCTGCAAAAGGAATATTTGGCAAAAAGTAGACGACCATCCCCACGATGCCACCAGTCACCACACACATGAGCGTTCTATGCTTCATCAATTTCTTGGCCAATCTGGCCATCAACTCATCAACGATCGTATAGAGAAGCGCCATAAAAATTCCCAACGCAATAAGGACCAGTGCCCATTTCCACTGCCCCCAGCCAATGGCATGTTCACGACGAAAACGTGGCAGATGAATACCACCCACTGCGCCAAGCAATCCGGATAAAACGATTATCAAAGAAAGCGCTCCAAGACTATATAGAACAATACGGCGGCGTCCTGACAAATTCTCCACCTTCTTAAACAACACAGGATGCTTCAAACGACCATTAAGACAAGCGCAAATCAATGTCCACACGCCTGCGATAAAACCAGTCAAGCCTGCAGCAGGACCAATGGCACCGCCAAATACAATGGGCAGCAAAAAAGCCGCCGCCATCCATTGCAACTGGTGATAGGGATAGCCACCTTCTCGTTTCACCCGGGCAAAAACTGAAAACATCGGTTCCAAACAGCTATTCGATCGTTTCCGCACCCATGCAATCAAAACACCACCAGCCAGACACACGGTCAAATCATAAGCAAGAGAATGCGACCATTGAAAGCACGCTGGCACAATTTGCCAGACCACCTTCATCCCCAGCACCATCCCCATCATCAATAACCAAATCACTGCTCCAGCAGCAGCCCCCAGCAGTAAAGAGAATACCCCCAGCTTAACATCCGCCATTTTCGCTTTCATTCTCCCACCTCCAGTTTAAAAAATATCGTTATTCAGCATCTCATAAATTCCATAAGATATTTCTATTTAAATTATAGGCTTTGCTTTGATCCTGGTCAATAAACCCATTCTACAAAACAATGTGCCTCCAAGCATCTGGAGAAGCAAATGATTGAAGGCACATTATTAATAATCAAATTTTTCATCACCCCTGCGGCACCATTAAAGGTCAAAAAAACGGAAGCAAGCACAGCAGTGCATTACGCGTCTCTTATCTTCAGCCATTGATCGAACCCCACCGACAATTTTGCAGACACAAACGCCGCCACCGTAATCGGAAGAATGTACGTCACAGGAAAGCAAAGCAGCAACATCGCAATGACGGATACCGGTTTCTTTGAAATCGACCCATACATAGCGGCGAGTACCAGCGCCACCGCAAAGCCGCCATCCAGCAAAACACTATCATCAGACAGATTCACCGCCTGTGCAAAAGCGTATCCAGCCGCAGCCCCCATATAAATGATAGGAAAGATGTTCCCGCCACGCCAGCCAAGATTAATACAAAGGGTGGACAAAAGCCCCTTGAGTACAGCGATCAATAGGAGCATACCAGCAGTATAGCTTCGCCAGTCACCAAGCAGCACATGCAGACCACTTTCTCCAGAAAACATTATTTCCGGTACGAAGAAGCCCACCAAGCCCAGCAGCGCTCCAGCAAGCACCGCTGCCAAAATG
>CALAKO010000158.1 GCA_937922955.1 uncultured Peptococcaceae bacterium | reverse complement strand
GTGCAAAAGGCTTTTATCAGGTGCTGGGAAAACATGGTTTGGATTTGGCGAAAAGCATTTTCCGCTTCAATCGTGCCAGCTTCAGTGCCTTTGACATGTTAATGAACATCATGCCGGCGCTCTTGATCATGCTTGCCAGCCTGATCTTTAACATTGGAACCATTTTGTACATTCTGCTGTTTACGGAGTCAGCGCTGCATGGGTCGTTGATTGCTGCATGTGGTACGGCTGT
Source organism: uncultured Peptococcaceae bacterium (assembly GCA_937922955.1). Taxonomy (GTDB): domain Bacteria; phylum Bacillota; class Peptococcia; order Peptococcales; family Peptococcaceae; genus UMGS1590. The sequence goes on along the minus strand of CALAKO010000158.1, from coordinate 2,441 downwards.
AGCATTTTCCTTAGGTTATTATTATTTCATGCTGTTTTTCTTAGGAACAATCACGACGATTACCGAGTGGGAAAATATTTTGGCGTCGACATGGATGAAAATACGGACAATGTTTACTTTTCCGCTGTTTATGTTTACTTATGTACCAATTGCGGTGGTTGCATTGTTTAAAAAGGTTGAATGGACGCCTATTGAGCATACGGTTGTTAAATCTATTGAAGATATGAAACGATAAACAGAAAACTGATCAAGCCATTGTTCTTAGCATGGTGTTGATCAGTTTTTTATTTTATAATAGAACCATACTTGAACATGTGGCGATGATAGGTAGAGGGAGGCGCTTATGAATCTTGGCTGGGGATGCGTTGGGCTGGCACTGGCAACAGTGAGCTTGCCGTTTAAAAGTTTGACAAACTACGAAGCAAAAATTACGCGATATACCATTGTGGACGAGTCGTGGAAAGGAAAAAGCCGTCTGCGGATTGCGTTGATTTCAGATTTTCATGACGGTGATGGTATTTGGAGTGGAAGAGCATTAGCACGTTTGGTGCGAAGAGAACAGGTGGATCTGATTTGTCTTGCTGGGGATTTTTTTGAGCCAGGAAGTGATGGCATGGAAGCGCTCGCATTTTTGGACGCAGTTTGTGAATGGCGCCCGATTTATTATGTGAGCGGCAATCATGATGAAGGCATGCCGGATTTCGAACATTTGAAGCAGAACATTAGCCGTTTTTTTGGTGTTCATGTATTGGACAATCGGAAGCTTCGGGTGCGTGCTCATGGCGCTTGGTTTGAAATCTTTGGGGTAAGGGATCATACGGCTTATAAGAGTCAAGATGCTTGGCTATGGGAAGTGCAACAGGTGCTGCAAGAAGGGCGGTCATATGAACATGATGAATATCGTATTTTGCTGTGCCATAGACCGGAGCAAACTACATTTTTTGATCAATTAAATAAAAATATTGTTTTTTCTGGTCATGCGCATGGCGGGCAATGGCGATTGAAGGGACGGGGCTTGTTTGCACCTGGTCAAGGGCTATTTCCGAAATACACTCGCGGGATCTATGTACGCGGCAAAAAACTGCCCTATCACCTGGTTGTTAGCGGTGGCTTTGCGGTTGATCCAAAGATTCCGCGCATCAATAATCGACCAGAACTGGTTATTATTGATGTGGTGGCAAAGGAACAGGCCTAGCAAGTAGGAGTTAAAAACTATTTTTGATGAAAAAAGACCCATAATGCGTTTCTGTTGACGCATTATGGGTCTTTTTCATTTTTAATAGAGCATAGGGGTTTCGTCATCAACGGTTTGCAACAAGAGCGTATAATGATCATCTAAAGCTTGCTTCGCTTTTTCGTAGTTGTTATTACAAATGCTTTCAACAAGCTGTTGATGAATGGTTTCCAAATGATCGGACATATTTTTTCCCATGCTGCTTGTCTTTTCGCGTACATTGCGGATGATGGTTTCAAGAATCTTATTGAGCGCCATGTATCTTGCAATAACAAGCCGATTATTGCTTGCTTCGACAATGATTTGATGGATGAGCTGATCGTGATGCGTTTGTACAGAAGGGTCTTCCGCGCTTAACAATTGAGTTAAATGATGGGTCAGATGCTTTTTTTGTTCTTCATCAATCGTACGTGTGGCAAGAAGGATGGCTTCTTGTTCGGCCGCATAACGAAAACCAAAGATTTCACGCTGACTCATTTCATCAAGTGCGTACATCATGGTCATGATTTGAGTTAATTTATGGTCGAAAGCGCCATTGATATAATTCCCACTTCCTTGCTTACTTTCGACAACACCAATAGCAATAAGAGCGGAAAGCCCGATTCGAATTGCCCCTCGACGATTTGCAACATGGAAGACAGCTCTCGTTCAGCAGGCAGCCGATCGCCAATATTTAATCGCCCTTCGACTAATTCACGCTCGACATAATCAATGAGCTTTTCGTAACTTTCTTGTTCATTCATCGTTTTGCGCTCCTTTGCTGCGAGTAGTATGTGTCTATCATATCACATATTGTGAAAATATAGTGGTGTAAATAGGACTTTATATATAAACGATGCTTATGCAAATTGGCTAACCAATTTCGTGGCATAGTATTGACAATGTATAAAAACTATTATTTAATGTTAATAGCAAATGAATCAAGATATGAAGAAGCGTAAACCCAACGGGGAAAAGGGTTTATGTGGGAATATTTGTGATTCAGGTTTATTAAGAAAAGAGGGATACTATGTTTCTGAATTTTGTTCTTGCACTACTTCCGATTATTTGGCTGTTCATTGCATTTCTCGTTTTGAAACTGCCAGGTTACATTGGATGTTTGACGGCGTTGCTGATTTCGATCGTTGAAAGTGTTATTTTCAAAACAATGAATTTTGATGACACACTTGTTGGTTTAACGGTAGGAGAATCTGTGACGGCTTCCATT
>CALAKO010000157.1 GCA_937922955.1 uncultured Peptococcaceae bacterium | reverse complement strand
ATTCAAGGGATTCTCTTTGGGCCGATCGCTTTCATCACCATTCCAATTGGGAACATCATCGGCGGGGCCATGCACGACTATTTCTCCGGCATGATCTGTCTGCGCGATGGCGGCACACAGATGCCAGACATGATTCGCAAGTACAGCAACAAGGGCGTGTACACCGTTTACCAGATTTTCTGCAGCTTGCTGTTGCTGTTGGTTGGGGCGGTATTCATCTACACCCCTGGCGATATTGCAGCCACGCAGGTCTTTGGTTTTGACGGCGCTGCGACGTCGGTGTCTACCTGGGTGATTTATGGCGTTATTTTTGTTTATTATTTGATCGCCACCCTGTTTCCAATCGATAAGATCATTGGCCGCATTTATCCAATCTTTGGGGCTATTCTGCTGTTCTCGGCCATCGGGATTTTTATTGGGCTTTTTGTGAAAGATTTTCCACTGCTCAACCTCTGGGACGATTGGAATGGGGCAGTGTTTGCTTACGGCGATTATTTTGATGCCAACCATTTCATTCCAATTTTCTTTATCACGGTAGCCTGCGGGATTCTCTCCGGCTTCCACTCCACCCAGACGGCCATCATTTCTCGTACGATGAAGAGCGAACGTCAGGGACGTACGACCTTCTATAATATGATGATTCTCGAAGGCTTCATCGCCATGGTCTGGGCGGCTGGCGCTATGGGCGTATACAACCTTGGCTTGCAGGAAGCCAACGCTTCTCTCGCCACTGGCACCATCGGCGTTGTCTGCAAATATGTGCTTGGCAACGTTGGCGGGATCATCGCTCTCGTTGGTGTCATCGTGCTGCCAATCACCTCTGGTGACACAGCGCTGCGCGCATTGCGCATGACCATCGCTGACGCGCTGCATCTGGATCAGAAATCGATGGTGAAGCGTCTTGGCCTGGCTGCTGTGATCTTTGCGCTGGTTGCGGTCATCCTCGTTTTCGCCAAGAGCAATGCCGATGGGTTCAACATTCTCTGGCGTTACTTCGCATGGTCCAACCAGACCTTGTCCCTCTTTGCGTTCCTGGCCATTACCATCTGGATGTTTGAGACTGGCCGCGGAAAGTACGCTTGGATGCCGCTCATTCCTGGCACCTGGTACACCTTCGTAACGATTACCTACATCGTTAACGCGAAGATTGGCTTCAACGTGCCATGGACTGCTGCTTATGTGGTTGGTATTGTCGTTGCTGCCGCTTACCTCTTCATTCTCATCTGGTACGGCAAGAAACGCGCCGCCATCAAAGCAAAAAAATAACTGCTGACAACAGCCTTGCACCTTCGCGGTGTGAGGCTGTTTTTGCGTTGGGTGGAAAATTCCACTGAATGAAAAGCGGGAATTAATCTGAATGAGAAGAGAAAATCTTGCTGAATATTAATTAAAAATCTGTCTGAATGAAATTGCGGAATTTGATGGAATGGGATACAATAAAGAGAAAGGAGGTGGCCCTCATGACACAAACAGACTATCTTCCGCGGCTTATCGACAAACAGGTGGAGACTTATCTTCAAACGTTTGGCGCGGTTTGCATCGAAGGCCCAAAATGGTGCGGCAAGACATGGACATCGGCGCATCACAGCAAAAGTGCGATTTACATTAGCGATCCAGCAGGCAATTTTCAGAACCGCCAGCTGGCAGAATTATCGCCAGAGCTTGTGCTGGAAGGTGACACGCCACGCCTTATTGACGAATGGCAAGAAGTGCCGCCGCTGTGGGACGCGGTGCGCTATAAGGTGGATCAGACATCGGCGCGGGGACAGTTTATTCTCACTGGCTCTGCAACGCCAAACCATAAGGGCATTTTGCACAGTGGTGCCGGGCGCATTGGTCGTCTGCGGATGCGGCCGATGACTCTGTATGAAAATGGGGTGTCGAGTGGTCAAGTGTCGTTAGAGGCTCTCTGTCAGGGCATGCTTACACCAATGGTGACAGGCAAGGTTTCACTGGAAACGCTTGTGGACGCTATTGTGCGCGGCGGCTGGCCGGGAAGTCTGGGATTAACACTGGCGCAGGCGGCGCTTTTGCCGCTGGAATATTTGAATGCGATCATCAACGACGATGTGTATCGCATCGACGGCATCAAGCGCGACACTGCAAAAATGCGTTTGCTGCTGCGTTCGCTGGCACGCAACGAGAGCACCACGGCAACGAACCGCACGCTGGTTCGCGACATCAAGGCGGTGGATGATGCCGATATTGATGCCAACACTGTGGCCAGCTATCTGGATATTTTTCGTCGACTCTTTCTCATCGACGATCAGCCGCCGTTTGCTGCCAATATCCGTTCTTCGGTGCGGCTCAAGCAAGCGGAGAAGCGCCATCTCTGCGATCCTTCGCTGGCCTGTGCTCTGCTGGGGGCAACGCCTGAAAGCCTCATTGGCAACCTGGAGACGCTGGGCTTTCTGTTTGAAGCGCTCTGTGAACGCGACCTGCGCATTTATGCTGAAAGCTTTGGCGGCCAGCTGTACCATTATCAGGATTACAAGGGCCAGGAGGTGGATGCTGTCATCGAACGGCCAGACGGACAGTGGTGCGCCATTGAAATCAAGTTGGGTGCCGGGCAGATTGATGCGGCGGCTGCGAATCTGCTGAAACTACGTGCACAGATTGCCGACGAACCGCAGGGGAAGCCGCCTGTTGTTTGCGCGGTGGTGTGCGGCATGGCGAACGCTGCCTACAAACGGCCGGATGGTGTCTTCGTGGTTCCGCTAACGGCTCTGAGAAATTAATGAACGACGCGTCTGTCCAGCGCTGGGCAGACGCGATTTTTTATTTGGCGGCGCTTGTCGATTTTCTGTATAGAATATATGAGAGCCATTGTCATAAATTTAAAAATGACGTATACTATTGAGATGGAAAAAGAACGATAATCAGCGAAAATGAGGTGAACAGTTATGGCAGATTTTGAGTTGGTGGCGCCGTTTTCGCCGACGGGCGATCAGCCGCAGGCGATTGAGGCGCTGGTTGAAGGGCTGAATCTGGGGCATCATCGGCAGACGCTGTTGGGCGTAACAGGGAGCGGCAAAACGTACACGATGGCGAACATCATCGCTAAGGCCAACCGTCCGGCGCTCATTTTTGAGCCGAACAAGACGCTGGCGGCCCAGCTTTACAGTGAATTCAAGGCGTTTTTCCCGAACAACGCGGTGGAATATTTTGTGTCTTATTACGATTATTATCAGCCAGAGGCTTATGTGGCATCGACGGATACGTATATTGAAAAAGATGCGCAGATCAATGAGACCATCGAAAAGCTGCGCCACTCGGCCACGGCGTCGCTTTTGGAACGCCGCGATGTCATCATTATCGCCTCTGTCAGCTGCATTTATGGCTTGGGGTCGCCGGAGTTTTACCGCAATGAGGTGCTGAACCTGCGCCCTGGTCAGGAAGTAGAACGCGACGATGTGCTGCGCAAGCTCATTGAAATCCAATACGAGCGCAACGATGTGGACTTCAAACGCGGCACGTTCCGTGTACGCGGCGACTGTGTGGAAGTCATGCCGGCGTCGAGCAGTGAGCGTGGCATTCGCATTGAATTTTTTGGCGACGAGATCGACCGCATTGCCGAGTTCGATTATCTCACGGGTAAGATTGCTGGCGAGCGCGAGCATGTGAGCATTTATCCGAACACCCACTACGTCACCGATCCGGAGTATCTCGACACAGCCATTGCTAATATTGAGAGCGAGCTGGAGGAGCGGTTGGCCGAATTCAAGGCTGAAGGCAAGCTGCTGGAGGCGCAGCGATTGGAACAGCGCACCCGCTACGACTTGGAAATGCTGCGCGAGGTGGGCTATTGCTCTGGCGTTGAAAACTACGCTCGTCCGCTGGCTGGTCGTGAACCGGGCAGCACGCCGGACACGCTGTTGGACTTCTTTCCGCCGGATTTTATCACCTTCATCGACGAAAGCCATGTGGCGGTGCCGCAGATTGGCGGCATGTTCGCCGGTGACCGTTCGCGCAAGGAAAACCTGGTTGAGCACGGCTTCCGTCTGCCATCGGCGCTGGATAACCGTCCGCTGCATTTTGAAGAGTTCGAGGAAAAGGTGCGCCAGACCATTTATGTGTCGGCGACGCCGGGCGACTATGAGTTGGAGCACAGCGAACAGGTGGTGGAACAGATCATTCGTCCAACCGGGCTTCTGGACCCAACCATCGAGGTGCGCCCAATTGCCGGGCAGATCGACGATCTCATCGATCGTGTGCGCGAGCGTATTGTTCACGACGAGCGTGTGCTGGTGACGACGCTGACCAAGCGCATGGCCGAGGACCTTACCGATTATCTGGTAAACGCCGGCATTGCTGCTCGCTATCTGCACTCGGAAATCAAGGCTTTGGAGCGCATGGAAATTCTGCGCGATTTGCGCCTGGGTGAGTTTGATGTGCTGGTTGGCATCAACCTGCTGCGTGAAGGGCTGGATTTGCCGGAGGTGTCGTTGGTGGCCATCATCGATGCCGACAAAGAAGGGTTCCTGCGCAGCGAGCGTTCGATGATTCAGACTGTTGGCCGTGCCGCCCGCAACGCGCGCGGTGAGGTCATCATGTACGCCGATGTCATCACCGGCTCTATGCAGCGCACCATCGACGAAACGGCACGCCGACGCGCTTTGCAGATGGCCTACAACGACGAGCATGGCATTGTGCCGCAGACGGTACGCAAAGACGTGCGCGCCGATATTTCGCCGCTCAAAGCTGTGGCTGAGGAAGCGCCACAGTATCTCAGCCGCGAAGTGCCGGCCGATGCCAAGGGCCGCAAGCAGCATCTGATGCTACTTGAAAAGGCGATGAAAGATGCTGCTAAAAATCTTGAATTTGAAATTGCTGCCGAATTGCGCGATGAAATTCGCCGCATTGAGGCTATGGATAAAAAGTAAAGGAGTATTATGGCAGAAAACAGCATTCGGATCCGCGGCGCGCGGGTTCATAATCTGAAAAACATTGATCTGGAAATTCCCCGCGACAAGCTCATCGTCATGACTGGGCTGTCTGGCTCGGGGAAATCGTCGCTGGCTTTTGATACGATCTACGCCGAAGGTCAGCGACGCTATGTGGAATCTCTGTCCTCGTATGCGCGCCAGTTTTTAGGGCAGATGGATAAGCCGGACGTGGACGAAATTTCCGGCCTCTCACCGGCCATTTCCATTGACCAGAAAGCTACGAGCCGCAACCCACGCTCCACTGTGG
>CALAKO010000156.1 GCA_937922955.1 uncultured Peptococcaceae bacterium | reverse complement strand
TCTACGAGGTCGCATTTGTTCATGAATACAACGATGTATGGTACGCCTACCTGACGTGCGAGCAGGATGTGTTCGCGGGTCTGTGGCATTGGACCATCTGCTGCAGATACTACGAGGATTGCACCGTCCATCTGAGCAGCACCGGTGATCATGTTCTTAACATAGTCAGCGTGCCCTGGGCAGTCTACGTGTGCATAGTGACGGGTATCGGTTTCGTATTCAACGTGTGCAGTGTTGATGGTAATACCGCGTTCTCTTTCTTCTGGAGCCTTATCGATATCTTCGAACTTGGTGTTTGCTGCTTTACCTTCCAAGGAAAGTACTGCGGTGATAGCAGCAGTGGTGGTGGTTTTACCATGGTCAACGTGACCAATGGTACCAATGTTTACGTGTGGTTTTGTACGCTGAAATTGTTCTTTTGCCATTGTTAAATTCCTCCTAAATATCGGATGATTAATTACTTACCATTGCGTTTTGCGATGATTTCATCAGCAATGGATTTTGGAACTTCTTCAAAGTGGTCGGACTGCATGGTGTAAACACCACGGCCCTGAGTGCGGGAACGAAGGTCAGTTGCGTAACCAAACATTTCAGAAAGTGGAACGAAACCACGGATGATCTGAGTGTTGTCAACAGCTTCCATACCTTCGATACGGCCACGACGGGAGTTCAAGTCACCCATAACATCGCCCATGTATTCTTCTGGAACGGTGATTTCAATCTTCATAACAGGTTCGAGAAGAACTGGGTCTGCCTTCAGAGCGCAGTTCTTGAACGCCATGGAACCAGCAACCTTAAATGCCATTTCAGAGGAGTCGACATCATGGTAAGACCCGTCAACGAGGGTAGCCTTAACGTCAACAACTTCATAACCGGCAACAACACCGTTTTCCATAGCTTCTTTGATACCAGCTTCGATAGGCCCGATGTATTCTTTTGGTACGGCACCACCAACGATCTTGCTTTCGAACTGGAAGCCAGAACCTGGTTCCAGTGGTTCGAGATCGATGACAGCATGACCATACTGACCACGACCACCAGACTGACGAACGAATTTACCTTCGCCATGAACAGCCTTGCGGATGGTTTCTTTATAGGAAACGCGTGGCTTACCAACGTTTGCTTCAACGTTAAATTCTCTCTTCAGACGGTCAACGATGATATCGAGGTGAAGTTCACCCATACCAGCGATGATGGTCTGACCAGTTTCTTCATCAGTATAAGCCTTGAAGGTTGGGTCTTCTTCAGCAAGCTTAGCAAGTGCGATACCCATCTTATCCTGGTCACCCTTGGATGCAGGTTCAATAGCAATATTGATAACTGGATCTGGGAATTCCATGGATTCGAGAATGATTGGATTCTGTTCATCGCAGAGGGAATCACCAGTACCAACATCCTTCAGACCAACAGCTGCAGCGATGTCACCAGCGTAAACCTTGTCAACTTCTTTACGATGGTTAGCGTGCATCATTACGATACGGCTGATACGTTCGCGTTTGCCTTTGGTAGCATTGTATACATAGCTGCCGCTTTCGAGGGTACCGGAGTACACACGGAAGAAAGTAAGTTTACCAACATAAGGGTCGGTCATTACTTTGAATGCAAGAGCAGCAAATGGTTCGTTATCGCTTGGATGACGTTCAGATTCTTCTCCATCTGGAAGAGTACCTTTGATGGACGGAACGTCTACTGGAGATGGGCAGTAGTCGATGACAGCATCGAGAAGGAACTGCACACCTTTATTCTTAAATGCAGACCCGCAAAGAACTGGTACAGTATCGTTTGCGATGGTTGCTTTACGAATGGCTTTCTTGATATCTTTAACATCAAGATCGCCTTCTTCGAAGAATTTTTCCATCAAGCTTTCATCAAGCTCTGCAACATCTTCAACGAGCATCTGACGATATTCATCTACAGTATCCTGAAGATCAGCAGGGATTTCGATTTCTTCATAGTTAACGAGATCGGTTCCTTCGAGGAACTTGTAAGCTTTCATTTCTACGAGGTCAACAACGCCGGAGAAATCTGCTTCAGCACCGATTGGAACTTGCATAATAAGCGCATGAGCACCAAGGCGTTCTTTAATCTGACGGCAAACATTGAAATAGTTTGCACCAGTACGGTCCATCTTGTTAACGAAAGCAATACGTGGAACGTTGTAACGAACAGCCTGACGCCATACGGTTTCGGATTGTGGCTGAACACCAGCAACAGCGCAGAATACTGCAACAGAACTATCCAAAACACGCAGAGAACGTTCAACTTCTACGGTGAAGTCTACGTGCCCTGGGGTGTCAATGATGTTGATACGTTTACCCTTCCAGTGGGCGGTTGTTGCTGCAGAAGTAATGGTAATCCCACGTTCTTGTTCCTGTTCCATCCAGTCCATGGTAGCTGCGCCATCATGAACTTCACCAATCTTATGAGAACGACCGGTATAATACAGAATACGTTCTGTGGTGGTTGTCTTACCTGCATCGATATGCGCCATAATACCAATGTTACGAGTATTTTCGAGCGAATATTCTCTTGCCACTGATAATCCTCCTTTATGATAATAATCTAATTTTAATGTAATTGATTACCAACGATAATGTGCGAAAGCCTTGTTAGCTTCTGCCATTCTGTGGGTTTCTTCTTTCTTCTTCACAGCGCCGCCGGTGTTGTTAGCTGCATCCATGATTTCGTTTGCGAGACGCAAATCCATGGTCTTTTCACCGCGTTTGCGAGCGAAGGTTACCAACCAACGCAGACCAAGGGTCTGACGACGGTCTGCACGTACTTCGATTGGTACCTGGTAGTTAGCACCACCGACACGACGTGCTTTAACTTCAAGCACTGGCATGATGTTCTTCATAGCTTCTTCAAAAACATCAATGGCTTCATTTCCGGTTTTTTCAGCAACGATATCAAATGCGCTGTATACGATATGTTCAGCTACACCCTTCTTACCATCAAGCATGATCTGGTTGATAAGTTTAGTTACTTGCTTGCTGTTGTAAATTGGGTCAGCGAGTACTTCTCTCTTTGGAGCTCTAGCTTTTCTGGACATGAGTGCCTCCTTTCATTGTTCCATCCACAAAGAAATATTATTTGTATCCTATTAATTATTTAGGACGCTTAGTACCATATTTAGAACGGGACTGTCTGCGGTCATTAACACCTGCTGCATCCAAGGTACCTCTTACGAGATGATAACGTACCCCTGGAAGGTCACGTACTCTCCCACCGCGTACCAAAACGACGCTGTGTTCCTGCAAGTTGTGACCGATCCCTGGAATGTATACGGTTACTTCGGTGCCATTGGTCAAACGAACACGGGCTACTTTACGAAGTGCAGAGTTTGGTTTTTTAGGGGTCGTGGTATATACTCTGGTGCAAAGACCTCTCTTTTGTGGGTTGCTCTGCAATGCAGGAGTAGTAGATTTTTTACGACTGGACTGTCTTCCTTTGTTTACCAGCTGATTGATTGTTGGCATACTGCCACCTCCTTATTAAAATGTGTTTTTCGTCAGGACTTGACTGCACGTTGATACTAAATCGCAGTGGCAGTTGCAAATTTTGTTTGTCTGACGACTCCCATGCTTGTGAACGGTCGGTTTCCCTGCATTCATCCGGGAACCTTCGACAAACACAATTAAGAATATATCATGAGAGGCTCTCAATGTCAATGCTTTTTTCAAAAATTTATACCAACGTTTCCTGGCGTATCCATCCCTTCAAAAGCCAATTGTAAAGCCGTTTTTTACAAATATATTATCCTTAAGTTTTTCACAAAATCAAAAGAGCACAATCGAATTTCGATTGTGCTCTTTATCATATTAAATGGATCCCTCCATTTCATCTATTAAATGAAAACAGGACGATCATCTTTCTTCTTTTCTATTGGTTCGACAACTGGTGCAACCATGTCTTCTCCATCCGCAAATTCCCCATCGATCGCTTCAGCAACCTGATCGTAAGGACTTGCGTATGCTTCACCTTCTAGTTCAATACGGCGATAGTGGCGCATGCCAGTACCGGCTGGAATCAACTTACCAAGGATGACGTTTTCCTTCAAACCAATCAGGTAGTCGTCCTTGCCCTTAATTGCAGAATCCGTAAGAACTTTTGTGGTTTCCTGGAAGGAAGCTGCCGACAGGAAGGAATCCGTAGCCAACGCAGCTTTTGTAATACCCAGGAGCTGAACTTCGCCAACCGCTGGACGCAGCCCTTCGGCTTCAAGACGTTCGTTTTCTTCGTCAAAGTCAATGATGTCAACCTGGCTGCCTGCTAAGAAGCAACTATCACCAATTTCTTCAACCTTGACTTTGCGCATCATCTGGCGAACCATAACTTCGATATGCTTGTCGTTAATATCTACCCCTTGTAGACGGTATACCTTCTGTACTTCACGCAGCAAGTATTCCTGAACGCCAAGCGGACCTTTGATCATCAAAAGATCCTGTGGATTAATGGACCCTTCAGTCAATTCCTGACCAGCTTCAACGGTCTGACCTTCCATAACGGCCAAATGCGCTGCAAATGGGATAATGTAGGCATGTGCTTCACCATTGTCGGTAATAACAGTGACTTCTGTACGTCCCTTATTATCCCCAATGGAAACACGACCATCCACTTCAGTAATAACCGCTTGCCCTTTTGGACGACGTGCTTCAAACAATTCTTCGACACGAGGCAAACCTTGTGTGATATCGCCGCCGGCAATACCACCGGTGTGGAACGTACGCATGGTAAGCTGTGTCCCCGGTTCCCCGATGGACTGAGCAGCAACTGTACCAACAGCTTCCCCAACGTCTACAACAACGCCAGTTGCAAGGTTGCGGCCGTAGCACTTGCTGCATACACCATGACGGCTTCGGCAGGTTAATGCGCTACGAATGCGAACTTCTTTCACGCCAGCAGCTTCGATGGCTTTCGCCTGTACATCACTGATGTAATCATTGCGCTGTGCAAGGAGTTCCCCAGTCTCTGGGTGAATGATATCATCCGCCAGGTAACGACCTGCAACACGTTCCCACAATGGTTCAATAGTTTCTGTACCATTCATGATCGCACGTACTGTCAGGCCTGCTTCTGTGCCGCAGTCAAGTTCACGCACAATAACATCCTGTGCAACGTCAACCAAACGACGGGTCAGATACCCAGAGTCCGCTGTACGGAGAGCTGTATCGGCCAACCCCTTACGCGCACCATGAGAGGAAATAAAGTATTCCAACACGGTCAAGCCTTCGCGGAAGTTTGCCTTAATAGGCATCTCGATGGTTTTACCAGAAGGGTCTGCCATCAGACCACGCATCCCAGCCAACTGACGAATCTGCTGGTTGTTACCACGGGCCCCGGAAGTAGCCATCATGTTGATGGAATTGAATTTACCAAGATTTTGGAGCAGTGCATTACCGATATCATCGGTGCATTTCGTCCATACTTCAATAACAAGTTTATAACGTTCATCGTCTGTGATCAGACCACGACGGAATTTTGTTTCAATGCGGTCAACTTTTGCTTCTGCTTCATCAAGTAAAGCCTGTTTGCTTTCAGGAATAACCATGTCCATATACCCCATGGAAATCCCAGACTGAGTTGAATATTTAAAACCTTGCGCTTTGATGCCATCCAACATATGAGCGGTACCGCTTGCGCCATAGGCCCGGAAGCAATCATCAACGATGTTGCCAAGTTTCTTCTTACCTACGACGTCGTTAACGAAAGGTACTTTTTCAGGGATTGGATTATTGAAAATGATACGGCCAACCGTTGTTTCAATAATATTTCCATCTTCCATGCGCACATGAATAGGTGCCTGCAAGTGAATGGCGCCTGAATCATAAGCCAGCTGAGCCTCCGTTGGTGAGCAGAAATACTTTCCAGACCCCAACGCCCCTTCGCGCATGATGGTCATATAGTAACTCCCCAACACCATGTCCTGGGTTGGAACAGTAACAGGACGACCATCCTTAGGGTTCAAAATGTTGTTAGCAGCAAGCATAAGAATACGTGCTTCAGCCTGTGCTTCTGTAGACAGCGGTACGTGAACAGCCATCTGGTCACCGTCGAAGTCGGCATTATATGCGGTACATGCCAGAGGATGCAGCTTTAATGCTCGACCTTCAACCAAAACTGGTTCGAACGCCTGAATCCCCAATCTGTGCAACGTCGGTGCACGGTTAAGCAGAACAGGATGATCTTTGATAACATCTTCCAATACATCCCAAATCGCATTATCAAAACGTTCAACCATGCGTTTCGCGCTCTTAATGTTGTGCGCTGTGCCATCCTGCAGGAGCTTGCGCATAACAAATGGCTTAAAGAGTTCGACCGCCATTTCTTTTGGCAAGCCGCACTGATGCATCTTGAGTTCTGGCCCTACGACGATAACGGAACGGCCAGAATAGTCAACACGTTTCCCGAGCAGGTTCTGACGGAAACGACCTTGTTTCCCTTTCAGCATATCAGACAAACTCTTGAGCGCACGGTTGCCAGGGCCGGTGACTGGTCTGCCACGACGACCGTTGTCAATCAGCGCATCGACAGCTTCCTGCAGCATGCGCTTTTCATTACGCACAATAATGTCCGGAGCCCCGAGATCCAGGAGGCGTTTCAGACGATTGTTACGGTTAAGCACGCGTCGATAGAGATCGTTCAAATCGCTTGTCGCGAAACGACCGCCATCAAGCTGAACCATTGGACGAATGTCTGGCGGAATAACTGGCAGTACATCCAATACCATCCAGGCAGGATTATTACCGGATGCACGCATCCCTTCAACAACTTCAAAGCGACGAACAGCTTTCACATGACGCTGCCCGCTGCTGTTGCGAATTTCTTCCTGAAGTTCAGCGCTTAACTTTTCAAGATCAATTTCTTCTAAGAGTTCTTTTGCAGCTTCAGCACCGATCCCTGCACGGAAACGGTTGCCATACTGCGCACGCATATCGCGATACTCGCTTTCGCTGAGGATTTGATACTTGCTCAGTTCATCCACATCACCTGGATCGATGACAATGTATGATACAAAGTAGATGACACGTTCCAGCTGGCGAGGACTCATATTCAAGATAAGCCCCATGCGGCTTGGAATGCCTTTGAAATACCAGATATGAGTGCATGGTGCAGCCAGTTCAATGTGCCCCATGCGTTCACGACGCACCTTGGAACGGGTTACTTCAACACCGCAGCGATCGCAGATGACGCCTTTAAAACGCACGCGTTTATATTTACCGCAGCTGCATTCCCAGTCCTTCATAGGACCGAAAATGCGCTCGCAGAACAAGCCATCACGTTCTGGCTTTAAAGTTCTATAATTGATGGTTTCCGGTTTTTTTACTTCACCACTGCTCCAGCTGCGAATAACTTCTGCGCTGGCCAGATTAATCGAAATATGATCGACATTATTGATGTTTCCCAAAAGAGACGCTCCCTTCTAATTCGAACGGTATCAGTCGTCTAATCTATCATCGGCGATAACAAACAAATCGTCATCGTCGTCAAAATCTCCATCTTCTTCAAACAAGGAGAAGTCTTCATCGGCAGCAGGTTCATCATCATAGGCTTCGTCGTCAGTATTCACATCAACGATTTCTTCCCCACGATTGTCACCCTCACCGTCTGTATCACTCAACTGCTGATGAGCCATGAAATCCTTTGGCTGTTCTTCCAAATCATCATCGTCATCAGACATATCAATTTCAACATTATTTTCATCAAGGATGCGAATATCCAGGCAGAGAGACTGCAATTCTTTCATCAATACCTTGAACGCTTCCGGTACACCGGCTTCAGGCAGATTTTCACCCTTAACAATTGCTTCATACGTTTTCACACGTCCAACAACATCGTCACTCTTTACAGTAAGCATTTCCTGCAAAGTATGAGATGCGCCATAAGCTTCCAGAGCCCAAACTTCCATTTCCCCGAAACGCTGACCACCAAACTGAGCTTTACCACCCAATGGCTGCTGTGTAACGAGAGAATATGGCCCAATGGAACGTGCGTGGATTTTATCATCAACCAAGTGCATCAGCTTGAGATAGTACATGTACCCTACAGTGACAGGGTTGTCAAATGGACGCCCTGTACGGCCATCGCGCAATACAAACTTACCGCTGCGATCATAGCCTGCTTTTTCAAGCATGTCGCCGATATCATGCTCGCTGGCACCATCAAATACGCTGGTTGCAAAATGCAAGCCCAACGCTTTTGCTGCCATCCCAAGATGCACTTCCAATACCTGCCCAATATTCATACGGCTAGGTACGCCGAGAGGGTTGAGAACGATGTCAACTGGTGTACCATCTGGCAGGAATGGCATATCGCATTCTGGAAGAACGCGAGAAACAACCCCTTTGTTACCGTGACGACCAGCCATCTTGTCACCCTGGGAAATTTTACGTTTCTGTGCAATGTATACACGAACCACTTCATTTACGCCTGGTGACAACTCATCGCCATCTTTACGAGTAAAGACCTTAACATCGACGACAATACCACTGCCACCGTGAGGAACACGCAGAGAAGTATCACGCACTTCTCTTGCTTTTTCACCAAAAATGGCGCGCAAGAGTCTTTCTTCTGCAGTCAGCTCCGTTTCACCCTTTGGTGTTACCTTACCAACCAGAATATCTCCGGCACGAATTTCTGCACCGACGCGAATAATCCCACGATTATCAAGGTTCTTCAATACATCTTCCCCGACATTTGGAATGTCACGGGTGATTTCTTCAGGTCCAAGTTTCGTATCACGGGAATCGCATTCAAATTCATCAATATGAATGGAAGTATAGACATCTTCTTTAACCAAACGTTCGCTGATCAAAACAGCATCCTCGTAGTTGTACCCTTCCCAGTTCATGAAGGCAATCAGCGCATTACGCCCCAATGCCAATTCACCATTGGATGTTGAAGGACCATCTGCAAGGATATCACCAGCATTAACATGCTGACCTTTTGATACAAGAACATGCTGGTTAATGCAGCTCCCTTGGTTGGAGCCTTTGAACTTCGTCAGTTTATAGACATCACGTTCACCGCCGTCGCCACGAACGTGAATTTCGTCAGCAGAAACATAGCTTACAATCCCACTATGCTTTGCAATAGCAAATACACAGGAGTCGTAACCTGCGCGGTATTCCATCCCAGTACCAACAAATGGTGCTTCCGTTACAAGCAAAGGCACAGCCTGACGCTGCATGTTTGTACCCATAAGTGCGCGGTTCGCATCATCGTGTTCCAGGAACGGAATCAATGCTGTAGCAATGGAAACAACCTGCTTAGGCGATACGTCCATGTACTCAACTTGTTCTTTTTCTACAACGATGTTTTCTTCACCACGACGTGCGTCAACCTTTTCTGCGATGATCATATTATTCTCATCGAGCTCGGTATTTGCCTGTGCAATGGTGAACTTTTCTTCGACATCTGCCGTTAAGTATTCAATATCATCGGTTACATGGCAATCGTTAACCTTACGATACGGCGTTTCAATAAAACCATACTCATTGATGCGTCCATAAGTTGCCAAGGAGTTAATCAAACCGATGTTTGGACCTTCAGGCGTTTCGATAGGGCACATACGACCATAGTGAGAGTGGTGAACGTCACGCACTTCGTAGCCTGCACGTTCACGGCTCAGACCACCAGGCCCCAAAGCAGACAAACGACGCTTATGAGTCAGCTCTGCCAATGGGTTGATCTGGTCCATAAACTGTGACAACTGAGAACTACCAAAGAATTCCTTAATGCTGGCAACAACTGGACGAATATTGATCAAGCTCTGTGGGGTTACCTCATTTGGATCCTGTGTCGTCATACGTTCACGAACATTACGTTCCATACGAGTCAGCCCGATTCGGAACTGATTCTGCAGCAATTCACCAACACTGCGAATACGACGGTTGCCCAAATGGTCGATGTCATCCACAGTGTAGCCTTCTGCACCGTGCATCAAAGAAAGCATATAACGATATGCCGCTAAAATATCTTCAAGCGTCAGATTTTTGGTCTGCTTGTCCACATCAAGGCCAAGCTTTTTATTGATCTTATAACGACCAACTTTTGCCAAATCGTAACGCTTATGATCAAAAAATAGGGAGTGAATCAAATTACGCGCACTGTCAACCGTAGGAGGATCACCAGGACGCAAGCGCTTATAAATTTCAATCAGCGCTTCAGGTTCATTGGAAGTTGTATCCTTTTCAATCGTAGGCTGAATCAGTTCGTCATTGTTAAACAACGCGAGGATATCGTCGTTATGACCATAACCCAATGCACGAAGAAGCACAGTAGCTGGCAGCTTTCTCGTACGATCCAAACGCACATACATCACATCGTTTGCATCTGATTCCAGCTCCAACCATGCACCACGGTTCGGAATGACTGTGCACCCATAAAGAGCCTTACCAGCCGTATCAATTTCACGATTATAATAAACCCCAGGACTACGAACCAACTGGCTGACAATAACACGTTCAGCACCGTTAATTACAAAAGTACCTTGATCCGTCATGAGTGGGAAGTCCCCCATGAAGACTTCCTGCTCCTTAATTTCACCGCTCTCCTTATTAAGCAGACGCACCTTAATACGCAATGGTGCAGCATAGGTGGCATCACGGTCTTTACATTCTTCCACACTATACTTTGGCTCACCAAAACTCGAAGTCAAAAATTCGAGCTGAAGTGTATCGGAAAAGTCCGTAATTGGAGAAACTTCTTCAAATGTTTCCTTTAAACCTTCATCAAGAAACCAATGGTAGGAATTACGCTGAATCGCGATCAGATTCGGCATCTCCATGATTTCTTTGATTTTTGAAAAACTATGTCGCTCTGTCAATGCATGGCTGCTTAATTCAACCAAAGCGTTCACCCCTTACTAATACTATAGACGAAGCTGCTTACGACAATCCTATAAAATAATACTATACCGTCAATGATACCATCATAACAATAGCTAATCTAGTTTAGGGCAAATCGAACAGTTTGTCAATAGAAATGTCGAAGAAAAAGCAAAAATTTTATATAAAAAGAAAAGACGTCCTGTACTAAACAGAACGTCTCTCCGTCATCCATCCTGGCAATGACCTATCTTCCCAGCAAAAGAGTAGCAAGTATTTTCGGCGCTG
>CALAKO010000155.1 GCA_937922955.1 uncultured Peptococcaceae bacterium | reverse complement strand
AAGCAATAATGCGCCGCGTCCGACATCGGGAGTGGCTGCGCCCCCCGGCGTGTTGAAAGGAAAATTGATTAAGGCCGGTGTTGTGGCCATTTCGGAAATTGAAGATGAAGAAAAAAGCGCCTGTCTGGCAGGAACCATTTTTGGTCTGGACAGTCGTGAGTTGAAAAGTGGTCGTTCTCTGATCACTTTTTCTTTAACCGATCATACCGATTCCATCGATTGCAAGGTGTTTGCGGATAAAGAGGAAGCAGATGCTTTGAAGGGCGCTCTCAAAGAAGCATCCGGAATAAAGGTGCGCGGGAAAGTTCAATACGATAGCTACAGTAATGAGCTGGGGATGATTGTTAATGACATCAATCAGACGACCTTGGCTTGCCGTGTGGACAATGCGCCGGAAAAACGCGTGGAACTGCATTTGCATACGCAGATGAGCAGCATGGATGGCATGAACGATGTCAAGGATCTGGTCAAGCTGGCCAGTCAACTGGGACATCAGGCTATTGCCGTCACTGATCATGGCGTGGTGCAGGCGTTTCCAGATGCCTATTCTGCAGGAAAAAAATACGGCGTAAAAATTATTTACGGCATAGAAGCGTACATCATCGATGATGAGGAACCGGAAGTGAACCTTCATCAACGCAAATCCTATCACTGCATCATCCTGGCCAAAAATGCCACAGGGTTGAAAAACCTTTATCGTTTGGTGACCGAATCTCAGCTTCGATATTATTTCCGTCGACCACGCATTCCGAAACGGCTGATCAATTATGCTCGTGAGGGATTGGTGATCGGCAGCGCCTGCGAAGCTGGCGAACTGATGCGATACTTGATGGCCAATCCAGACGACCATGAAGGGCTTGAAAAGCTGGCAGAATTCTATGATTACATCGAAATTCAGCCGATTGCCAACAACTACTTTATGGTGCGCAATGGGTCTGTGGCTGATGAAGATGGGCTGCGCGCGTTGAACGTGACCTTGTTTGAGCTTGGAAAACGGTTGGGCAAACCAGTGGTGGCAACCTGTGACGTACATTTTGCCAATGAGGATGATGCCATCAACCGTGCCATCATCATGAAAAGTCGTGGCTTTAAAGATGCCGAGGAACAAGCTCCTTTGTATTATCGAACAACGACGGAAATGCTCGAAGAATTTTCGTAC
>CALAKO010000154.1 GCA_937922955.1 uncultured Peptococcaceae bacterium | reverse complement strand
GTTCAATACCTTATGAGGAACACCGCGTTTCTTCAAAATCTCGCTGAGCTTTTCGCTCTTTTCAATAGAAACGGTCCCAACAAGCACTGGCTGTCCTTTGGTATAAAGTTCGGCAACCTTGTCAGCCACCGCTTCAAATTTCCCATTTTCGGTTCTATAGACAATGTCCGGTGCATCAACACGAGCCACTGGCTTGTTCGTTGGCACGATAACAACATCCATGCCGTAAATGGCACGAAATTCGTCTTCTTCAGTTTTTGCTGTACCAGTCATACCAGCCAGCTTTTTATACATGCGGAAGTAGTTCTGGAAGGTAATCGTTGCCAGGGTCTGGCTCTCCTTCTCGATCTTCACGCCTTCCTTCGCTTCAATGGCCTGATGCAAACCTTCGCTGTAACGGCGACCATACATGAGACGACCGGTAAATTCATCAACGATGATGACTTCCCCGTCCCGTACCACATAATCGCGGTCACGTTTCATCAAAACCTGCGCCTTCAGCGCCTGGTTTACATGATGCGCCAATTCCATGTTCACTTCATCGGTCAGATTTTCAATACCGAGCATTTCTTCAACATGCTTGGTCCCATCTTCGGTCAGTGCCACGGTCTTCAGTTTTTCATCAAAGGTGTAATCTTCTTCGTTTTTCAACTTACGAACAATACCCACCATTGGCGTATAGAGATCCTTCGCTTTTGCAGCAGGGCCAGAAATGATCAGCGGTGTACGCGCCTCATCAATCAAAATGGAGTCCACTTCGTCGACAATGGCAAAGTTCAGCGGACGCTGAACCATGTTGCGTTCATGCATGACCATGTTATCGCGCAAATAGTCAAAGCCAAATTCATTGTTTGTCCCATACGTAATGTCACAAGCATAGGCATCCTTGCGCTGCACATAATCCAACCCATGGACAATCAGCCCAACGCTCAAGCCCAAGAAATTATAAAGCGGTGACAGTTGTTCGGCGTCACGGCGTGCCAAATAGTCGTTGACAGTAACAACGTGAACCCCTTTGCCTTCCAGTGCATTGAGATAAACTGGCGCTGTTGCAACCAACGTTTTACCTTCACCAGTTTTCATTTCAGCAATACGGCCTTCATGAAGCACATGACCACCCATGATCTGTACATCAAAGTGACGCATGCCCAAAATACGGTCAGAAGCTTCACGAACAACGGCGAACGCTTCGGCCATAATATCATTCAAGGTTTCACCTTTGGCCAGGCGTTCTTTAAACTCTACCGTCTTATGAGCAAGCTCTTCATCGGACAGTTCTCTATAAGGTTTATCATACTGATTGACTTGAGCGGCAAATTTCTCAAGCTTCTTTACATCTTTTTTATTGTCGTCTAATACTTTTTTCAACCAAGTATCAATACCCAACCTATTCACTCTTTTCTTTTGTTTAATACTGCCTAACGGCAGTTTCATATTTTCGGTCGATTCAACCAATTTATTATACCACATAGGCAAAAAAACTCAAATAAATATCGGCCCAAAGGCGCATCGTCACTAATTCTCCATGACCTTTGTAGAGATTATGACCAAATTATTGAATATTCTTAAAAACAAATATTGTATTTTCATAAAGAGTCAGGTATAATAAAAATAATTATAGAACAAATAAATTAAACTTGTTGTCAAGCAGTTTAATTAAGGAGGTATTATAAATGACCCCAACTCCAGCCCATTCAGCGACTGAGCTTTTAACGGACAGCGAACGTTTTACAAAAACAGCTGCCATGTTAAAACTGCTCAGCAATCCAAATCGTCTCATGATCCTTTACATACTCTCAGAAGCACCAAGATCGGTGAACGAAATACACGATCTTTTAATGCAGGCATCGAACATCTCACACAGCTCATTGTCACAGCATCTGGCACTTCTGAGAGCGCACAAAATTGTAACCTTTAAAAAAACCGGACAAATGTCGATCTATTCCATCTCAGACCAGAGATTTGTTGAACTTTTAAAAATGTTAAGAGAAATAAATGTATGAATCCCCTTGAAATAAAAATTTTTAAGAATATAATAAATGTATAGATTCACATACCTACATGTGAAAATGTCACTGTTGAAAGGATGGTCATTATGAACATCACCATTAAAGGACGCAATACCGAAGTTACTAATGCACTCAAGGATTATGTAGAAAAACGTTTTTCCAAACTCGAAAAATACTTCTACAACGAAATGCAGGGCACCGTCACCCTTATCGTAGAAAAAGGGGATCACAGAGCCGAAGCAACCATTCCACTTGGACGCTACATTCTTCGCGCCGAAGAATCTTCCAATGATATGTATGCTTCCATTGACGCAATCGTTGATAAAATCGAACGTCAGATTCGCAAGTATAAAACCCGCATGAACCGCAAAGGTAAACAAGCGAAAGCTGAACCAATGTTCTCCCCAGCAGCGGATGAAATCGCACATGCTGAAGAAGCGCCAGAAATCGTTACGAAGAAGAAAGTCTTCACCGTTAAGACCATGGATATCGAAGAAGCCGTCATGCAGATGGAACTCCTCGACCACGACTTCTTCATCTTCCTTAATGCAGATACCGATGATATCGGCGTTGTCTATCGCCGCAAAGACGGTACCTATGGTCTCATCGACCCACAGCGCTAAAACGACTAAAAGCAGCTCCGAAAATCGGAGCTGCTTTTTTATTTTTGTTAAAAAGACGCATGCTCCTTTTCCCACAGTTTTACCGCACGCTTTACTAAATATCTCACAAGAACAATATGCGCTGGGCGGATTCCCCAAAAATACAATCTACCAAGGAAGTTATGATATTTTACACAGGTACTCAGGCGAACGTCTTGTCAAGAGCCCAGCGGAGAAAAACAATCCAACAACACATAAAAGTCCAGATGCTTGTCCGTCTGGCCCAAAACAATCTGATTTTCCGTTTCTGACAGGATCATTTGTTC
>CALAKO010000153.1 GCA_937922955.1 uncultured Peptococcaceae bacterium | reverse complement strand
TATTGAATAAGATCTCTAAAAAGATTGTAGCGCTGGTTACCATGGCAGCATTCGTGCTGACTCTGGTTCCTTTCGCTGCTTTTGCGGCTGCTGGCGATGTACAGACTTCTACATATAAGGTTGTAGATGGCAATGTAAAAGTAGATGTTGATGATGTGGTTGCAACACAATTTATCATTAATGATGAAACGGGCATCCAAGCTGGCGAGGCAATTGCGAATGTTAAGGTATGGGCTACAGATAAGCAAGGCAGAGTAACCACTGCTGCTGTTTTCACTAGTGATAAAGAAGGCACATCTGCATTGAGTAAGCCAGGAGGTGCAACTGAAAATGTTTATAATGTTGCATCTGCTAGCAACAACTTGAAAGTGTATGTTAAGTTCACTCGTGCTGGCGAATACACTATTCATGCTGGCGTAGGTAACTACTCTACATTACAAGATGTAACAAAACTTGATGAGTTAAACTACGATGAAAATGCAAACACGATTACTGTTGATCCAACTAATGTTGTAACTGAATATATTCAGATTAACAGTGAAACTGCTATTCAGAATAATGGTGAAGTGACTATTAGTGATAAAACCACCATTACCAATGGTATTGACACTGCTGATGTAACTGTTACTGCTTACCAAGCAAATGGTGATGCTACAGGTGATCCTGCTGTCGGTGAAACTTTTAGTGTCAGCACAAACAGTGATAAGATTTCTGTGAACAAAGATTCATTCACCACGGATAACGAAGGGAAATTTACTTTTAAATATTCTCTTGATGCTGCTGGTGAATATAGAGTATATCTTACTAACGAAGATATCGCTGTAACTATCAATATTGATGCAACAAATGTTAAGATCCAGGATATTGAAACATCTGTAAATAATGCTAAGACTCTCTTAGCTGGTGATGATCGCAACTATGCGAAAAACAGTTATCAATATTTGAGCGATGCAGTACAATTTGAGATTACTGATCAGAATGGGGATGCCATTCCTGGTGGGATTCTCGGTAACAATAATGAACCTGCAGCAAAATTTGATGCAGCTAAGCATTCCAGCTATTTGAGTATTAAGTCTAAACCTGCTGATTCTGATTTGGAAAGTGGCGATTTAAGACTTGGCTGGGACCCTGCTAAAGAAGTATATACTTTAGTGTACAATACAAGTGCAAATGATGCTAAGGATGATTTGGTTGCAGGTGAATATACCGTAGAAGTTTCTCTTCTTTCTGGTGCACATGCGACTGCAACCTTTACTTTGGCAAACTATGGTACTACAAAAGATTTAGTGCTTGATGTTCAGGCAAAGGCTCCAAATGCAAGTGATTATGTTGATGTAACCGATGAAGTTTTGAATGGTTCAGAGTTAAAGGCTGTTGCTAAATACGTTGATGAAAATGGTATTGAGATTAATGCAACTGGCGATGTACAGTATGGTATTAATGGCCGCGCTGTAACTAATACTGTTACAGCTGGAACAACAAAATTAGGATCTGAAGACTCCTATATCGGTACTATTGTAACTGTAAAAGCATTTGATGATACCGTTAAAAAATATGTAGAACAAAAACTGACTGTTGTTGATGCATATAATGAATACACTCTTGCTTTTGATAAGGAAAATGGTCCTGTCAATGAAACCAATAAAGTAGCAGTAAGTGTAGTAGACGACAATGGTAAGGTTGCAAATGTTACTGGTGATGTATACGCTTATGTTGATACAAAGAGTGTAGAAGATGCTAATGTACAGGTTACTGCCGATAATAATGTAGCGAAAGGTAAAGGGGAAATCACTCTTTTCTCTAATAAAGAAACCACTGCTGATGTAGTAGTTGTTGTTAAGACTGATGATGGTCATATCTATGGGAATACCCTTTCCTACACTTTTGGTGAAGAAGATGTTAATGCTAACACTAGCGTTGTTATGACCATTGGTTCTTCTGATATGGTAGTTGACAACGAAGTTGTTGCTGGTGATGCTGCTCCATATGTAGCTGACAGCCGCACCATGGTTCCTATCCGCGTTCTGAGCGAAACCTTCGGCGCTGATGTAGACTATGATGATGCTACAAGCACTGTTACCATCGTTGATGGCGACACCACCATTGTTATGACCATCGGTGAAACCACCTACACCGTTAACGGCGAAGAACAGACCATGGACGTTGCTCCAGTGATCGGTTCCGGGGATCGTACCTATGTACCAGTTCGCTTCGTTGCTGAAGCTCTGGGCTACAAGGTAACCCCACTCTACGCTGCTGACGGCACTACCGCTAGCGTTGTTTTCCAGAAGTAATTTAGAGAGAGAATTGCTCTAAGCAATCACATTCTGGGAGATTGATTACAAGAAGAAAGCTGTGCTCTCTCGCGAGGGCACAGCTTTTTTAATTATTCCGAGCAACAAACTATGATAGGAGGAAAACAATGCATAAAGCAAGAAAACGTTTTTTAAGCGCCCTGCTGGCATGTGCGATGATTATCAGTCTATTTCCGTTCGCGGCTTTTGCGGCTGATGGTACATCTTTGCCCGAGGCTAAAGACGGTGTGATTACATTGACGCAAAATGTAACGTTGACTAGTGCATACACTATCGAAAAAGACGCGAGTGTAACCATTGATTTGAACGGCTATACAATTACTAATGCTGCTGGTAACCATACAATTATTAATAATGGTTCCTTAGTAATTAAGGATAGTAAAGGAAATGGTAAAATTGTGAATAATGCTAGTGGTCATTCTGTTATCCAGAATGAACCGAATGCAGTAGCTACAATTGAATCGGGAACCTTACATAAGACAAATAATACCAATTCCAGTGATTATTATGTCATTACTAATCATGGTAATATGATAATTAATGGTGGCACTATTATCAGTGAGAGTTCTAATTCTAGTGCTATTGAAAACGGATGGTATACACCTAGTCAAAACACTGGTAAAACATATGCAACGATGACCATTAATGAAGCAGAGGTTAGTTCACCAAATGCAAAAGGTGGCTTATATACTGTAAAGAACGATGATTATGGCATTATGGCCATTAATGGTGGTAAATTTGAAAATACCACTGGTGGTGCAGGAACTGTCCTTAATTGGAATCAATTAACCATTACCAATGGCGAATTTAATGCGACCAATGCAGCTGTAGCTACAATGGTCGAATCTTCAAATGGTACTCCAATTCACGAGTATGAAAAAGGGGTGACCAATATTTCAGGTGGGATATTTAATGGAATTTTAGGCACCAATATAAGCTATAGCGCAGGAATCACCTGGAATATCACTGGCGGCACGTTCTCAAGCGATGTAAGTTCTTTGGTTGCTGTGAACTATGAATGCACTAAAGATGAAAGCACCGGCAAGTTTACCGTTCAAAAGATGGCAGACAAACTTGCAGTAGGTTCGACCAGTGATGCTAGTGGTAATGTTTCTGCAACTCTGGAAGGGACGTTCGTTGGTAATAATACAGATACTGATGAAGATACCAATGTTGCAAATAATGCTGTTTCTGTAGATATTACTACAGCCAATTCTTCCAGCACAGAAAAGTCAGAGTTGACTGTTAACGCTGATACAGCAAAATCTCTTGCTGCTGCAGATGAGCTGACTGTTAAATCCGATGTTGCTACTGTAACCTTGGATCAGACGGCACTGGCAAAGATGAACAATGTTGAAAAAGATGTGGTTATTACTGTAGAAAAAAATATATCAACTAATACAAATGTCGCAGCTTCTTATACGGTAACTGTCGAATCAAACAGCACAAATCTTCTGCCAGATGGACAAGACAACGGTACCGTGACCATTACAGTACCAACAGATGATACAACCGTTCAGCCTTGGTATGTTGTCGACAATATCTATGTTGAAAAATTGAATGTTGTTTCAACAACAGATGATAGTATTACTTTTGAAATTGGTCATTTGTCCACGATTGAATTGTTAAAGAGCGCGCCAACTACGGGAACAGCTGTTGGCTCAGTTACCACCAGTAGTGGTGTGACATATTACAGTGATGCGACAAGCTTTATTACGGCTATCAATGGAGCAAGTGCAGGTTCTGTTGTTAACTTGATGGCGGATGTTGCTGCTGATTCGGCAACTAAGAGCGGCAATATTACGGCCGTTTTGAATGTTGTTAAGGGCATCACGATCAATGGGAATGGCTATACCTTGTCTTACACTGGTAACGGTGTGATCAATCATATCATTAATGTAACCGCGAATGACACGACCATCAATGATTTGGTCATTAATGCAAATAGTGCAAAATATGGTGTGCATTTCTATTGCACAAACAGTGGTACCTTAAATAAGGTTAATATTAGCAACGCAAAATATGCCTGCGTGAATGTGAACGGTGCACAGAACGTAGTTATTAAGGATTCTACCCTTAATAAAGGAAATGGCTTTGAATGCATTGAATATGCAATGGGAACTGGTGTCCAGAAAATTCCTAGCATGAGCATTAGCAACGTATCTTTTGATGCGACACCTTATGTGTTGGCAGATAAAACAACTACAAATGCAATGAAAACCATTATGACTGGAAATCCTACTAACAAAGAAATTCTTGATAAGATCTTGGAGAACGTTGCATATACCAACGATAACGGTGGCCGTTTGGAAATCACTGTTGGTTTCGCTGATGGGAGCGAAATGACTGGCAGCGTCGAAAGCACCTACCAGCCTCCATACACCGGCAAATACAGCTACGAAATCACCGTTGCTGACACCGACAACGGCACCGTTTCCGTTGACAAATATGCCACCGAAGGTGAAGATGTGACCATCACCGTTACCCCAGATAAAGGCTACATGCTCGATGAACTCACCGTTACTGCTGGCAGCAAAGACGTTGACGTTAAAGACAACGGCAACGGCACCTACACCTTCACCATGCCAAGCAGCAAAGTAAAAGTCGCTGCCACCTTCGTGGAAGATGAAAACTATGATGACAGCATCACCATCTCCATGACCGTTGGCTCCAACGACTTTGTCATCAACGACACCATCGTTACCATTCCAGACGCCGCACCATACATCGCCAACAGCCGCACCTATGTGCCATTCCGTGCTCTTGGTGAAGCCATCGGTGCAGACGTAGTCTGGGACAACGATGCTCGCACCGTCACCTACACCCTTGACGGCAACGAAATCGTAATGACCATCGGCTCTACCACCTACACCGTTAATGGAGTAGAAAAGACCATGGACGTAGCTCCAGAAATCACCGGCGAACGCACCTATGTACCAATTCGTTTCATTGGTGAAGCACTGGGCTTCAAAGTCACCCCACTCTACGCTGAAGACGGCACCACCGCCAGCGTTGTATTCGAGAAGTAATCATTGATTGCTCTCGTGAGTTGAACAGTAAACCCTCGCTTCCTTCGGGAGGCGAGGTTTTTTGATGTTGGGCTGAAAAGTTGGAGCCTTCAATCGAGTTTACATTATTAAATCTGAATTTGACGGTGTTGTTTATGGCAGACGCAAAATATTGGCACAAAGCTGCATTTGGTTTGGTGGTGTTTTCATGCAGTGGAATTGTGAAGTTGATTGCAATTTGGTTGACACTGTCCATCAAAAGACCTACAATAAAGGAAGAAAGGACGTGATCATATGGCAACTGCACCTACTCAGATTCGTATCGATAAGGAAACCAAGCAGCAGGCGTCGGAGTTGTTCGCAACGTTGGGGTTGGATATGTCCAGTGCGGTGAATCTGTTTTTGCGTCAATGCATTTTGCATGGCGGGCTGCCGTTTGCAGTGGAGCTGCCGCGCTACAGCACACGCACGCTGGAAGCCATGGAAGAAGCACGCCGCATTTCGCGCGACGACAGCGTGCCAGCTTACACCGACATGGACGCCCTGAAACAAGCGCTGGAGGATTGAGATGTATCGCGTAAAATTTACCAATGCCTACAAGCGAGCGTATAAACTTATGAAAAAACGTGGTGCCAATATGGACCTGCTGGACAATGTTGTGGATCAGCTTCGCCGCGGAGAACCATTGGCGCCACGCTATCGCGATCACAGCCTCAGCGGAAAATTTCAAGGCTTCCGCGAGTGCCACATCAAGCCCGACTGGCTGTTGGTGTATCTCATTGAAAACGATGTGTTGACCTTAACTCTTGTTGACACAGGTTCGCACGCAGACATTTTTGATATGTAGTTTATTGTGGTTTCATCGCCACTTACAACAGAGCGGCAATGCCAGGCAGCCGCATCAAGCGGCATAAACTGGTGCGCTTTTTGAGGTGGCATTGCTCAGGTGATGGTAGCCTCGATTTTTTGCGTCAATCACACCACAAGAAAAATCTCTTCATATATAGTGATAGGATAAATAATCGCTGATTAGCCACTCCCTTTTTGTGAGTGGCTTTTGTTATTTTCCCTGTCGCCGCGGTGGGG
>CALAKO010000152.1 GCA_937922955.1 uncultured Peptococcaceae bacterium | reverse complement strand
GCCTTGTATATAATATTTTTCATCACTAAATCTGACATCTTCTGTAATTACAAGTGACTGGAGAAGCAGAAAGACCTTCCTCCTGAAATCTTCATTCTTGATATGTTTATACCAAAGCGTCCCGTACAATAGATCAATAACCTCATCACATGTTACTCCAGTGTGAGTTTTCTCTGGCGATTGATGTACATATTCGTTCACCAGCATCTGTAGCAACATTATACGATCAAGTCCACTCAACGCCTTGTTACTGGTGAATGAAGAAAAGAGATTGCTTTTTGCTCTCGTCAGCGCATTTTTTGCATAAGCAATACGTGTAAAATAATTTATTGCAAAAAGAAAAATCGAATCAAACCTTAATGGACCTTGCTTTCTCCAATGAATAATCTCAACATTCATTTTTTCAATATCATTGAGTGGAAGGTTTATTTTCTCCATATAGGCGTGCTGCTCAGCATGCCATTTTTCAAGCACAACATTTTTGCCTCTTAGGCTCACAAGCTGATATTTTTCTTGTTTTACATCCGAAAAATAAACACCATAGTAATTATATACTTGATCATCCACATGATTTTTCAGAGTAAACCGTGGCAGAAAATAACGCCATAATCTACCTTTAGCTCTCGAAACTAAGGATTCTATGAACATAATTACGCTCTAACATCTTTAATTTGTCACAGTTAATGATAGTCCACTGTGCGAATAAAAAAGCCCTCCCCATTCGATAATGTGGAGGGATTTTGTACACCGATTTAGTGCTTATCAGTGATCTCAACAACGACATGGCGATCTGGAGCAAGGCAATTAATCAGCTGCTGTCCGGTCTGCCCATCACAACTAGATCCCGTGACAGAATCACTCGAACCATGTCCTTGTGCAGTAATATTTGCAGCTGGCATGCCTAACGCGACTAATTCATCGGCAACAGCCTGCGCGCGCTGGGCTGACAGTTGCTGGTTATAATCTGCGGCTCCGGTGCGATCGCTATAGCCAATAACAACGGTCGCTTTGTCTTTGGCCGGTTGCAGACCGGGATTTCGGTATAACTGCGCAATCGCCGCTTTCCCTTCTGGGGTTAATGCTGCTGAATCATAACCAAACATCACATCAGATTTTAAGTTAAAACGCTGAGGTTCAGGCGCAGGAGTTGCGGCAACTGCCGGTGCAGGCGTAACCTCCGCGTCGTCATGCTGGCCAAAAC
>CALAKO010000151.1 GCA_937922955.1 uncultured Peptococcaceae bacterium | reverse complement strand
ATAAAGACAAAGGGGCTGTCGCACATACGAATATATCGTTTGTGCGACAGCCCCTCTATAGACCATTATTTTTTATTCACTGTCGCTGCTGGTGTCGCTTTCAGTCTGATCGTCACCAGAAGCAGTGGTTTCTTTTGCACTGGCCGTTTCAGACTCAGCAGCCTGCTCGGCTTCTGCCTCTTCAGCCAGTTTATCTTTTTTCTTCTGTTCATCGCTGGCCAGCTCATCGTACAACGTGTCTGCGATTAGTTTCGCAAACTGTTCAGCACCCTCTGGCGTTGGGTGAGTCCCATCTTCGTAGAGCCATTCTGGATGCTGGTCAATGAAACTCTTCCAGTCAATCAAATGGAAGTTGTCTTTCTTGCTCTTATTAGCATAGTTTTCCAGCATGGTGTTGACGCTGTCCTGCCATTCGCGAGGCACCTTGGTATTGATTAGGAACACTTCACGCTCGCCCAAAAGCGACATAAGGCTATCCAGCTGATCTTCGGTGAACGGCCCGTTGGAGCCCAGGACAATGACGACGATGTCGTTCATATTCCCGGCATCAAGCAGACTCTTTACCACATCGTTGCTCTGACTCAGCTGACGACCGACCTTCCCGTCAATATAGGCCTGTGGAAACACTTCTGTCAGCGGCGCTGCCGCTCCGAGAAGGATCGAGTCACCGACAAAAGTGACTTTAAGATCGCGGCAATACAGCATCACAGAGCGATCCAAGTATGGAATATCTTTGACTTCAGCCTGTTCGTTGCGTTCGCGAAGCGCTTCCTGCTTGGCCAGCAGTTCTTCGTTGGCCGCAATTTGCGCCTGCATTTCCGCCACGGTTTCATTTTCACCGCTCTGCGCCCGTGCAAAGCCAATGCCACTAGAGACGCAAAGCGCAACAACCAGCACCGTCGCCACAAAATGCAGTTTATTCGATGCCACTGAGGCAATAAAATCCGCCACACGTTTTTTTTCCGGCAGTTGTCCTTTCGTCACCTTGTTCACAAAGCCCTGCTCAATAAACACATAGGTAACCACCGAAAGCACCAACAGAATGATCCATTGAATCCACTTATGTGCTGCGAGAAACGGCGTCATATTACCCATGGTCAGCACTGGATAATACCAGAGATAGGTGCTGAAGGTGCACTTGCCTAAGAAGGTCAGGAGACGCAGGCTCAGCAACCGCGAAACAATGCCGCCAGGCACCGTCAGCGCCGCCACGGTAATGGCACTCACCAGCGCCGCCAAAAAGAGCCCGCCGCGATAGGTCCACACCGACTGATCCTGAAGCCGCAGTGCCAGAACCACCAGCACTACAAGCCCAATCACGCTGATCACATCCGCTATCAGCCCAATCTTGCGTCCGTGCAGCTGAGCCATTTTTCCCGGGCGCCAAATCGTACCAAGGGCGCCGCCCAACGCAAAGGCATAGAGACGAGTGTCGGTGCCATAGTAGACACGTGAAGGATCCCCATCACCACCGTAAAGCACCGCCATCAGCACCGCACTGATCAATGCCAATACGAGCTGTACCGCCGCCAACACAAACGGCCCCTTCTTCATGCGGCGCAGCAAAACAAACAGCACTGGCCACACTACACACAATTGCATCAATACCGCCACGTACCAAAGATGAGTAAACGCCGATGGATGCACATATTGTTCAAAATAAGAATATCCTAGGCCAATCTGCCACCAGTTATTCACATAGAAAATGCTGGAAACCAAGGCCCCACGAATATTATACAAAAGATCTGGAAAGAAAATATTGATGACGGACACCGAGGCCAGAAAAACCAACACCATTGGTATTCCCAAACGCAGCACACGCTTCACCAGATACGACGCGTACGTCCGTCCAAATCCCTTTGTTTCCCATTTCAACAGGCTGCGTGCCAGCAGAAAACCGGAAATAACAAGGAAAAGATCCACACCGATAAATCCACCAGCCAGGCGATGCGGCGCATAATGATAAACCAGAATGGCAATCATCGCCAGCACACGCAGGCTGTCCAGCGCTGGATAATAGGATTTTCGAGAAGTTTCTTTGCTCACACTATCCCCTCTTTGCTCATCGCTTTACCATTCTCTAAAATTCTCGCCATCATTTTCAGCTTTTAATATCACCGGTTGATTCGTATTCTTCCTGCCACTGCAGATGCTGATTGTAATCATCGGTATAGAATACTTCACCAGTGTCAATATTGGCATAGAAATACAGGTAATTGCTTTCCGTTGGTTCCAACGCAGCAACAATGGCGTCTTCACTAGGGCTATTCAATGGTCCTGGTGGAAGGCCAGTGTTCACATACAAATTGTACGGCGAATCCACCTGCAGATCATCGTAGGTCACCATTTCTTTATGCGTCCCCAATGCATACAGCACACTGATGTCCGACTGAATTGGCATCCCTGCATCCAAACGGTTGTAGAACACGCCAGCAATCAACTTGCGGTCTTCCGTCGTCATCCCTTCTTTTTCAACCAAAGAAGCAATACTCATAATATCCTGCAAGCTGTAACTGGACGCATCAATCTCCGTCTGATATTTAGCGAGAATCTCGTTGGTTTTGTCCACCATCTGCGTCACTAACGTTTCCAGTGTATCACTGGATGAAAAATCATAGGTAGCTGGGAAGAGATAGCCTTCCAGGACATAACGCACATCGGCATTGTTATAGGAATCCGTCAGAATCGGATACTCCTGCACCAGTTTCTCTAAAAATTCCTGATTGGTCATCAAGTCCAAAAAATCCTGCTTGCTGTAGCTGGTATTTTCTGCGATGACATCGCCAATCTGGTCAACCGTTAGGCCTTCGTTAACCGTGATCTTAATCAGGCCTGCTTCTTCTGCCCCTTGCTGCAGAGCTTCAACGATTTCTTCCAATGTCATAGACGGCGCTAAGTCATGCACACCAGCTTGCAGATTGCTTGCCACGCCTTTGAGACGCACATAGAGATTAAACGACGTGGAAGAGCGAATAATGCCTTGCTCTTCGAGCAAATCCCCCATCTGACTGACCGGGGTACCTGCTGGAATTTCCACTTCCACCAGCTGAGTATCGTTGGCATTGGCCGGCAGCACCCAGTTACGGCCAAATTGCACCCCAGCCAGCACCACAATCGCTACGCAGACAAACAGTACAATCGCCACCCACGGCATGCGACGACGACGTTTTTTGCGTTTTGCTGGCTGCTTCCGGCTACCGCGTTCTGGCGCGGACTTTTTTGCAGCAGCCTGCCGTCTTTCATCATCCTGTGCAGCACGCTGTCGAACGATGGCTTCCTTGGTTTCTCTGGTCGCCTTTTCCCGAGCAGCCGCGCGCTGCGCCGCCGCTTCATTCAGCGTTTTCGCCCCTTGCACCGGCCGCTTATCCGCTGCTTGTGGCTGCGCCGCTTTTTGCTGCATGATACGTTCATAAGGCGGCAGCTCAGACTTTGAAGGCTGTCCACCGCCTTGTTTTGGATCATTTGACACGGAGTTCACGCTCCTTTTTAAGGTTATTTTCAAAATGCAAATCAAGTTCATTGTAGCACATGCCCATAGCTGGCACAACCGCCACTTTGCCCGATGGGCGGCACGATATAACCAGTTTTTCTAACAAAAAAAGAGGCGCTGCTCCTATACAGCTCCTCTCTTTTACAGCATCAAGAATGCGTATGATGTTTAGTTTTCCAGCTTGATCACATGCTCGAAAAGCGCGCCAGCCTGTTTCACACGCTCACTGCCGCCAAGCACGCACAGATGATTTTCTGCCATGGCCTGACGCAGTGCTGGAGCATAGGCACGCAGATCGTCGACGGTTGCCGCCAGGGCTTCTTCCTGAGCCTGTACAATGTCTTCGCGTTTGGCGCCATTGACACGACTGGTCAGCGACCAGCTTCCCTGAGCGCGGGCTGTCATCACCGGAT
Source organism: uncultured Peptococcaceae bacterium (assembly GCA_937922955.1). Taxonomy (GTDB): domain Bacteria; phylum Bacillota; class Peptococcia; order Peptococcales; family Peptococcaceae; genus UMGS1590. The sequence goes on along the minus strand of CALAKO010000151.1, from coordinate 9,859 downwards.
TGAAACGATTCATCACGCCGATGATCACATTGGTCAAGGACGCTTCATCCAGCTCCAAATTTTCCAGCCAGTCTGCCATACCGTCGTAAACAGCAATGGTGTTTTCCAGATTTGGATCACGGTAGGAGTAACAGCTGACGCTGCCATTGCGGCTGAAACGGATGCCTTGACCGTACGCGCCGCCTTTGGCACGAATGTTATTATAAAGGTAGTCATTGGTCAGAAGGTTGGACAGCACTTCCAGCGCACCGCTGTAAGTCACGCCCAGCGCACGCAAGTCTGCCCCCTTCGCCACATACTGCACATTCGCTGAAGACTGAATGCCTTCGTTGAGCACTTCCACTGGCACCTGCCAATCCGCATGCGGATAGTCCACATCCGGCAAACGTTCCAGCCATTCAGCCAGCAACGGACGAATGGCGGCATAGCTTTCATCGCTGCCGGTCACCGATACGATCATGCCCTTGCGGGTCAAAAGCTTCGCATACAGGTCTTCCACACGCGCCCGTACGGCATCAAAGCGTTCGTCGAAATGATTGTCCAAATCCTGCAGGAAGAAGAGAAAATCGAGGCCGTTCAAATATTCATTAAAACGACTGAATGCGCTGTGGTAAGCGGTGACACGCCCAGCAACAACGGTATGCCCCTGCTGGAAAATCCCCATCTGAATCTGGTTCTTCAGCATCTGCACCACTTCACGGAAACGCTTTTTATCGCTGAAATCGCTCTTAGTCAGCTGCTCCCAAGCAAGATTCAAAAAGCCTGCGGTGTCTTCCGGACTCAAGGTCTTGGAGGACACCAGAAGCTTATGCGTAAAGACATCTGGATTATGATAGTCCTGAATGGCGCGGCTGGTAATACGGATGCCGCCACTGGTCAGATATTCCGCGGTACTAAGGGCACTGTAACTGTAATTCTCCGTATCCACTGCGCCAATCAAGCTTGTCAAAAGGCTCAAATAAGGCAGATCGTCCACATCAATGTGATCCAGAGAAAGCAGCATGTCGGTGTAATCAATGCCTGCCGTAAAGAGCGGATGGTGCAGCACCGTCACGCCGGCAATGGTTTCTTCGTTGCACGGAATCACAGGGAAACTGCCCGTCACATCGTCGCGTTCTAAGTGAGGGATGGTCGCCTTTGCTTCGGCGCTGTCTTCGCTGTTCTGACGCGCCAGCAGCCGCTGGGTTTCATCCACCAGCGCAGCCACTTCCGCCTCGCTCAGCGACGCTTTATAAGCAGCCAATTTTTCAGCGATGGCGGCATCCTTTTCATCGTTCAGCCCTGGCTGTGGGCGTGCTGTCAGAATCACCTTATGTGGGTTGTTCAAAATGCGTTCTTCAATGTAGCGTTCGTAGTAATCGCTGGCAATGTTTGCACGCAGCGCCGACAAGGTGTCGTTATAGCTGAGGGCTTCAAATGGATCACCATCGTAAAGCCAGGTTTCAAAAGCGTTGATATAGTAAATGATGCCGCGTGTCGTGTACCCTTCGGCTTCGCGCAGCGCATATTCCATCTTATTGACAGCCGCTGTCAACAGATCTTTGTCGATGCCATCACGCACCAAGCCACGCAGCGTATCTTCAACAATGCGGACAAAGTCGTCGCGTTTGGCCGCATCCGTTTCTTTAGCGATGATCCCAAACGGAATTTGCAGCCCATCGTTGCTGAACGCCGAAACGTCCTCACCAATGCCCGCTGCCAACAAAGCGTTTTTCACAGGCCCTGCTTGAGAATCCACCAGCACCTCGCTCAGCACTTCTTCAACAAAGATGTCTGCCGGCGCCTTGCGCGTCCCTAAGGACACCGCGTAGGCCAGAAAGTCTTTGTCGGTGGTGTCGGCATCCGGTGCCACAGAATAGGTCACTTCCACCTCTTGCGCTTTCGCAAAGGCGTCCTGCCAAGAAATGGAGGAGTCCACTTCTTCCTTATCGTAATGGCTCAGATACTCTTCATCAATGTGTGAAAGGAAATGCTCAATATCGCCATCCCCATAGATGAAGATGTAGCTGTTGGACGGATGATACAAACGACGATGGAAATCAAGAAAAGCCTCATAGCTCAAGCTTGGAATTTCATACGGATCGCCGCCGCTTTCCTTACCGTAAATGGTATCTGGATAAAGACAGGAAAGAATCTGATCCGTCACCTGTGCATCGGCACTGGAAAGAGCGCCGCGCATTTCGTTATAAACGACACCGCGGTAGGTCAGATCGTCCTCTGGCTTTTCAATGTGATAATGCCAGCCTTCCTGCAAAAAAATCTCCTTGGTTTCATAAATAGCTGGATGAAACACCGCGTCCAGATACACATCCATCAAATGATCAAAATCTTTGTCGTTCTGACTGGCCACCGGATAGATGGTCTTATCTGAAAACGTCATCGCATTAAGGAAGGTACTGAGACTGGAACGCAAAAGATCCATAAATGGTTCCTTCGTACGATACTTGCGCGACCCATTGAGCACGCTGTGTTCCAAAATATGAGCAACACCCGTGCTGTTTTCTGATGGTGTACGGAACCCAATGCCAAACACCTTGTTGCTGTCGTTATTGGCCAGTTGCAAAAGTCGCGCACCGCTCTTTTCATGAATAAACAGACGCCCAAGGCTGTCTGTTTCTGGCACGGAACGTTCTTCAATCAGGCGGAAGCCTGAAATTTGCTGATTAATCTCCATAAATAAGCTCCTTTCAAACAAGAATCTTCTATTTAAAATAAAGAACCGTCTTTGTGATTTGACGAAAGGTTTGCACCTGTTCGTCCATTATACCATTCCCTTCATCCGGCAACAATGGCACAACAAAATCCCGACAAAATAAAAAAGACCGCACCACTTAAGGTACGGTCCTTACATCATCGTTTACGAGTGTTCGATGACCGATTGCGTTTTTTCCGCGATGTCTGGTTATTATTTGAGCGCGATGTCGTTGACGCTGTTTTTCGCGGAGCACGCACATTTGGCGTCGGTGTTGTTTGATCCGGCATATAAATGATCGGCTCCTGCTTAACCAGCGGCGACTCATAGCGCTGCTGCAGATTAGACTGCACACGCTGCTGGGTTTTCACCTGACGTGCACGCACCGATCGCGTCATGCGTTTCGACCGCACTTCCTGACGCCCTTCCATATACAAAAGAATGAAATAAATAGCCGGCACAGCATAGAACACAAACAGAACAACGGCCGCCAGAAATGCGAACAATCCAAATTTCACATCCCAGGCAATCCAGAAATTTCTAAAACTCAGCACCGCCGCCACGATCACTGCCACTACTGGCAAGATCAAACCAGGACGCGCATTATTATGCCGCGACAACTGTTTTTCCAGACGGTGACCAAAAAATAATACAGCAGCATAGATGATAAAAATGATCAATGTTCTTAAACTAACCAATCTGCTGCCTCCTCTTTTCAATCAGGTTATTATTCTCTTTATTGTACCGAAAACCGCATCCTATTGCAAGTTGTAAAAAATAAGAGCGCCGAAGCGCTCTTATAGATTCTTTAACTTTCAACCAACACGCCAGTGGTCGTTCCATCAGCCGCATATTGAGGAGTTACCTTGCAGCCAAGAGCTTCCGCCAGGAATCGCAGCGGCACCATGGTGCGGCTGTCGGAGTTGATGTATGGCTCTACGTCCATCGTCGCCGGCGTACCGTTAACGGTGTAGTTTTTAGAACCAATGGTCATAATGATGCTGTTTCCACCGTAAACAGTCGTAATGGTTTGGGTGCTGTTGTCGTATTCAACAGCGCCGCCCAATGCTTCTGCCAACAAACGGTATGGCACAAAGGTGCGCCCATCCAGCACAACCGGCTGAGTATCTGTCTGATAGGTGACACCGTTGATGGAGTAAGTATTGCTGTTAATCGTCAGTTGCAAACTCATATCGCCTTCACCGGTTGCTTCCGTAAAGCTAAAGTTTGTAATAGCGGTCTGATAGAAACGCCCGCTGTTGTCGCGGAAAATGATGTACAGCTGAGCCTCTGCCACTTCATCACTGGAAATCAGCATGGTGCCGGAGCCATTGGTGGTCAGCGCGCTGAGGTTGGTAACAGTCCCCGCCATCTTAGCAGTGTTTTGTGGATCGGTTGGTTTGATGACCACTTCAGCCACCGTTGGTTCCCAAACCAAACGCAGACGATTGCCCGAACCATCGGCCAACTGGAAAGTAACCGCACGCGCGTTTCCAGCGCTGCCAGATTCTGGCGTCAACAAAAGACTCTTGTCGCCAGCTTGAACCGTTAATTCAACGGTGCGGGAGAAGTTACCCACCATAGCAGTAACCTGAATTTTTGAACCAATATAGCTTTGATCGGAGCCAACAGTGAAGCGGCCATTCGCATCAAAAGTACCTTCGGCCACAGCATCCCCACTGTAACTAAAAATCACAGGGCCCGTGTAATCGTACGTTTTACCTGCAGCGTCCGTCAACTGAATGGTTGGCGTAACCGACTCCCCGAGAGAAACCGTATTAGACGGATAGGAGAAGGTCATGGACACAGCTTTGTCCAAAATTTCCTGCTGATCGTCATCTGGATCTTCCGGCGTGCTTGGTGTGCCGTCTTCTGTTACATCAACGCGCACCGAAGGAAGATTAACTGTTTCACCGCCAGACATGAAGGTCAGTGTATAGTAAGCCGTTTCAGCGCTGTCCTTGAGCTGAATCTTCACAGAGCCGTCATACGCATCCGGCAGATCCACGGTGTACATGCCAAGATCCTTGTCGTCTTTGTCGTAACGCATGACAATCACTCTATCGTCTGGATCCGGCACATAGCCTTCATCAAAAATCAGCGTTGCAAAAACAGCATCACCCGACGCAACCTTATTGGATTCAACCTTCATGCTGGTTGGCGGATTTGGATCGGCACTGGAAGCAACGATCTTTTCATGGGAAACCATTTCGTCACCATTCTGCATGCGCAGTTCGATCTTGTCCCCTGCTTTTACACCTTCAGCAGTACCACCTTCTGGCACATAGGTTAGGTAGAAAAACATACGGTCTGGATTGGTAATATTGCCACTAAGCTCACCAGAGTTGACCTTATTGCCATTGACATAAAGTTCATACTTGTCACCAGCCTTGCCATCGGTGAAGGTCACCCACAACTGAGTGTCGCCCGCCTTTGGTGGGTCAATACTGGTAACCTGTGCAGCCTGACTGGCCTGCGGTGCCAACGGCAGCAACACACAAAGAGCCAATGCGCCGAACAAAGTTGGCACGATCTTTCGCAAATTCATAGATTCACATCCTTTTCTTTCGCTAAAAAATTGCATTTATTTCATTCATAATAATATGAATCCCTATAAATTTCAAGGGACAAGCCGGAAACAAAAAAGAGACTGCCACGAAGGGCAATCTCTTCATTTCGAATCACTAAAAACAATCCGTCGACTTACTTCTCCTCGCTGCGAGAAATGGTTACCGTCGTTGCGCCATTAGCGTCGGTGCCTGTTTCAAGCACATAACCAAGGCCATCCGATACAAAACGCACCGGCACCATTGTACGACCATCGCTGTTCACATAAGGCGCCATGTCCATCCATTTCAGCGTGCCATTTACGGTATACACACTTGCCAACGTGTTCATAACCACTTCCGTGTCTTCTGTTTCGATGGTGATGTCGTGAGTCGCGTCGTTGTAGTCAACTTCTGCGCCAAAACCTTCTGCAACAGCACGCAGCGGCACATACACACGGCCGCCATTCAACACTGGCACACCATCTTCAATAGAAATGGTTTCGTCGCCCAACTGCATCTCACTAACACCAACGGTTAAAATGATATGTTCTGCTGCGTCGTCCTTCGCGAAAGCAGGCATGGTTGAGCTCACCAATACCAGCACCGTCAACACCAGCGCCACAGCCATCTTTATATAACGATTGATTCGTCCCTGATTCATCATTTTATCACTCCTCTTGAAAAAATAGGTGCGAAGCAACGGTTATTATCATAACGCATTTTCAGGCGTGAATCTCAACAGCCTTATGACAATTTCCCTGTTTCACCACTAAACCTGTCACCACGATGTTACTATTTTGATACTTTTCTTCGTGGCATTAACCTCGTTTCCCAAAATCATCTTCTGACATCGTCACCAGGCCATAACATCTTATAATACAGATGCGGCAAAATCCACGAAAAAATACAACTCTAGGTTGCCCGTCATTGATGAAACTGGTACTATAGAGATATTGTATTGCGTATAGAGGGGGACACTGAATGTCTACGAATACACTTGACCGATTGTCGTTCATTGATATTCTCAAAATCGGTGCAACTTTCGCCATTGTCTTATTACACGTTTCAGCACTTTACGTTCGCATGGACGCTCAGCTGCTCAATCCATCGGGCACCCTGCCCTATATCATCAACTCGCTGACACGCGTTGCACTTCCACTGTTTATGATGGCCACCGGCACGCTGCTTTTGCGTGATCGCTATCGGTTCAATCTGAAAAACAAGTTTACTTTCATTGCCAAAACCTACATTTTCTGGTCAGCGCTGTACATTTGTGTGGACCAGATGCTGCGGTTGTATGTTGGCGACGAACTGCTGTCGCCAGCAGAAATGATTGTTGGTTGGATACGCGGCCCTTACCACTTCTGGTATCTGCAAATGCTGCTTGGTTTCTACCTGCTGATGCCGCTGCTCGCCCGTCTCAAAGGATTACAGACACTGAGCTACGCCATGTTGCTGCTCTTTGTCATCACCTATATTTACAATCCTTTGGCACCACACCTGCCAGTTTGTGTGCAGACCTTCATCGGGCAAATCATTCTCACAACGCCAAGCGCTATGCTCTTTTACTTTCTGCTTGGCGCCTGGCTCTACCGCGTGCCACATCGCCGCAAGTTGGCCATCGGCTCGGCCATTTCCATCCTCGTCGGAATCGGCATTCGCCTCTACCAGCTTTTCAGCACACCAACTTACCAGGACAGCAGTCTTTTTCAGCCGCTGAATTCCTACAGCGAACTGCTCATTGCTGCTGGTATCTATTATCTGCTCGCCTATCTTTTCCGCAATTACCAGGCTGGCAAAAAAATCCAGTATCTGTCTAAATGCACGTTGCGCATCTATGTTGTTTCTGCACTGGTCATTTACGGCTATCAAGTCTTCATCCAGCCAAGCTGGGATTCTCTTGTGCCTTGGCCAACACTCTCCATTGTGCTCTGGTCCATCGTCGTTTTTCTCTGCTCCTGGCTGATCGCTCATGTGCTGATGCGCAAAGACCGCGCCTTGCAGGCACGCCGCACCAAGCGCACATCGCGTTGATTCCACAAATTCTATTGGAGGCCCTGTTATGAAAAACATTTTACGCTTCATTATTTATGTCGCTTTCTGCTATGCGGCCTTCGCCCTTTCCGATGCCGTCTACGCATTCTTCGACACCATTTTTTCTGTCTACACCGTTCACTGGCCAACCAGCTTGCAGGCCAGCCTGGTGCCGTCCTTACCTGGATGGATCATCAGCGGCATCATGCTCAATTTCTGCGTACGCAGCCGCTTGACAGTGCCGCCAACCATCCTCGCCCTGTCCTGGCTAATGGTCATCGGGCCCTTCCTGCTGCTCTTCCTCGTAGAACGCGGCATCCTCAGCCTGCCTGTTGACGGCCTCTTCAACGATCCAATGCCGCTGGTCATTCAATGCTTTGCCTTTGTTGCCAGCTTCATCACCGTCAATCACATGACCAATCGTTAACACACAAAAGGACCATGCGTCACGCATGGTCCTTTTATTCTGCTATTTATTGATGTCTTTGCCTGGGTCCTTCGGAATCGCACCGCGGCCATCCTTCGGCACCCCGGAACGATCATAAACACCATCCCATAGAGAATTACTCATGAGATCGGATTTGTCTCGCTTGCTGTAAGTGGCATCGCTGGCAAAAATACGCCGGATCTTTTCTAGAATACGCATGATGGGGACACCTCACTTTCGGCGAATCACTTAGTGACAAAAGGTCACCAAAAGCAAAAAACGACACAAACTTTCTATATATTAATTTTACCATGCGTGCCCAACTTTTGCATCATAATCTCGCCAACAGACCATATTTTTAGCGCTCGTCGTGTACATGAACTATTTATCATTCTTATAGAAAGCCTTTCCTGCAACCATTGCAGCCCCACACAGCAAATGCTATGCTAAAGACAGCAAACAATCCCACAGCAAAGGAGATTCGCCCTATGAACGTATTCGATATCCTTGGTCCCGTCATGATCGGACCTTCCAGTTCTCACACCGCCGGTGCTGCACGCATTGGCCTAATGGCTCGCACCTTGCTCGGACAGGCGCCTGTTAGAGCTGAAATTTTTCTGCACGGCTCTTTTGCCAAAACTTACAAAGGCCACGGCACCGACCGCGCCCTGGTTGCCGGTATTCTCGGCATGGGACCAGATGACGAACGGCTGCGCGATGCCCTCACCATCGCCCAAGAAGAAAACGTTGCCATCACCTTCACGCCGACCGAATTTGCCGACAGCCACCCTAACACTGCCGAAATCCATTTGACAGCTGCTGATGGCAGCACCGCTTCTCTGCGCGGTGCCAGTGTTGGCGGCGGACGTATTGAAGTGGTTCGCGTCAACGACATGCCCGTTTCTCTGACCGGCGAATACTTCACCCTCATCGTCATTCATCGCGATGCTCCTGGCGCCATTGCTGAAGTCACGCGCATCCTCACCGGCTACGAAGGCAACATTTGCCATTTCGACCTTTCCCGCAAAACACGCGGCGGCGAAGCGATTATGACCCTGTCCATGGACAGCCTGCGCCACGACGACGTTGACGCTCTCTGCGCCGAAATCGAAGCGGCCAACAACATTTACAAATGCATCGCCGTGCAGCCAATCGCCTGAGAAAAGGAGAATCTCTTATGGAAACATTGAAATACACCAGCATTGCCGAGCTTATCAACGTCGCCACCGAACGCGGCGAACTCATCAGCCAAATCGTCTTGCGCGATCAAGCTGAACAAATGGATGTTGAACCCAAAGTGCTCTTTCAGAAAATGCGCAGCAACTATCAGGTCATGCGCGAAAGCATTCAAAAAGGCACCGACCCGGACATCCGCAGCACCAGTGGCCTGACCGGCGGCGATGCCTACAAACTCTATCAAGTCTACGAGCATCGCAAATCGCTCACCGGCAGTTTCATGAGCGGCGCCATTTGGCGCGCCCTCGCTGTCAGTGAGCTCAATGCCGCCATGGGCCGCATTGTGGCCGCACCAACCGCCGGGAGCTGCGGCATTCTGCCTGCCGCCATCGTCACCATGCAGGAAGAATACAACCTCGACGAATACGATTGCGTCATGGCGCTTTTCACCGCTTCCGCCATCGGCATGGTCATCGGCAACAACGCCTCTCTCGCCGGTGCTTCCGGCGGCTGTCAGGCCGAATGCGGCTCCGCCAGTGCCATGGCTGCTGCCGCCGTCGTTGAACTGGCCGGCGGCACTCCTGCCATGAGCGGCGAAGCCGTCGCCATTGCCATCAAAAACATCCTCGGTCTTGTTTGCGACCCTGTAGCCGGGCTCGTTGAAATTCCTTGCATCAAGCGCAACGCCGGCGGCGTCACCACCGCCTTCATGGCTGCCGAAGTGGCCCTCGCAGGCATCGCCAGCCACATCCCGGCCGATGAAACCATCCTCGCTATGAAACGCATCGGTGACACCATGCCTGCCACCTTGCGCGAAACCGCCGAAGGCGGCCTCGCCATGACCCCAACTGGTCAAAAGCTTAACACCCTCGTCTTTGGCGAAAACGCCGACGCAGCATCCTGCAGCAGCTGCCGCGCCTGCCGCTGACACAACAAAAGCAGGGCGACTGTCGAAAACGACAGCCGCCCTGCTTTTCTGCT
>CALAKO010000150.1 GCA_937922955.1 uncultured Peptococcaceae bacterium | reverse complement strand
TTATAGCTATTTGCAGCTACCAACATCGCAACACTTAGCAAGGTTAAAGTAATAGCAATGGTTAAGACCGTCAAAAAAGAGAACAATTTATGCCGAGTGATTTGACGCAAACTATCACGAAAGGTATATTTCATTTTTGTCAGGAACATCTAAATAATACCCTCCATTCATGCTATCACGTACAATTCGGCCATCAGACAACGTAACCACACGATGTAAGTGTTTGTCTACCAATATTTCATCATGAGTTGCCATTATAACGGTCGTCCCTATGCTATTAATAGCTTCAAACAATCTAAAAATTTCTTCGCCGTGTTTTGGATCCAAATTCCCAGTCGGTTCATCAGCGATGACAATCTGAGGCTTATTCACAATTGCTCTGGCAATTGCGACTCGCTGTTGCTCACCGCCAGAAAGCTCATGAGGATAGTGGTCCTTACGATCTAAGAGCTCAACGAATTCCAGCGCTTCTTTTGTTCTCCGCACAACTTGTTTGCGCGGAAGTCCAATACATTCGCAAGCAAACGCTACATTTTCAAAGGCAGAGCGATCCGCAAGCAGACGAAAATTTTGAAAAACAAAGCCAATTTTTCGACGATAATACGGAATCCGGCGCTTTCTTATTTTAGCCAAATCCACACCATCCACACGAATTGTCCCCGAGGTAACAGCCAATTCACGCAAAACAAGTTTAGCAAATGTCGATTTTCCAGCGCCGCTTTCACCTACAATGTAAACAAATTCGCCTGCGTCAATTTTTAAATTTATGTCTGCTAAGCCAACAGTGCCATTTTTAAAGGTATGACCCGCATTGGTAAACTGAATCATTTATCTACACACCTTAAATCTTATTTCAAAATTCTTTTTAAACGATCCATTGCTTCTCTTGTGCGTTCTGGGGTGTTAAAAGCTGTCAAACGGAAGAAGCCTTCGCCATTTTTACCAAAACCTTCACCTGGAGTTCCAACTACTTGAGCTTTTTCAAGTAAGAAATCGAAAAATTCCCAAGAACTCATATTGTTAGGACATTTCAACCAAACATATGGTGAATAATGCCCGCCCGTGTAATAAATCCCCAATTCATCAAGTGTGTCGGTAATGATTTTGGCATTTTCTTGATAACCATGAATGTTTTCCATGATTTCTGCGTATCCTTCATCAGTAAATACTGCTTCAGCCGCTTTTTGAACAATATATGGTGTTCCATTGAACTTGGTTGATTGACGTCTGAACCACATATCTTTTAAAGACTGACCATCGCGCACCAATTCCTTCGGAACAACAGTGTAGCTGCAACGGGTCCCTGTAAAACCAGCGGTTTTACTCAAGGATGCAATTTCAATAGCACAAGTGCGTGCACCAGGAATTGCAAAAATTGTTCTTGGAAGTTCAGGATCATTTACAAAAACTTCATATGCGCTATCAAAGAAAATAACGGCATCTTGCTTATTTGCAAAATCGACCCAAGTCTTTAACTGTTCTTTGTTATAGCAGGCGCCAGTAGGGTTATTTGGGGAGCAAAGATAAATGATATCAACACTTTCGTTTGTTGCAAGATCCTCTGGCATAGGGAGAAAATTATTTCCTTGATTAGCATTCAAGAAGCTTACTTTACGACCATCCATCACATTGGTATCGAGATAAACAGGATAAACAGGATCTGGAATAACAACATGACAATTCTTATCAAAAATATCTAAAATATTAGCAATGTCACTCTTTGCACCATCGCTAACAAATATTTCATCGGCATCAATTTTTGCGCCCAATTTTTCATAATAGTCGGATAATGCTTCACGCAGGAAGCCGTATCCTTGTTCTGGACCATAGCCCATAAAAGTTTCCGCTTTGGCATTTTCATCAACTGCTGCATGTAATGCTGCTACAACACTTTTTGCTAAAGGTTTGGTGACATCACCGATGCCCAATTTAATGACATCAGCGTCTGGATGTGCTTCAGAATACGCACGAACCTTTTCGGCTACAGTTGAGAACAAATAGTTGTTTTTAAGGCTTTCATAATTCTTATTGATCATTATCTTTTTCCTTTCTTTGATAAAAATATATTAATCCTTAATCAGGAAAAACCAACTGAATTCGTTTATTGTACAGACAAATAGTCGTTTCCTCAAACTCTCCAGCATACTCTCCATCTAAAGTCCATGGTAAAGGCTTTTCTGAGATAATTTTAAAAGAATGACCTTTTATACTGCGAATGCAGTCATTGTCATAGCGACGAACATTTAGCGAATGAACCATTTTTTGTAAATCCATCGGTGTAACTGGACGTCTAATTAACGTTAATTCGAACATTCCATCCGTCAGCATTGATTTTTGATCATCATCAAATTGCAAAAAACCGCCGATTGATTTTGAATTTGACACGGCTACCATAATAAAATTGCCCTCGATGATTTCTTCGCCATCAATTTCAATCTTTAAAGAAAACACATCTGACAAATCAGTGATTTTTTTGGACGCCTCAAAATAGTATGCATATTTTCCTAGCAGATTTTTCAAATACTGCGGTGTCCCATAGGATACTTCAGTAAATGCACCTGCTGCAGCCACATAACTAAATATCGAACCATTAAACATACCAAAATCATAATCATGCGGTACCGACTCCAAAACAGTATCTGCTGCTTGTTGAATATCGCTAGGAATTCCTAGTGACCGAGCAAAGTCATTTACTGTACCGGCTGGAATACATGCAATTGGCGCATACTCTTTATTTGATGATGCAATGCCACGCAAGATTTCATTTAAAGTGCCGTCACCACCACATGAAATAATCAAATCATAGCCTACACCATGATTTTGAATATATTCAGTGGCATCGTTGGCTTTTTGTGTAATATAAACCGTTGTTTCAAAGCCTTTGGCGTTAAATTTACTCAGAACATCAATCAGGTTCTCTTTTATTGCCATTTTTCCGGCATTCGGATTAACAATAAATAGTGCTTTTTTCATGTTAATCTCTCCTTGCATTTTCGAAATGCGCTCTTTCTAAAATTGACTGATACTTTTCAAAAGGCACTTCCTGCCCACTCTCAAAAAATCGCAGTCGTTCATTTAACGGCTTTATTGGATTGGCATCGTCCTTAATCATCGTAGCCAAATAATTGACAGTTCCAAAATTGCCATCAACAACTGGAATTCTTCGACCTGTTAAATTTAACACAATACCGCTTATAAGTGTTTTATAAAAGGTAAAATGTGTACATCCCAGCACCACTGCACAAGCATGCGATATATCGCATGTAGAAAAACTGCGATGCAAATAATTTTCAACCTCATTGCCTTCAAAAATACCATTTTCAGCAAAAGTCACCAACTGCTGCAAGGATACTTCTTCGACAGAATTCACAACGCCTAAACGATGAATCAAATTGTCTAGTTTCTCCAATTTTAACGTTAAATCAGTTGCAGTTACAATAATTTTTTTTAATTCATCGTTTTTCAAAGTTTGTGCCGCAACTTTTACCGCCGGCTCCATTCCCAAAATTGGAAAAGAATATTTCTCGCGAAGATATTTCGCTGCAGCACTGGTTGCGGTATTGCATGCCAAAACAACAACATCGGCACCTTGTTCACGTAAGAACAATACCGCTTCATCAACATAACGTATAATTTCAGCACTCGTTTTTTTCCCGTAAGGAACATGCGCCGAGTCAGCATAAAACAGAAAATCTGTACTCGGTAATTGTGTAGCGGCTTTTTCTAATACGGAAACACCACCAATTCCAGAATCGAAAAATCCCACTGTCACGGCAACACACCTCCACTAATCCACTAATAACTCAGATACATCAACGGATTCTGCATCGCCCCACAATGCATCTAAATTATAGTACGCACGTGTTTCTGGTTGGAAAAGATGAACAATGACGTCTCCAGTATCAATCAACATCCAGTCGCCTACTTCTTTTCCTTCCGTACGGAAATAATCACTGTTTGTCAATTTATAGTTTAATTCTTCCAATTTTCTACATATCATTTCTGCATGAGGTTTGTTCATTACAGTCGCAATAACGAAATAATCTGCAATATAAGTAATGCCCCTCATATCTAACACTTTTATATCTTCACACTTATTAAGATCCATCAACTGGACAAATTTCTCTATTGTTTTATTCATAAAAAGCATTTACTCCTCGCTTATAATTTTATTTCTCAAGCGCATCATATCTTCATGGATAATCTTGTGTCCATCCATAAGATAATACACCGTTTGGTCAATGATCTCAACAATACAAGAATCAAGATCTTTCGTGGCAAGCTGAAACAGCTTATCAATATTTGGTGTTTTTCGACCAGGTTCAACATAGTCGGCAATGAAAATTATTTTTGCCAACCCATCCATATCAGGATGACCTGTTGTATGGAAACGAATCGCCTGCAAAACGTCTTCGCTTTCTATTATTTTATCCTGCTTTAACACATAAGCTGCCACAGGACCATGTAAAATCTGCGGCATTAGTAAATCCTCACGAGAGCTGAGAAATTTGCTTTCAATAGCAAGTTTTACCAAATGTTCCTTAGGATATTCTTTACAATAATCGTGAAGCAATCCTGCGATTTCGGCTTTTTTCTCATCAACTTTATGAATATGTGCAAGTTGAACGGCAACCTGTGCCACTCTTAATGAGTGCTCATAACGTTTCTCTGACAGTTGGCTTTTGACCAATTCCTGAAAACTCATTGATTCTCCTCCTGCTGATATAAATGGTTCTCACTAATATATTGCGAAACGCTATTGTTTAAGTATTCTTTCACCGATTCATGTTGAGTTAATCGTTCACGAATCATCGTAGACGAGATTGGCAGCGTATGAAGTGGTAAATAAAATACTTCATAGGAACTCTCTTTTAACACGTCAGATGTCTCCTTAGAAACAGACAATGTTTTATGTGGTCGATCGATAACAATAAAATTTGTCATACGCAAAAGTTCTTGCCAATGATGCCACTCTTCAATCGAGTTGAAAGCGTCCACTCCCATAATGTAGAATAATTGATCTTCGGGGAATTCACGTTTAAAATGTTCAACTGTGTGAAGAGTATAGGATGGCTTGGTACTTTGACTTTCAAACTCAGACACTTCAAACATTTGCTCTTCTTTAACAGCCAACTGCACCATTGTTAAGCGATGAAAATATGATGTCATATGCAACTTATGTTTGTGAGGAGGGATATAGGCAGGAATAAAATACACCTTATCCAGTGCCATATGATCACATAATTGCTTAATCATATCAACGTGTCCCAAGTGTATCGGATCAAACGTTCCTCCAAATAAGCCAATTTTCATGTATACTGCTCCTTAACACCTATAAAAGCCCTAAATTGTCCCTATGAATAATCTCTTCTTCGCTATAATCCAGATACTTTTTAAAAATACAGTTGCTTTTCATACCCTTGATTCGATCGATAAATAGTGAGGAATAATTTGCAATTCCTTTAGCAAAGCGGTGCCCATTTGTGTCAGCTATTGCCACAATCGCACCCCGCTCAAAATCACCCGAGACTTTAACAATGCCACTCGGCAGTAAGGATTTTCCTTTTTCTTGAAGAGCCTTTTTTGCCCCCTCATCGACGACTAACACGCCTTCAGATTCAGATCCATACAGAATCCATGACTTTCTGGCATGCAGCGGCCGATGGGTAGCTTTAAACAACGTCCCAATTTTTTCTCCTGCAGCTATCTCATGTAACTTCCCTATTTCGTTCTTGGAGGCAACCACCATGGAAATTCCTGCATTTGTAGCAATTTTTGCCGCTTCAATTTTTGTTTTCATTCCACCTGTTCCAACTTTCGAAACAGCGCTCCCGGCCATTGTTTCAATCTCGCTGGTGATACGCTCAACCACATCGATTTTTTTGGCATCTTTCTTTACAAACGGATTGCTCGTGTACAAACCATCGATATCTGTGAATAAAACAGTCAAATCTGCATCTGATAAAACAGCAACCAGCGCAGCTAACGTATCATTATCACCAAACTTTATTTCGTCGTTGGCAACACTGTCATTTTCATTGACAATTGGAATTACCCCAAGTTTTATGAGTTCTAAAAGAGTGTTTCGAGCATTCAAAAATCGCTTTCTAATTTTAATATCCTCTCGAGTCAACAATAACTGAGCAGACATCTGCCCATACTCCAAAAAACTCTTTTCATAAATATGCAAAATAAGGCCTTGACCAATTGCAGCCATTGCCTGTTTTTCACTAATTGTAAGTTGCTTATCTTGCAGATTCATTCGATACTTTCCAACGCCAACAGCACCTGAAGTAACGAGAATCACGTCATTACCTTCATTTTTCAAATCGGTCAACGCGCCACATAGCTTATCAATAAATCTTAAGTTTATCGTACCATTCGGATGCGTCACCGAACTGGTTCCAACTTTAACAACTATTCTTTTACCTGTGCCCATTCTTCAAGATCACCCAATCTAAGATTTTACTGGTTTTCTCGATATAAAACAACCATTCGGCCTATTTTTTGTACAAATTCAGCGCCCAAATCAGCTGCAAGCTGTTCACAAGCATTCTGATCGATGTCTACACTATTGCTTAAAAATTTAATTTTTACAATCTCATCAGCTGTCAAAACTTCATCAATTGATTGCAAAGTGCCATCCGTCAAGCCATTTTTTCCGACAAGAATTTTTGGCTTTATTAATTGTGCATCTGCTTTTAAAGATTTCAGTTCTTTTTTTGTTAAACTCATTTTTCATCCCTCATTTAACTTTTTTCAGAAAAAAGCTCTGAAAGAGAGCTTTTCTTTCAGAGCTTTTAAATTCCAAGATATGGCGAAGGATCGACATTCGATCCATTGATACGTACCTCAAAATGCAAATGAGGTCCTGTACTCGAGCCAGTGGAGCCAACTTGACCAACTTGTTGACCAGCGCTCACTGTCTGTCCAGCACTAACTGTTAAAGCAGACATATGCGCATACAGCGTGCTCAAGCCATTGCCATGGTCAACAACAACATAGTTACCATAACTCCAGTGGTAAGAGGCAATCAATACTGTTCCGCCTTGATAAGCCACAACCGGCGTTCCATAAGACGCACCAATATCAATACCAAGATGATAATTATAACTACCATCTAATGGATAAGAACGACCACCGTAATCACTGGTGATCAAATGACTGGATGGCGCTGGCCATACGCCAGAGCCAGCGGCCGACACC
Source organism: uncultured Peptococcaceae bacterium (assembly GCA_937922955.1). GTDB lineage: Bacteria > Bacillota > Peptococcia > Peptococcales > Peptococcaceae > UMGS1590. The sequence continues at coordinate 185 of CALAKO010000150.1, read as the reverse complement.
GTATAATCAGAAGAATTTGTGGTTGTTGTCACTGCTCCATTTGCCTGGTTGGCCGCAGCTGCAGCCGCAGCACGCTTAGCCTCTTCTTGAGCTTGTAAGGTAGCAATCTGTTGTCCAATTTCATCAGATGCTGCCTGCATCGCTGCAATTGTTTCTTTTAACGCAGCTTCATCATTTTCTAATTC
>CALAKO010000149.1 GCA_937922955.1 uncultured Peptococcaceae bacterium | reverse complement strand
ACTTCAGAGCCTGCTGTTTTGATAGAAAAACAACATTTTAACTTATTATACGAGGGAGGGGAACCAATGATTTATTTGCAATTATTTATTAGCTTCTTTAAAGTTGGGTTATTCAGTTTCGGCGGCGGTTATGCCGCCTTGCCACTGATTCAGGATCAAATTGTGACCAATAATGGCTGGATCAGCATGGAAGAATTTACCCACTTAGTCACTATTTCTCAAATGACACCTGGTCCTATTGCCATCAATGCGGCCACTTTTGTCGGCATCAAAGTAGCTGGCCTTCCTGGCGCTGTGCTGGCAACCATTGGCTGCATCGCGCCATCATGCATCATTGTCACCATTCTGGCAATTCTCTATCTCAAATACCGCAACGCCAGCGGCCTGAAAAGCATTCTCAGCACGCTGCGTCCGGCTACGGTAGCACTTATCGCCTCTGCTGGCGTCTCCATCTTAATTACAGCCTTTTGGGGAACGGATGCAATCATTGATTTCGCTCAGACCAATTGGCTCATGATCGCCATTTTTGCACTGTGCTTTGTGCTTTTGCGCAAAACCAAACTTGGCGCAGTGCCGACCATGGTGCTGGCCGGCATCATCAATCTCTGCCTGGCACTGCTTGGCATTGGATAAAAAATGCTCCCCAGTTTGGGGAGTTTTTTTATTGAACGCTGGTTAATTTTTCGGCCTCTTTTACTAACGACGCATCACTGGTTTTTTGATGCTCTCAGCGCTATACTGAATTCAACAGGTACCTGAACGTCCACAGGAGGAATCCACTATGAACATTGCCGAACAAATCCGCAATTATCGTAAAGAAAACGGTTTCACTCAAGAACAGGTCGCCACGATGCTTGGTGTCACTGCACCAGCAGTGAACAAATGGGAACGCGCCGTCAGCATGCCGGACATTACCCTGCTGCCAGCATTGGCGCGACTGTTGAAGATTGACATGAACACCCTGTTCTCCTTTCACGAAGAACTGACCGATGTTGAAATCGCGGCCTTCGTCAACGCGCTCTACGACCAAGCCATCAGCGACGATACCGCTGGAGCCTTTGCGGCCACTGAAGAAAAAATCCGCGAATACCCACACTGCGAACGGCTCATTTACACCAGCGCCACCATGCTCAACGCAGCCTTAACTCTCTCCACCATGCCGCTGGAAGAGAAGACGATTTACGAGGAAAAAATCGCTGGCTGGTTTGAACGCAGCGCCGAAAGCGACGACGACGCTCTGCGCCTTGCCTCGCGCTGGCAGCTCGCAACCTTGGCTCTAAGCAGCGGCAATCTGGACCGCGCCGAACAGCTGATTGATCAGCTGCCAGATACCGATTCCGACAAAAACTTACTCACCATTCGCTTGCTGGCCGCCCGTAACGCGTACGATGACGCAGCCGTGATGCTCGAATCTCAGGTGCTCACAAAAGTGATTCGCTTACATACGCAGCTTATGCTGCTCATTGAGTTTGAAGCCAAAACCAACCATCACAACGAGGCCTCTGCCCTCGCTCAATTGACCGAACACCTGGTGAACCTCTTCGGCCTCTGGCCGCATGAGGCCGTCAGTCCACACCTCGTGCTGGCACTTGCTCGAAAAGACCGCACCGCCGCCCTTGAGTCCATTCACCGCATTCTTCAAGCCCTCCAAAAACCGTGGAACGGCAGCGACCTCCCTCAATTTTATCGCCTCGCCGCAGCGGACCGACTGCCAGCCATTGAAACCAGCTTTTTTACTGCTTTCGAACGTGAACTGCGCACCCAATCGGACTACGACTTCCTGCGCGATTCTCCAGAATTCCAACAGCTGCTCCATCGCATCGCCGATCATTAGCCCTCAAAACGTCCTGTTTTATTTTGCAAACAGGA
>CALAKO010000148.1 GCA_937922955.1 uncultured Peptococcaceae bacterium | reverse complement strand
GCACGAAAACTGTACTGTGTCGCTGGATACGCCGATTCAACCGTGTTATCCAAAGACGACACTTGCCACTCACTTGCCGCTTGCAGATAACGCTCGCCATGATCCTGCCAGTAGTAACCATTGTAACTCTGAATGAAGTCGTCCATGGTGATGTTGAAAACGTTTTCATCGTTGGCATTTCTCTGGACGGCAATGTCCAGTTCATGCAGAGGCGCTTCTTCACTGGAATTGGCTGCTGGCAGCTTCTCTACTTGATCATTTTCTGTCTCCGGTAAAAAGCCAAGAACAACGAACATGCATCCTGCGACGACAAAAATGGCGATTAAAATCACCAATGGTATTTTAATGAAACGTTTCATAGGTGCACCTCGCTATTCAGAGTAATTCTTTCCCCTACTATAATGGATTTGATTGAAGGATACAAGACGAGCAGCTAACGGTACTCCACAAAAAAGAAGCCCCAATCATTTGGTCAATCGACAAATGATTGGAGCATCTCCGTCTCAGCAAGGCAAACTGCAAACTTGGCGTATTTGTTGCAGCTCTTATTCAATGTCTATACAGGTTATTCCGCTCTATAAACGCTTTTTCCTTCTTTAATCGTTTCCAACACTTTTATGTCCTTGATGCTTTCTTTTGGCACCATCAGTGGATTTTTGTCGAGAATAACAAGATCGGCCAGTTTACCAACTTCCAGACTGCCTTTGATATTTTCATCAAAATACTGATAGGCACCATAAATGGTTACTGCCTTAATCGCTTCCATGACATCAATGCAGTATTCCTGCCCCAATGCACGACCGCTTCGGGTGACACGATTAACGGCGTTGTGAATGCTGAAAATTGGATTGATCGGTGCCACCGGCATGTCGGTATGAAGGGTGAATTTCATGCCGCGTTTAACAGCCGAAGCCATTGGACTGATGCGACTTGCGCGTTCTGGCCCAAGAATCGAGTCGGCATGATAGTCGCCCCAATAGAAAACATGGTCGTTGAAGAAGGACGGCATAATTCCCAGTTCTTTCATGTCATCCAACTGATCTTCACGCACGGTTTGCGCATGAATCATTACCGGACGAAGATCAGTTTTGTTGCCAGTGTCGGCCAACGCTTTACGGTAGCTGCGAATGAATTGATCGCCCATAGCGTCCCCATTGCAGTGTACCAGCATTTGCCAGTTGTGCTCCAAGGCTTCTTTGCAATATTCATACATCTGTTCATCACTGTAGATTGGATAGCCTTTGTACCCGTCTTCTGCATTATCCGGTTTGACATAGTATGGTTCGGTGAGCCAGGCTGTTTTGGCTTGTGGAGACCCATCGCCAACGATTTTCGCACCACCAATTTTGAGATGTCTATCGTAGGTTTGTGCTGGAGAATCATCAACGATGAGTTCCTTGACCGTTTCCTGCCATGGATAAGCGCTGACATCGATTAGCATCATATCATTGTCTCTGCAGCTTTCCAAAACCTGCATCATCGATGGGAAAGTAATGCCACCTTCTTGAGCTGTAGTCACCCCATTTTGAGCATAGAACTCCTGAGTATCAACAAACATTTTTACAAAAGATGGTGGGGTCAACCCTTTTAGAACATAATCAAAACCGATGATTTGCAGGGCTTTTTCTTCAAGGACACCGCTTGGCTCTCCAGTCACCGGGTCGCGCTGAATCACACCACCTTCTGGATCTGGGGTGTTCTTATCCCAGCCAGCCATTTCAAACACCTTGGAGTTAACTGCCCCAACGTGACCGCTGCTTTGAAGAATAAACATTGGAATATCTTTGGAAATGTTATCCAATTCTTCTCGGGTTGGATGTTCACCATTCTCAAAAAAGGTATTGTCGTAGCCAATGCCTACCAACCAACCATTTTCAAACATTTTGTTTTCCGCAATCATTGTTCTTAATGCATCAAACAAAGCTTCTTTACTGTCAATGTTTCCGTTTGGAGATGGATAAAGCTTTGGAAAACCTGATAAAACATTGGCAATATGCCCGTGTCCATCGTAAAATCCAGGCAATACCGTTTTACCCTGCAAATCGATCTCCACTGTATCAGCATCTGCCTGTGCCTTTACCGCATCCAAATCGCCCACAGCGATGATTTTTCCATCTTCTTCCAATAACGCTTCAGCCATTGGCTGCGCGTCGTTGACTGTAACAATTGAACCATTGAAAAATAACTGCTTCATTTTATTGTCTCCTTTCCGTAATCACGAAAAACTGACGGAATGTTTTCTATTAAACGCCTGCGGCTTCTTCAATTTCTCTTGCTCTATTAAAGTCCTTGATGTACGCACGACTCGTCAGCAAGAAAATAATCACCGCCAGAGCCAAGAACAGCTGTACCAACGTCAACGCCATGGTGAGGCCAAACGCTTCGGACATAGTACCGATCAACAGTGGCCCAACAGCGCCAAAGAATTGAACAACCAATACGTATACCCCATAGGATACCGATTTAAACCAGGATGGGACCAGCTCCTGAGTAGCAACGTGATAAGAAGTGGTTGCTGTGGTCAGGCAAATGCCACCAATAAAAAGAAGTGGTAAGATTCTAAAATAAAAACCAGCGACAAAACAAACAACACCAACAATTAAAGCAATAGATGGTAGGAGCACTCTGCAACGCTTGTCATACGGATACCATTTGTCCATAATCGTCCCGCCAATAGGATAACCTAAGGCTGCCAATAAGGAAATAATACTCAGCAAGGTTGCCGCAAAACCAACCGAATAGTTCATCTCACGAACAAAATAGATGGAATACCAGGAAGCCGATCCCTGAAGCACCATAGAACTTAAACCAGCCCCAAGACAAACACCAATCAGAGATTTGTTTTTAACAACATCGCTTAAAGCCGCCTTTACTGTAACCTTTGGCGCATTGTTTTCTTCGACTTTCTTGCTGTTTTTAACCTGTGCATCCAAAATCTTTTTAGGATCTGGAAGAGCTAGACTGGCAATCGTCAACAAAATACTAATGATACCTACAGCATAAAATGCCATACGCCAGCCAAAACTGTTCGCCAGATTGGCAAAAACAATAGAGCCCAGTGCCATCCCAAGCGTCATGGCTGTGTTATAAATCCCGATCTTTTTGCCCCAGTCCTTTTTGCTGTACATACTGGTAATCAAAGAATTGGACAACGGCGCATACGCTGCATTACCTGTCCCTACAAAGAATCGAGAAGCCAATAAAATACTAAAATTGCTGGCCATCCCAGAGAGCAGAGTCCCCACACTCCAAATCAGCGCTGAAATGCTGATGGCTTTTTTAGGAGAATATTTTTCGCCCAAGAATGAAATTGGCAGTACCAACGCGGCCATCCCCAGCAAAACAACGCTCCCCATCATCCCAACTTCTGTATCGTTCAGTCCCAAGTCCCCTTGGATAACAGGAAAAATCGCATTAATCCCTACACGGGCAATGAAATCAATCATAAACAGCCCGTACAAAATAATGAAAAATATCGTTCTCTTACTCTTCGGCACCACAATCAGTGGTCTATCTTCTGCTTCTATTTGTTTCTTTTCCATAGGAATGACTCCTTTCCTTTTTATCTAGCTAGATCTTTGTTATCATTCTATAACATTAGATTATAGATTGAATATTGCCAAAACAGTGTTGCAAAGCGCTTTCTCTTAAACAAATTTGTTGATACATACTGTTCTTTTTTCAAAAAATGCGGTATTATGAAAAAAATGTAGTTTTTTGACTTGATCCAACCAGAAAAAGAGGTGACCCTTTGTGCAAATTGAACATCTACGCTGCTTTATTGCTCTGAGTCAGACACAATCCATCACAAAAACCAGTTATGCGTTTCACACAACGCCACAAAACATCAGTAGAATTTTACGTAAGCTTGAATCTGAAATGAACGTTCCCCTGTTTGAACGACATCCAAACGGCATCACACTCACATCTTTCGGTGAACACTTTCTAAAATTCGCCAAATCAACCCTCTATCAATTTGACGAAATGCACGCCGCCTTTCAATTTAAAATCTCTGAAAACACCACCAATCAACAGATTACCTTTTATTCCAACAATGCCATCAATGAAACCATCTTGAACGATATTCTTATCGCTTTTGCCAAAGACTACCCCACCATCAGTGTCAACAACATTATTGTTGATTGGAAAGAAGGGTATCAGAAAATCAATGATAATCCTCAGGCGCTGGCGTTTCTCTATACCATCAATGACGATGATTATCTAAAAACTGCGCAAAAAAACCTCATTGTAACTCCTGCATTCCAGCTTCATACGATTGCCATGGTTAACAAAAACCATCCGTTGGCCAACAAACAAAACTGCACAAAAAAACAACTCAAAGATTACCGGTTGCTCATTCTCACTCAAACAGATCTTGCCAACACTGAAGTATGCCACATTCTGCAACTGGATCTTTTGGATCCAGCCCTCTCCATCACCTGCTCTGGGAATGTAAATGCCTGTTACCAAATGGTCTCAAATGGTGACTACGTTTCCCTTGGCACCTTAGAAACCTTTCTGCGTCAAGACGAAGCCGTTCGAGAAAATCTCACAGTCATCCCCATCGCCGATGAACCCATCTGCACCTGTGCTTTAATCAAATCACAAGACTTGCCTTTAGACTCTCCTCAGCAACTCCTCCATTCGTATATCATCAGCTACCTTCACAAAAACGATCTTGTGCCAAAATACTATTTCAATGACTTTAAAAA
>CALAKO010000147.1 GCA_937922955.1 uncultured Peptococcaceae bacterium | reverse complement strand
TGATCAATCGAGAGCCACAGAAAGAAAAACGACAGCCGCGCGGCTGTCGTTTTTTTGTGTTGCTGATGCGCCGCTGGCCGCTGGGCAGCGGTGTTTTTTTATGGGCGGTGGTCGCACTGGCCGCAGTCGGCACAGCCGTTGCAGATGAGGCGGCTGGCGCAGTCGGCGCATTGGCTGCGGTAGCGCGGGGTGTAGCGGTCGCTGTCGGCGATGGGCCAGCCGAGAGGGTCACGGAGGGCGAAGTGCTGCGGGCGGCCCTGGTAATTCATGCCGGAACGATGGGCCATGCGGCTTTGCAGGCGTTTGGAGGGAAGATGGTAGTGTTTGCCGTCTTTGACAAAGTGCGTGCCGGTTTCAATGAAACAGAAGGTGGTGTCGGCGGCGACGCATTCGTCGCGGAGGCGCTGCACCCATTCAAAATGGCAGGGACGTGCGCCGTCGTAATTTTCGCCGCCGCAGATGACTTGCTCGATCTGACCGGTGGCAAGGGCAGGCGCCAGGCTGACAGGACCGATGAAGGGCGCACACATGACACCTTTGTGCTTGAAGGGAAGCTCCAGCAGCAGGGGCAGGCGTTCGTCGGCGCGGCGCTGGTTTTCGCAGGTGACATTAAAGAAGATGTTGTCCCAGCCGTCGCCCCAGTCGCGGGGCAGGCAGCAGGCGACGCGCTGCGGACGTTTGGTGAGCAGGTAGAAGATGACGTCGCTGCGCTGGCGCATGATGGCCCAGGCTTCATCGCGCCAGGGGTCGGCCTGGGGCAGAAAGAAGTCGGAGGTCATGCAGACGCGGAGCATTTCGCCGGCACGGATTTTGTAGTTGCCGTGGCGGTCTTTGGCGAGGGGATAGCGCATGTTGGCGGTGCGATAGATCTGAGCGCCATCGGCATTGCCACGAACGCGGTCGAGGTAGTACATGTAGCAATGAGCGCAGCCTTCGCTGATTTTGACGCAGCCGTGCCAAGGGTTCCAGATGTCGTGCATGGCGGGGCCTCCTCTCCTGGGGTTTGCTTTTAGGGTAACAAAAAATCCCCAAAAGCGCCATGGCTTTTGGGGAATGGATGTTGCAAAAATTATTTGGCTTCGAACACAACGCCGGAGGTGGTGCCGTCTGGACGAGAGATGGCTTCAACGTCGTAGCCGAGTTCTTCACCGATGACACGGAATGGCACCATGGTGCGGCCAGCATCGGCGATGATGTATGGCGCAGCGTCGGTGGTTTTCGCCTTACCGTTGACAGTGTAGGACTGGGAACCAGGGGTCATGATCATGGTGGTGCTGCCAAGCTTGATGGTGATGACGCGGCTGTCGTTGTCGAAGTTGACGTCACCGCCAAAGGCCTGAGCCACTGCACGCAGAGGCACGAAGGTGCGGTTCTGGTAGATGAGCGGAGCCACGTCCATGGTGACGGTGGTGCCATCGACCTTCATAGCCGTGGAGCCAATGGTGAGCTCAACTTTCTGAGCTTTGGCGTCTGGATCTTTGAAGGTGAAGGTGTCGCTGACGACCTGATAAGCGTGGCCTTTGTCGTCGGTGAAGGTGATTTCAAACTTACCGGTGCAAGGCTTGTCACACTGCAGCGAGGTGAGCAGGGTGCCTTTGCTGGTAAGAGAAGCACCGTGGTCGGTAAGGTTGACTTTGAAGCCAGGATCACTGACGGAAGAATCGATCCAGCGAATGTCGATGTTGGTTGGGAAGAAGTCGAGCTTCATGGCATTGCCGCTGCTGTTCACGAGGGTGAACTCGATGCCTGCTTCTTCGCCAGCGTTATAGCTGGAGCGATTGGTGAGGACTTTGCCGGTTTCGATGTCATCCACAATGGTGAGGTCAACATTGGCAATTGGGTTGTTGTTGTAAATGGCCTGCACACGCACTTTTTCACCAACAGTGGCATCGTCTTTCAAAGAAATCTGCAGTTTTTTGTTGTCTGCTTTTTCAGAGAAGAATTCTTCGTTGGTGTACGCATAGAGCATGCCATCGTCGTTGGTGACGTCGTATTTTTCACCTTTGGTGTTGACGTAGTAAAGCTTACCCGTGGTGGTTTCACCGCGCACGAGGACACTGCCGCCGAAATCAAATTCGTAGTGATCGAGGGTGCCATAACTTGGAGTGAGGCTGACGGTCTGGGTCACAGTGTCCACCAATTCGCCATCACGTTCGAGGGTGACGCACACTTTGGCGGCATTGGTGTCGAACTTGAGGTTGGACTTCTTAAAGTAGAGACTGCCGTCGTCGGCCTTTGTCAGGCTTGGCACATCAATGTACTGAGAGGTGCCTTCTTTGCCGTTGGCATCGATGCTCTGCAGGCAGAGGCGGTCGCTGTCATCCGGGTTGTATTTGCTGTCGAAGGTGACGGTCATGGTACGGTTGCTGGTGCCATCGGCATTATCCAGAGTGACTTTCATGGATTCTGGCAGGGTAGCCAGGTATTCCTGATAAAAAGTTTCACTGGCATAAACAGGCGCACCATTGGCTCCGGTGACATTAACCGTAATTTTATTATTCGCCGTTGGATCGTCTAAGTTATGAATTTTTGACTTTGGGATATAAATGATGGCTTCATCGTTGCTGGTAATGACATCGTTGTAGATGGCATCAGCAACCCCATCTTGATAGCAGGTGACGCGCATCCCTTTTGCCACATCATCGCCTGTAATAAGAACAAGCACGTTGGCATTCTGTTCCACGTCGTTGTTAAAACTTGCCACGGTGATGTTGATGTCTTCGCTGGCAGCGAAGGCGCTCACCGGCAGCATGGTCAGCAGCATTGCAGCAAGCGCCACAAGAGCCACTATTCTTTTCTTCATTTTTCAATTCCCTCCTTAAATAAACGCTGAAAAACGTTTAAACTTTGCACAATTATAGCATAGAAATGACGCGCGTGCAGATGTTCTTGATAATTGTTATTGCTCTGTCACCGGATGGCAAAAAAATTGTCATCTTTCTTCAATGACTTTGACGCGAGGCCGTCATTTATTCCGCCATTTTCTTTTCTATGTCACTAATTTCGTTCACGCGACGTTCGTGGCGGCCGCCTTCGAATTCGCTTTCAAGCCAGATGTCCACAATGTCGAGGGCGAGGCCTTCGCCGATGACGCGCTGACCCATGGTGAGCATGTTGGCGTTGTTATGGTTGCGGCTGGCACGAGCGGAAAAGGTATCGTGGCAGAGGGCAGCGCGGATGCCTGGCACTTTGTTGGCAGCAATGCCGATGCCAATGCCGGTGCCGCAAACGAGAATGCCGCGTTCGCATTCGCCGGAAGCCACGGCGCGAGCCGCTGGTTCCGCGATGAGCGGATAGTCGCAGGATTCGTGGCTGTCGGTGCCAAAATCCACAACGTCATGGCCGAGGGTTTCGAGGTGTTTTTTGATGGCCGTTTTGAGATCAAAGCCACCGTGATCGGATCCTAATGCAATTTTCATGGTTCATTCTCCTTTTGTTGATTCGTTTTTCCATTCATCGAAGCGCGCCTTGATGGCGGCTTCGATTTGTTCATATGTGCGTTGATAGGTGTCGTCGCTGCCGCCAAAAGGATCGGCAATGTCGTTCTGTGGCGAAAGCGGCTCGATGCGCGCAGCCGCCTGCGGCAGAATCTGACGCAGCTGTGCGGCTTGCGCCAGGGTCATGGTGTAAATGTGGTCGCTGGCAGCGACAAGATCGGTGGTCAGTGCTTTGGAGCGATGACCGCTGATGTCGAGCCCATGGGCCTCGCACACACGCACGGCTGCTGGCGTGGCGCCATCGCCAGGAAAAGCAGCAAGGCCAGCGGAAGTGACCGCAGTTCCCGAAAAACCACCATCGCGGCGCAAAAGGTCCAGGGCGATGGCTTCGGCCATGGGGCTGCGGCAAGTGTTGCCGGTGCAGAGAAAAAGCAGATTCATCGGCTCACGCCCCTTCATGATCCTCTGGCCAAGGCAGGCTGAGCTTGCCGATGCGATTCATCAGCGCTTCGCCAAGGTCGGCAAGCGGCCAGGCATCAATGTAAATTTCCTTGACACCATAGGCATCCATGCGGCGCAGGCCGTCGAAAAGGCGGTGCGCGGCTTCGTCAGGATGAGCAAAGCTGCCCATGTTCCAAACGAAAACGTCTTCTGGAATTGTGCCAAGTCCTTGCAGGGTTTCATCGGCAATGAGCATGCCGATTGGACGCGGTGCCTGCGCCATGCGAGCGAGGATTTTTTGGGCACGGTCGTCGCCAGTGAGCAAATACGCTGGCGCCTGAGGCGCATAGTGACGATATTTCATGCCAGGTGCTTTTGGCGCGTCGTCATCGCCCAACGGCGCGGCCTCAGTGACCGGACCAATAAGAGCCTCAATTTTTTCACGTGGAATACCACCTGGACGCAGAATGGCATAAGGTTGAACAGTGAGATCCACGATGGTGGATTCAACCCCGACGCGGCAAGTGCCGCCATCAACGACACCAGCAATGTGGTCGCCAAAATCGTGTTCCACATGAGCAGCCATCGTTGGTGATGGGCGGCCGCTGAGGTTGGCGCTAGGACCAGCGAGTGGGTGGCCAACAGCGCGAATCAACGTGCGGGCAAGGTCGTTGTCGGGCATGCGCACAGCAACGGTATCGAGCCCACCGCTGACAGTGCTGGATACCACCTTGCGTTTTTTCAGCACGAGGGTGAGCGGTCCTGGCCAGAAGGCTTCGGCCAGATCAACGGCGGCTTCCGGAATGTCTTCCGCGATGTCGCGCAAAGCGCTCATATCTGCAATATGCAAGATCAGCGGATTATCCGACGGACGCCCTTTGGCGGCATAGACGGCGCGGCAAGCCTCTTCATTGAAGCCATCAGCGCCCAGGCCGTAGACCGTTTCGGTCGGAAAGGCCACAAGTTTGCCAGCACGCAATGCATCGACCGCTGTCTGCAAATCTTCTTCACGAGTGATGTCTAGTAGCATCTTCCCCATCCTTTCTTCCTGGGAGTGTGCAATATTCGCACCTTTTATTATACCTGCTCTCGGCAGAAAATGACAGCCCTGAGCGGCGGTTAAGCAAAAGAAAAGAGACGATCGCCAAGGACGACCGTCTCGGTATTTTATTGCTGTTCAGGCTTGTCGTTCAAAAGCGCCTGCATTTCTGCTTCGCGACGCTGGCCAACGGCTTTAATTTTTTCGAGCGCAAAGAGAATGACAATGCCCAGCACAAAAGCCAGCGGATTAAACGTGGCGATAGTGAGCGGCGCTTCGCCGTCACCAAGCGTGGTTGGCCCCATGATGATGGCATAAAGCGAACCAATCATCAGCCCAATGATGAGATAAACCATGGCACTGCGATGACGTTTCAGCGCAGCACGCAGGAAACGCACCGATACGGCAGCGCCGCAGAGAATGCCAAGAATGAGCGCCAGCATGCCTGGTAAGACCGCAAAATTAAGATGGGCCAAATTGTTGACCGCATTAAGGGTTGGCAGATACACACCCATGATGAGCAGCACCGTGGAGCCACTCACGCCAGGAAGCACCATCGCAGAGATGGCCAAGGCGCCGGAGAAAAAGATGTAGACATAATGCCCCAAATTCAACGACAAAAAATTCAAGGCAGCCATTCCAGCACCGCTTTCGCGAGAGAACACCATGCCGCAGACAATTACAAGGCCGATCACTAGAAACGGCAGCTTGTTGTAATGACCAACAACGACTTCTTTTTCTTCTTTAATGACAAAAGGCAGAGCCGCTAGCGTCAACCCAAGAAACAGCGAGGTAAGAAAATAGCTGTGCGTTTCAAACAGCTGCGACAGCACGAGAATCGATGACACCATTCCAATGACCCAGCCAATGCCGAGCTTGCAGAGATAGCGCAGGCCTTCTTTACGTTCGCGCAAAGACCCATTGAACAGGTAATGCAATGCGTCAATAAAGCGTTCGTAAAAACCTAGAATATACGCCACCGTGCCGCCGGATACGCCGGGCACACTATCAGCGAGCGCCATGCAGAAGCCATGAAAAATGTGGTAGATCATCGTTTCTCTCCTTTCATTCGCGATTGACCGTAAAGGAGCGGCTGTTTGCACAGCCGCTCTCGGTCCATGTTATTTCATTATTATAGCCCATCAGCGGTGAACTTGGCAACCGCTGCCGGGTCATCGGCATCAATTATCGTGTCTTCTGATGAATTTGTCACCGCTCCGCAGTGACGGCAAAACTGATCGTTTCGATTCATTGGCTGACCGCAAGCCGGACAGCTGTAGCCGATCACATTGCCGCAGTGGCGGCAATAAGCCGCATCTTTTGGCGACCAGCCGCCACAGGCATCGCATTCAACACGAAGCAGGCTGCGGCTGACAAAGAACACCGCCACGGCAGCGAGGTTGCCAACGAGCCCGAGCAAGAGCCAAAGCGTGCCGTTCATATCCGAACGCACCGCCAACTGATGCAGCCAGAGAGCCACCAATAGCCAGTAGCCTGCCGCCAGCGCCATCAACGCCAAGCTAATGACCAGCAGCAAGGTGCGTACGCCCAGGGACACGGCGCTAACGCCGCCAACAGCAACACCAGCAAAACTCCACTCCAGTGTTTCTTCCAGGGCATCCAGCCGCCAGCCCAGCGGGCCGCCGCTTTCAGCAAATACCGTCGCCGCCTGAGACAACTGCGGCCAAAGCAGAAACAGACTTAAACTAGCAGCAACGACCACCGCCACAATACTCAGTAACGCGTAATTTTTTCCGATGCGTTTAAAATCCCAGTTCATTATTTCTTGATGAAAGGTTGTCATCTCAACCATCCTCCTTTGTTCAACTTGATGGCTCAAGTATAACAAGGAGGATTAAACAGCCGATAACGCAGTCTTAAACAAAAGATAAACTTTTTCTGCCGCGAGCGCTCTTAAAATAAGAGCGCTTTCTTCGTTCTCAGCAAGCGTTGAAGCGATAGCCCGCGCCCCAAACGGAAACAATGTAGCGCGGATCGGCGGGATCCTTCTCAATCTTCTTGCGCAGGCGATTGATGTGCACCGCCACAGTGGCACTGTCGCCCATGGCATCCCAGCCCCAGATACGCTCATAAAGCTGCTCACGGCTGAACACCACGTCGACGTTAAGCATGAAGAAAAGCAGAAGCTCGTATTCTTTGTTGGTCAACTCTACTTCTTTTCCTTCAACAAAGACACGATGGGTGTCTTCATTGAGACGAATGCCGCCGATTTGAATTTCAGCACCGCGGTGCTCGGCCTTGGTGAGGCGGCGGTAGCGCGCCAGGTGCGCCTTGACCCGCGCCACAAGCACGCTTGGTGAGAAAGGCTTTTCGATGTAGTCGTCCGCCCCGAGGCCCAGGCCGCGGATTTTGTCGATGTCCTCCTGGCGCGCAGTAACCATGAGAATGGGCACGTCAAGGCTTTCTCGCAGGCGACGACAGATGCTAAACCCATCCATGCCCGGCAGCATGAGATCCAGCAAGATCAAATCAAACTCGCCAGAGAGCCCGCGCTCCAGCCCAGTGGTGCCATCGGCAGCGATTTCCACGCTGAAGCCATCCAATTCCAGGTAGTCGCGCTCAATTTCCGCAATGGCGGTGTCGTCTTCAACAATCAAGATTTTATCCACGAGAATCCTCTCCTTTCGGCAAAACAATGTCAATCACCAGGCCGTGCGGCGTGTTGGCGTGCGCACTCACCTGTCCGCCCATACGCTGCACCGCCTTAGCGACAATCGCCAGGCCCAAGCCGCTGCCTTGATTCGGGTTGTGGCGCGATGGGTCGCTGCGATAGAACACATCAAAGAGCTTCGGCAGAGCGTCCGGCGCCACGCCAGGACCGTCGTCGGCAAGGGTGAGCCGTGCCGTGTCACCGTCAGCAGTGAGGCGAATAGTGGCATGGCCCCGCTCGGCGGTTTTGTATTTAAGGCTGTTGTCCAAAATATTAACGAGAATGCGCCGCACCAGCTCCGCGTCGGCCTGAACACGGACCGCATCCAGCTGTTCCGTCTGCACCTCCAGCCCTTTGGCGGCGTATTCCGGTGCTACCACTTCCAGCAGGGCGGCGATTTCACTATCGAGCTGCAGGCGCTCCATGTTGAGCGGATAGTTTTCCAAGTCCATCTTGGAATATTGGAAAATCTGTGAAACCATGCGCTGGATTTCCTCGGCCTTGGTCTTGATCGTACGCAGATAGGCCTGCTGTTTTTCCGGCGTGTTGGCAACGCCATCAAGCAGCCCTTCCACGTAGGCTTGAATGGCCGTCAGCGGCGAGCGCAAGTCGTGAGAAATGCCGGCCATGAGCTCTTTTCGACTCTCTTCCTGTCGTTGGCTTTCATCCACAGACCATTTCAGCCGCCGCGCCATGTCGTTGAACTGGTCGCAAATCGGTGCAAATTCGTCGTCGCCCTCGTAGTGGATGCGGTAGTCCAGGTTGCCGTCGCCAATCTGCTGCACGCCCTCGGCGAGAATGTCCAGCGGCTCTTCAATTTTTCGAAACACGAAGCGCGTAAGAAAATGGTTGGTCACCACCAGCGCAATCAAAATGGCCGCTAACAGAATCACCGCCGCCACCGAAAGCAGCATTTTATTAAAATCACTGATCAAGGCCTGAGCACTGCCAAAGAGATAGATGCGGTACGTATCGCCGCTGGCATCCAAGGCGCGCGTATAGAGGCTGCGGTCCTGCTGGCTAATGCTGCCATTCTCCGGCAGCGCGGCACCCGCCGCCTGCAGCGCCGTGTCAGCATCCGCCGCATGGCCATAGCTATAGAAGGCCTCTCCATTGCGCTCAACGACAAGCCGCATCGCATTTTGATCCAAAAGCCCCGACAATCGCTCCAGTCGCGACAAACGTGTGTCCTCATTGTCAGCCTGCAGCGCCTGCTGCGCCGCCAGAGTGACGGTTGCGCCGACTTCTTCAAAATCTTCCCGATCGTCGAAACCCACGCCACCACCAACCGATAAAATCAGCCATACCAGCGCCAGGCAAAACACCGCTGCCGCCACCGAAATGCTCAACGGCACCCCAATCATCAAAAAGTTCGACACCTGCAAACGTGTGCGGATCTTCACCACGCATCCCTCCCAGCATACTCTTCATTAATTAAGGAAATTATAGCACACGTCCCCGCTCGATTTTTAAACTCAGCATAAACTTTCCCACAAAAAACGTCGCCGGACACCGCCCGACGACGGCAGCATTTTTCACCAGATCAACATATAAGTGATATACCGCCCTTCTCCCACGCCTCTTTATTTGCAAATGGTAACAAATGTCACGATAACGTTACGATTAGCACTCACCTCTTGCGAGTGCTAATAAAAGATGCTATTATATAATCGTACCAAGAGAGAAGGACCTGAAAGGGGTTCCTCCCCATAGGGCATAAGCAATAATGAATATGTTCAAAGAAATGGAGGAATGACTTATGTTACCTAGAATTTTTGGTGAAGACTTATTTGACAATTTCTTTAATAATGATTTTATGATGCATCCTACGATGCACAACAACGTCCCTCAAATAATGAAAACGGACGTCCGCGAATTTGACAATTCTTATGAGTTGGATGTCGACCTGCCTGGCTTCAAAAAAGAAGACATCAAAGTTGACTTTAAAGATGGCACATTGACCATCAGCGCTGCTCGTAACACTGAAACAAACGAAAAAGACAACGATGGCAAACTGATTCGCCAGGAACGCTACGTTGGTACCTGTAAGCGCAGCTTCTACGTTGGCGACATTCAACCAACTGATATTTCCGCGAAATATGAAGACGGCATTTTGAAACTGTCCGTTCCAAAATACGACAAGAAAGCCGTGCCAAGCGGCTCCACCATCGCTATTGAATAACTCCCCCCAAAAAACATACAGAAACATTGATTTTTCACCCCTCATTGACATACACCCCCTTAAATCCCTTTACGGAATTCTCCCGTTGCGATTCATAAGCGATCGCAGCGGGAGAATTTTTTTGTTCACATTTTCATCGTTAACTATGCACACGCAATTATG
Source organism: uncultured Peptococcaceae bacterium (assembly GCA_937922955.1). Classification (GTDB taxonomy): domain Bacteria; phylum Bacillota; class Peptococcia; order Peptococcales; family Peptococcaceae; genus UMGS1590. The sequence goes on along the minus strand of CALAKO010000147.1, from coordinate 4,074 downwards.
CAGATTTGTTTACAAGCCTGCTTCCAATGACTTGTCATACAACCAGCCAGCGCCCACCTGCGCTGGTTTATTTTTGCAGTCTTTGACATTATCTGTACGTCAGCATCTGTCAAATTTGGGTTAAGGGTAGATTAAGGGAGTGAAAATATACTTGTTATCGATCAATTATCTTCGCATGATACAAAAAGGAGGTTTCTTCCATGCACTATCAAGCCACATTCGAACGCTACGAGATCAAATATCTGCTTTCGCTGGAAGAAAAAGAACAATTATTGACGATCATGGCGCCTTACATGAAGTTGGACGACTATGGACGCACAACGATTCGCACCATTTATTACGACACCGATGACTTCCGTCTCATCCGCCGCGCTATGGAAAAACCGGCTTACAAGGAAAAGTTGCGTATTCGCAGTTATCAGCAGACACATCCTAACGACCCGGTGTTTGTAGAGCTCAAGAAAAAATACGACGGCATTGTTTACAAGCGCCGTGTCACCTTGCCAGAGGCAGCCGCGATGGAAAGTTTTGACACCGACACACCGCTGCCGCTGCAATCACAGATTGCCGATGAGATCGAGTATTTTCGCCGTTATTACCAAGGGCTTCGTCCGCAGGTGCTGATCACCTACGAACGCGAAGCGTATTATGATTTATCGGGCAGTGCTTTTCGCGTGACTTTTGACGAAAACATACTCTATCGCAATGAAGCGCTGTCATTAGAAGATGCGGTGTATGGCACCCCACTGCTGCCAAAAGGAATGGTCCTTATGGAAGTCAAAACGCCCCACGGCATTCCTCTGTGGATGAGCCATTTTCTGGCACAGGCGCATATTTACAAGTCTTCGTTTTCAAAATACCGTTCTGCATATATGGACATGATGCAAAAACAGATGAAAGGAAAGGTATCATGATTGAACAATTATTTGGCTCACAAGTCAGCAGCGACATTTCTGCAGGGAGCTTCTTCCTTTGTTTACTTTGCGCACTCATTGTTGGTCTGATTCTGGCAGCCTGCTATACTTACCGCACTCAGTACACCAGGAGCTTTGTAGCAACGCTGGCACTCTTACCAGCGGTAGTATGCGTAGTGATTATGATGGTAAACGGCAATGTCGGCACTGGGGTCGCCGTTGCCGGTGCATTCAGTCTGGTGCGTTTTCGCTCTGTGCCAGGGACCGCAAAAGAAATCGGAGCTATTTTTCTGGCTATGGGCACTGGGCTGATAGCCGGCATGGGCTATTTAGGCATTGCGCTCTGTTCCGCAATCATTCTGGGCCTAGTAAGCATGGGTTACAGCCGCATGGATTTCGGCTACAAGAAGACTTCCCAATGCTACCGCACCCTGCGCATCACCATTCCTGAGGATTTGGATTATGATGGGGTGTTCGACGGCATCTTAACCGATTATGCCAGCGATTATGAGCTGGTACAGGTAAAAACAACCAATATGGGCACGCTCTTTCGACTGACGTATCAGCTGACGCTGCGCAATCCTGCACTGGAAAAAGAGTTGATTGACAAACTACGCTGTAGAAACGGGAATCTTGAAATTCTGATTTCCAAGCAGGAAAACGTGGCAACAGAACTTTAACGAGGTGATCGATTTATGAAACGCAAACTTCTCAGCGGTCTTTTGCTGGCGCTTCTTCTGCTGCCAGGCTGCGGCAGCGGCACAGCCAGTAACAGCAGCACCACGACCGAGAGCAGCGACACCACGCGCCTCTCTGCGCTTTTCAGCGACCGCGATCTTGACCCTTCCTACGATGAAACCGACAGCACAGCGAAGGCAACACTCTCGCCAGCTACGACGCCACCAAAGATTACGACTGCGTCATCATCAGCTGCGCGGATATCAACCAGGGCAGCATTTATACCCTCAGCAACGGCAGCACCAGTCAGAACATCACCATGGACAGCCTCGTCTATGGCACTGGCACCGGCATGAGTGGCGGTCCTGGCGGTGGCGGCGGTGCCGTGCCAAACGGCCAGCCGCCACAGTAAGCAAAAAAGCACGACAGATTGAATCTGTCGTGCTTTTTTGTATGCGACTACATCCTTCTTCCCAGCTGATAAGCTTTCTCCAGCGCCGGGTGGCCACTAATGGCGCCAGGTTCGCGAATGCCACCGACAAGGATGTGGCCAAGGTCTTCGATGTTGAAGTAGCGCAGGATCATGCGATATTGCAGAAGAATGGCGTCGAACAGGTCGGACAGGGTATTACCGGCGACAAGAAGCAAGGCGGCGCGCCGAATGGCGAAGCGGTTGCGCAGAGGCGTGTGCAAGCGGTCGATGAGAGCTTTGAGCTGAGCACTGATGCCATAGAAATATACTGGCGAGGCAACGACGAGGGTATCGGCCTGAGCCAAGGCCGCGTAAACCTGCGGCATGTCATCCTTTTGAAAGCAAGCGTGGTCTGGCGCCGTGGCGCAACGCTCACAGCCGATGCAGGGATGAATGCTCAAGGCCGCCACAGACAGCACCGTCACCTGGTGCCCCGCCTCCTCTGCCCCACGCACAAAAGCCTGCACCAGCTGCGCGGTGTTTCCATTCGCACGCACACTGCCGTGGAGTACAACGATGTTGGACATGGAATGAACCTCCTTTTCAAGATGGTGTTACGGCATGTTTTGAATGGTTTGCCGATCTCGCCGCTGCAGCCAGACGAAGTAGATCAGGCAAAGTGTCAGGTTACAGAGAGCTGAAGCTGGAACGGCGAGGCTGATTTGCAGCATGCCGGTGTCAGGCAAACGGCTGAGGAAATAGGACAACGGAATGCGCAGAAGAAAAGAGGTCAGAAGGCCTTGCGCCATAACAAAGGTAGTATGTTCGCGGCCATTAAAGTAGCCGAGAAAGCAGAAGGTGATGGCGATCATCAGATATTCAAAGGAGCTGCCGCGCATATAGAGGGCCGCTGCGGTGATCACTTCTGGGTCCGTTGTAAAGAGAATGGCCAGTTTCCGGCCAAAGAAGAAGGTCAGCGAGAACATAAGCGCACCGAAGAGAAAAGAAATGCGCTGAGCCAAAAACAGCGATCGCCGAGCGCGCTGCAGATTACCGGCGCCCATGTTTTGGGCAACAAAACTGGAAAGGGCTGACATGAACGACATGGGAACGATGGAAAGAAAAACAAAAAGTTTCTCAGAGATGCCCACGCCAGCAGAGGCGACGACCCCAAGGGTGTTGATGATGGCGGTGATGATGAGAAAGGACATGTTGGAGAGAAAGTCCTGCAGCGCAATGGGCGCACCCACTTGCAGGATTTTGCGAATGTCGCGGTTGTTTCTGAGCGAATGGCCGTGAATTGAAAACGGCAGACGGTGGCTGCGCAGATAAAAAAGCGAAAATACCACGCTGACAGCCTGTGCAATGATGGTCGCCAACGCAGCCCCTGAGGCATTCATGCCAAAAACACCGACAAAGAGCAGATCCAGCACAACATTGACAAGGCAGGCAATGAACACAAAGAGAAAAGGCGTGCGAGAGTTGCCAATGCCGCGAAAAATGCCGCTGATGCCATTGTAAGCCGTGATAAAAACAATGCCGGCAGAGCAGATGCGAATATAGCGCAGGGTTTCATCGAAAGCAACTTCTGGCACGTTCAAGAAGACAGCAATTTGCGGCGTAAAAAGCAGCATCACAAACGTCAAAACCACCGCAACAATCGAAAACAATTTAATCTGGCCGACAACCACCTGCCCAGCATGATCGTGATCACCAGCGCCAATGGCTTTGCCCAACAAAACAGTGACACCCATGGTAAGGCCGGTGATCAGCGAGGTAATGACGTGCATGAGCTGACTGCCTGTGGCAACGGCGGAAACGCTTTCGGTAGGTGAAAACTGTCCGACGACGGCTAAATCGACGCCGCCGTAGAAAGCCTGCAGCAGCAGCGACAGCATCAATGGAAAAGCAAAACGAAGCAGCGGCGAAAGAATCGGCCCTGTCAAAAAGTTGTTTGCTTCGATGGTTTTGGATGTTCTCGGCATAGTCTCTCCTCCCAACGCCTGGTTTTTGCGTGCTTGAATTTACAATCTAAGTGCAACAAATAAAATGACCCATAGAACATCTGGT
>CALAKO010000146.1 GCA_937922955.1 uncultured Peptococcaceae bacterium | reverse complement strand
ATGCGTCGGCGTACAATAAATTTAGAAATAAGGTTAGCGACAAACAAGAAAGGATGGGTAACATGAAAGGGAAAAAAATATTTTCAGGGCTGATGTGTGCCGCGTTGCCGGCCGCACCGAGCGCAGCATTGGCTGACAGCAGCGACGTGCATCTTTTGATCAACAATGCCTACATTGGCGGCAGTGAAGCCGACGGACAGGCTTACATCAGCGATGCCGGGCGCACAATGATTCCGTTGCGATTGGTGAGCGAGGTATTGGACTACCAAACCGACTGGCAGCCCGATGGCAGCATCCGCATTCACAGCGCTGACGGTACCGTGGACGTGACCTTGCAGGTGGGAAGCACGGCTTTCACCGCCAACGGTGTGAGCGGCACGTTTGAAACCGCGCCGACGCTCAAGAACGACCGCACCTATCTGCCGGCGCGCGACTTCACAGAGCTCTATGGCGACATTTACTGGGACAACGACAGCCGTACCGTCTGGATTGCCCAGAGTGACAAGATGCAGTATCAGGTGATCGACGGTCAGCTCCTGCGTGCCGACACCAATGGCATCCAGCAAGTGGCCTTGCCGGAGGGGTACACCATCTATGATCCGGGTGGTACCGATCCAATCCTGGGTCAGCGTGTCATCGATGGCACCAGCTACCTTGCCCTTCTGTGCCAAGACAGTTGGAAAGAGCCGGCGCCGCTGTTCCGTGATGACGGCGACCACCTCACCTTTGTGACGAACATTTATCCATCGTCCTTCTGTGTGGATGGCGATACCGTCTACTACACCGACGGCTTCAATGCCGGTGCCTGGTCCAATCCTGTGGAACCAAACCGGCTCTATGCAGCCACCATTGGCGGGGACACCGTCAGCTATATGCTGGATTTCGCTGTCAATGCCTGCGTTTTGGACATGGTGGATGGCCAGCTCACCGCAACCGATGGCGACGGTGTGCAGCATGTCATCGATCTCAGCGCTCTGACACCAGTGCAAGGCTGAGGGCGTCGGCGGGGCGTTGTCAAAGAGCAGTGGGCCCGAACCGCTGTGCTGCCCACACTGTGGCTGGGGCAGTGCGCGGCCCATTACTCGCAGGAGCCACTGCGCAGTTATGCGGCGGAATCTTTCCGCCGCATTTTTTAGGAGGGAAAACAATGAACGTCCTTGAATACCGCGGCTATGTCACCAAGGTGCACTTCGATGCGGAAGGACATCGGCTGTACGGCAAGGTGCAGGGCATTGTCGATGCGGTCAACTACGAAAGCACCACCATCGATGGCGTGGAAGCTGCCTTTCATGATGCCGTTGATTGTTATCTGGCTTTTTGCGACAACGTCGGCCGTCGGCCGGCACGCGCCTTCAAGGGCCAGTTTAATGTGCGCATCAAGCCGGAGCAGCACAAAGAAATGGTTCTCTGGGCCATGCACCATAATACCACGCTCAACGCAGCCGTCGAATGCGCGATTCAAACCTTTTTGGATGAGATCGCCAGAGAGGCCGAGAAAATACATGGAAGAAATCGATAGAAAAGCACGGCGATATTGTAAACATAAAAGAAAACAAAGTCAGATGTCTTCAAAACAAATACCGTGTGTGGTATACTTTGTTTAGAAAAAGTGACGACCCTGGCGGACAGGGGACGTTTGATCATTTTGAAAAGCGGTGGACGAGCCTCTTTCCAAAGACCAAGAGAAACGCACGATAACGTGTGTTCTTTTTGGCGTTGGATGGGGCCGTCATTTTTTATTCTATTTTTTGGAGGAATGAAAAATGAAGAAAATTGTTTCATTGCTGCTCGTTCTCATGCTGGCAGTGGGCATGGCTGGCTGCGGCTCCAACGACACTGCCGACACGTCGGCCACCTCTGCTTCTCAGGAATCGAGTGATAAGGATGCGGTGGTTGTTGATACCAAAATCCTTAAAGAAGCCGACGACGACATGCTCAATACCTACACGGTGATTGCCGTCAATCCAGACGCACCATTTGTGGACGCTAACGGCAACGCGGTTTCTGATGTGGCCATCAATACGGCAGGGGCGGATGCACTGATGCACTGGCTGCTTACCGAAGATGCGCTGACATTGGCTGCGGATTATGGCTATGACGATTACGGTGAATACCTGTTCTATCGTCAGGAAGATGCGCCGGTTTATGACGGCGATATTGCAAAAGCCACCGATGACACGAAGACCATTCGTCTCTCTACAACCACCTCGGTCAATGACTCTGGTCTGCTCGGTTATCTCTTGCCAATTTTTGAAGAAGAATATGGCTACACTGTTGAAGTCACTTCTGCCGGTACCGGCCAGGCCATCGCTGCTGCCGAAAATGGCAACGCCGACCTGATTCTTGTACATTCAAAATCTCAGGAAGAAGAATTTGTCAATGCTGGTTTTGCGCGCGTAGTGGACGGTTTTGATGCAGAACGCATTTCCTTCTTGTACAACTATTTCGTGCTCTGCGGTCCATCGGACGACCCAGCAGGTGTTGCTGACGCGGCAACCGTTAAGGACGCGTTTGCAGCCATCGCTGAAGGCGAATACCCATTCATCTCCCGCGGCGATGAATCCGGCACCCACACCAAGGAACTGTCTCTCTGGCCAGCCGATCTTGGCATTACCGCAGATCCTGCTTCTTTCGCGGATTACACCAGCTGGTACACCTCTGCCAACGCTGGCATGGGAGCTTGCCTGGTCATGGCTGAAGAAAAAGGTGCGTACATCCTGACGGATAAGGCCACCTATCTCACTTTCGTAGCAAACGACGGCCAGGTTGAATAAGCCTCTGTCATTTACAACTTAGATAGGGTACAATAAATCCCGTGGGTTCGCCCACGGGATTTTTTCAAAAAAGGAGACAGCAACATGGGAACGGCTCTTGAAAAAGCGTTGGCGTTGATATTTTCTGCCGATCCAGAACTGATTAATATTTTAACGGTGACAGGCATCATGAGCGTGCAGAGTTCGGTGATTGCCCTGCTTATTGGTGTTCCAATGGGCGTTTGGCTGGGCGCTTGCCGTTTTCACGGGCGCGGCGCGCTGCTGGTGCTCAATCGCACCTTGATGGGCATGCCGCCGGTCGTTTGCGGCCTTATTTTCTATATGCTCTTTTCCGGCGTGGGGCCGTTTCGCCATCTGCATCTGCTGTTTACGGTCAAAATCATGGTCATGGCACAGGTCGTGCTG
>CALAKO010000145.1 GCA_937922955.1 uncultured Peptococcaceae bacterium | reverse complement strand
ATTATACCCACCGCCGTCAGAATGTAAAGGTCAAATTTTGGTCAAATTAATATTATAATTAACTTTATTTTCTTTTAATCGTTTGTAATCAACTTTATTTTAATATAATCGTGTTTTTGACTTTTTTTGATCTTTCTCCACTCCAAGCGTAAAACACAAAAAGCGCCCTGTCGCTTGGCTCAAAAAATGAGCCACAGCCAACAAAGCGCTTTTCACCGCTGGTGCATTCGAGCACATAGATGAATCATTTATTCTTTTCTGCTGCCAACGGCCATACCAGCCAAAAACGCCGATAAGTACGTCAACAATGACATATTCGCAACAATCACCAGACCATTTGCCAGAATTGTGCTAACGCTGACAGTTCCCAGAAGCAAATATCCCACCTGTATCAGCAGCAGCAAAACAAAATAAACAACCGCCACCGTCCGTGTTCGTTTGTCGCTTTTGAACAACGTGCCACAGCAAATCCCCGAAGCAAACACCAAAGCCGAAACACACAAAAGCTTAAGCACATACGCAGTGAGAGGCGACACCTCATACCTCTGCACCGCTTCCCAGTCGTTAAACTGAGCCCCCGCCCAACACGCCAGTCCAGCAAGCATCAATGCCAGCAAATAAGCCCCTATTCGTTTCATACGCTCCACTCTCCCTGTTTTGCAAGACGACCCTCTTGTGCCATTATTCCTTTGCATTATTATAACACAGGCTTCCATATTAAATAGAAAACTGATGGGTTTTCTCCTTTCTTCTTTCCGAAAATTGTCTAGTTTTCACTTTTCCGTTACAAAATCAGTGCAGCTCTTGCTGTCTTTTGCACGCATCAACCACTTATGGTATGATAGAGCCATCTTATGACAAACGAAGGGAATTCGCCCATGAACGATACCATCAAACAAAAACTGGCCACGCTGCCGACCAATCCCGGCGTCTACCTCATGAAAGACGCCGAGGGCAAAATCATCTATGTCGGCAAGGCCATCAATTTGAAAAATCGCGTGCGCTCCTATTTTCGCGCCCAGCCAAAGGAGGCCGTGAAAACCAAGGCGCTGGTGCGCCACATCGAAGATTTGGAATACATCATTGTCGACAACGAAACGGAAGCGCTGGTGCTTGAGTGCAATCTTATTAAAAAATATCGCCCCAAGTACAACATCAGCCTTAAAGACGGCAAAACCTATCCCTATCTGCGCATCACCAAAGAGGACTATCCGCGCATCTTTATCACCCGTCAGGTCATCCGCGACGGCTCTCGCTACTTCGGCCCCTACACCAACGTCACCGAGCTGCGTGAGACGCTGGACTTGACCCATCGACTCTTTCCGTTTCGCACCTGCTCCAACAGCCAGTTCAACAAAGGCATGAGTTGCCTCAATGAGCATTTGGGCTTGTGCAAAGGTCCATGCGTCGGCCATATCAGCAAAGCCGACTACAACGCCATGATTGAACAAGTGGCGGATTTTTTCAACGGCCACATCGAGCCGCTGCGCAAGCGTCTCGAAAAAGACATGCTTGAGGCCTCCGATGCGCTGGAATTTGAAACTGCCGCTCAGCTCCGCGATCAGATTCGCGCCATCGACGCCATCAGCGACCGCCAGAAAGCCAGCAGCCAAAGCATCGGCAACCACGACCTCGTGGCCATGGCGCGCAATGACCTTGGCGCCATGATGCAGGTCTTTTTCGTACGCGGCGGCAAAATCCTTGGCCGCGAGTCCTACCCTCTCCACGCCAATAAAAACGACAGCGACGAAGAAGTGTTTTCCAGCTTCATGAAACAGTTCTACCTGGATCAGGAAGCGGTGCCGCGTACCATTTACATCGACCGCGATTTTGACGACGAAGCCGCTCTGGAAGCGCTGCTTTCCGAAAAACACGGTGCCAAAGTGCAGTTCCACGTGCCAAAACAGGGGCAGACCCGCGCCCTCATGGATCTGGTGCGCCGCAACGCCGAAGAAGCCCTTTCCAAGCGCATCATCAGCGGCGAACGCGCGCGCGAACGCACCGAAGGCGCCCTCGTCGATCTCAAAGAATACCTCGGCCTGGATCGCCTGCCCAACCGCATCGAGTGCTACGACATTTCCAACATCCAGGGCACCGATTCCGTCGCTTCCATGGTGGTTTTTGTCGCCGGCAAACCTGCCAAAAGTCAGTACCGCCATTTTAAAATAAAGACTGTGGAAGGGCCGAACGACTTTGCCAGCATGCACGAAGTCATCACCCGCCGTTTCAGCCACGCCACTAAAGAGTTGGAAAGCGGCATGAAAATGGGTAAATTCGCCTGGCTGCCTGATCTCGTCATCATCGACGGCGGCAAAGGGCAACTCGGCTATGCCCGCCGCGCCATGCGTGAACAAGGTTATGCCTACATTCCCACTTTTGGCCTGGCCAAGCAGGAAGAACTGCTCTTCAAAGAAAACGAAGAAGAGCCGATCGTCCTCCCGCGCCAATCCAACGCCCTTTATCTCATTCAGCGCGTGCGCGATGAATCCCACCGTTTCGCCATCACCTACCACCGGTCGCTGCGCGGAAAACGCCAGCTGGCCTCTGTGCTCGACGATATTCCCGGTGTTGGCAAAAAACGCAAGGAGAATCTCTTGACCCACTTCGGTTCATTTAGTAAAATTCAAAGTGCAGACGTGGATGCACTCGCAGAGGTGCCCGGCATCAGCCGCGACCTTGCCGAAACCATCCACACTTACTTGAAGACCCATCAGGATCTCCAAGCGCGTCTGAGACGAAAGCAATGATCTCTTGAAAGGAGTTGCCCTATGAAATCACTCATTGTTCATCTTCTGTCCTACTGCCTGGGACTGTATCTCACTGCCCAGCTCGTACAAGGACTTTATTTTGACACCATCGCCGCGCTTGTGCTTGGTGCTGTTGTATTGACCATTGTCAATGCCATCATCAAACCAATTCTCACCATTCTCACCTTGCCGCTCAACATACTCACCCTTGGCCTGTTTACCTTCGTGATCAACGGATTCATGCTCAAGATCACTTCTCTCATTGTGCCAGGAATGGCCGTCGGCGGATTCTGGACCGCCACCTTTGCCGCTCTCGTCCTCACCATCATCAGCGGCATCATCAACTGGCTCGTCAGCGACTAAGTATTTATGCTCCATTCGAAAGAATGGGGCATTTTTTTATTTTACCTGTTGACCCTGACGCTGCGTCATGGTCTATACTTATCACACACGGGAGGGATGATGATGCGAACAGTAAAAGAAGTCAGCACACTCACAGGCATCAGTGTGCGTACCTTGCATCACTACGATGCCATTGGGCTTTTGAAGCCAACTGCAGTGAGTGCTGCCGGTTATCGGCTGTACGACGAAACGGCGCTTCGCCGTCTGCAAAGCATCCTGCTCTTTCGTGAATTGCAATTTCCCCTTAAAGACATCAAGACCATTCTCGACAGTCCCAGCTTTGATCCGGCAGATGCCTTGCAGCAGCAAATCGAACTGCTGGAGCTGCAGCAGCAACGATTGACCGCTCTCATCGCTTTTGCCCGTGAACTTCAAAAAGGAGGCATTCATCCGATGACATTCCACGTTTTCAACAATAACGAGCTTGACCGCTACAAAAAAGAAGCCAAAGAGCGCTGGCAACACACCAAAGAATATCAGGACTATGCGCAGTGCCACAATGATGACCGCGCCAATCAAACAGCAGCCGCCCAGCTGATGGGCATTTTTGCCAAGCTGGGCAGTTTGCGAGAACAATCACCTACATCTCTATTGGTACAGGAACAGATTCAGGCCCTGCAGCAATGCATTAGCGAACATTTCTATGCCTGTGACACTGCCATGCTTGCCAATCTTGGCCAGCTGTATGTCAGCGACGAGCGCTTCACACACAACATCGACGATGCTGGCGGAGAGGGCACCGCAGCCTTTGTCAAACAGGCCATTGACTATTATTGTGACAATGCCTGAACCAACACAATAGCCTGCCATACAGAAAAAGCGGACCACATGGTCCGCTTTTTGATCTTCTCAAAATATCCTGTTCTATTTGGTGATGGTCACTGTCTGGCTGGCGTTGTCCCAGTCGACTTGCCCGCCGAAGTATTCCACGACAAAGCGAATCGGCAGCATGGTGCGTCCACCAATCGAAACCGGGGCCACATCGAGCAGGTAATAGTCGTTGCGGCTGTCCCATGCCATTTTATCATCGAGCATGAGATAGAGAGAGTGTCCGTCCATCACCAGGGTGACCACACGCGTGTCGTTATCGTAATCCACCGTGCCACCCATGCCTTCGATGACCGCACGAACCGGCAGGAGTGTGCGTCCGTTGCGAATGATTGGTGTGGTGCCGAGACTGTCGATGGCTTGACGTTCGCCATTAACGTTGAACGTTGGGCTGCCAATGGTGAGGGTCATTTCCACATCCCCGCTTGGCTGTGGCTGTGGATCTGGTTCCGGCTCTTCCTCGATCTTTCGGAACTGGGCATAAAACACCTCATCGGCGTTGAGGCTGGCAACCATACCGGCGGTAATCTCGGTGCCGCCGCTTGGCGCAGTGAACCAGCCGACGAATTCATAGCCATTTCGCGTTGGCGTAGTGGCTGGCAGGGTGTAGGTGTCGCCACTCTTCATCTGGTACTGCCCATAGGTGACCATATTAGCCGGATCGATGAAAAGAACATTATAAACAGGCTCTTCCGGCTCAGCGGGTTCTGTGATCTTTTCATAAGCCGGATACACAATGATATCGCTCGTCCAGCGATAGGTCGTCACATTGCCAATCGGGATGTTTTGTCCGTTCTCCTTCACATACCAGTACTTGAACTGATAACCTTCCGGCACCTGTGCGCTTGGCATGTCGCCACCGAAAACCTCGCTGATGGTCTGTCCATACTTGCACCAGTTGGAAAATTGCGTTGTACCTTCTGGATTGGCATAGAATGTAATGCGATAAGACTTATTGCTGTCGCTGGCACTGCCCGTCGTTGTAAAGGTCTGTTTGGAACCTTTGACCTCGACGCCGTTAAAAACGCCAAAGAATTGATAACCGTACGTCGTTCCTGGTTCCAGCGTCAGACCAACCTCCTTATTGATATCGTACCAAGAATGATAGGTTGTTTGCGCTGCAGACACGACAGAAACACTCTCCATATACTTTTTCAGCACAGTGTTGCCCTGGTAAATGATCACGCCCATTTTGGTAACATTGGTGCCGCTTGGCTTGGTAATCTTCTGAACCACCACAGCGTTGGTGTTGCTGATGCTGGCTTTGGACGTGTAATCTGGATCGGTCGCTTTTGAGAAGGTCACCGCCGGCGGCGCCGCGGTGTTGCCATTCACGCCAGGAATACGAATGATGCCTTTAAGTTCAGCGTTCACGACCGAAACCTTCGTGTAAGCAACATTCTGATAGCTGCCACCGGTCTCATGCACAATCATGTGATTGCTACCGCTCTTGCCAGCGTAAATCGCCACGTGGCCGGTGAACCAGATGATGTCGCCCACCTGCGCCTGGTTCAAATCGGTGCCAATGTTGGTGCCATAATCTCGCAGGTGCGTGCGCACGCTCCACATATTGATGCCAAACTTTTCGTAAATGCGGCAAATGAAGCCCGAACAGTCAGCACCAGGATTGCTGCCATCAATTTTTTCGCCGCCATACACATAAGGCACCTTCCCAACGTATTCCATGGCCTTGTTGACGATGGCCTGGCCGCTAACCGACGCGGCTTCTGCTTGCCTTGGCGCTGTTGCACCAAAACAACTCATAACTAGAAGCACCACCAGCAGCACACTAATCCCTTTTTTCTTCCATGAACGCATTATATTACCCCCTTTTTATAGAAAAACGTTCTATTATATGATGGTAACATTATATCACATACATAGCCAGCCTGTCACGTATCACTCATCACTATTCACAGACAATTCTCACAAAAAATGCCACCGTGGAAGCATTTCCACGATGGCATTTTTTATAATCGCCGAATCAACGCCAGAGCCGCTTCAGCGTCTTCGTTTCGTACATAGAAAATGGTTGTCAGGCGAATCGGTTGGTTGCCCAGCACATCAGCGCCGCCCATAGACAGTCTGGCGCCCAGAGGGCGACTGTAATCTTTCACCTTCATTTTGTAATCAATACCATGCTGGGCAAACTGTTCCTGAATGCGATACTTTTCCTCCACATTCGTCGTCGCATACACGTCCACCATGCGTTTTTTCCAGAAAGCCATGTGGCCACCTCCTCACGATACGAACAAATGAAGGGCATCAGCCGCCAGCATAACGCCTGCAAACAAGAAAATGCAAGCAGCAGCCAGTAATAGCCCCTTCTTGATCGCAGACGGTTCTTCACGGCATCTTATGGACAGTACGGTCAGCAGAACCCCGCTAAGTAAAAACAGCATCATCCATACTGCCGCATGCTCCTGCACAAACATCCAAAAAGGCGGCTGCCAATCGTCCGGCCTTGGCCCGGGACTGGTATACGGGAAGAAAAAATGCGGCACCTTCATTGCAACCACCTCCCGCAAAAACCGACTTGTCCATCGGTCTCATGCTCGCCGTCCTTATGGCCGGTCTTTATATTTCTTTTGCAGAATACCGGCTATCACAATCAGCAAAGCAGGAACAAATACAAGCTCCAGGTGATCGCTCACAATCAAACCAATGACACAAACAATAATAATCAAAGCAAAGAGCGTCGAATACAGACGAATTTTGTTCTTTTCCATATCGCAGTCTCCTTCCTTGAAGGCATTGTCAATTATTCTTCGCCAACACTGGCGCCTGGCATGCAAGCAATTTCAGCGAACGTCAGAGTATCGTCGCTGCTTTCAAAACCTTCCTGCGTAGCATTTTCTTCCAATACCTTCTTCATGTGTGCAACGTCAACAGATCCAGCTTCTGGCACCTTCAACACTTCATGGCGAGTCCCATCCGCTTCTGTGGCAATAAGTACTCCATCTTCCACACGCAACGTGCAGGCATTGACCGGGAAGTCGAGCTCGAAAGTGACATATGTTCTAGGTCCATCACCAATCTTGAAAAAATAAAGCATATTAGGATCGTACACAAATGGGCCGTTGGTCCCTTGTGTATAATAGAGATAACCATTCGAGAATGTGTAATCAGTAGAATAATTAAAACTGCGTACATAAGTTAATTCAGCCGTATTACCTACAACAGAATCAAGGTCAGGCGTCAAAAACATCGCTACTTCTGCATTCCCCATTGCACCTGAACGGCCAACGGTGACGCTATGCTGACCATTGATGACCTTCGACCCATTAAAGTAAAAGTCTAGATAATGGCTGGTATCACCGGCCCAGCCGCCAAGCGCCTCTTCAGCCCCTGTCAAGTAAACCACCTTGTTGGTCTTTTCGTTAATAGCCGTTACATACATATTACCTACGGTCTCAATGTCACCGCCAAAACTCATTTTGAAGGTCCAGTCGCTGGTCTCCACTACAGGCGGCTCGCCGGTTTTCACGGTCACAGTACGGGTGTCGTTGTCCCAGCTCACTGTGCCGTACAGCTCCATGAAATCGCGCGCAGGCAGATAGGTGCGATCGTTCCACAGCGTTGGCCGTGTGCTAAAAACGCCAGGCTTTCCATTAGCCATGTAGCTGTCCGCACCAACCACCAATATCACGTCCACCATGCCATCGTCGCTTGTGATGTGGATGGTGCCATCCTCCTGCCATTCTGTCTGATAGCCCAGTTCTTCGCTGACCAGGCGCAGCGGAATCATTGTGCGACCGTCTGAGGTGATGTACGGCTGTCCGATGTCCTCATTGGTTGCCACCGTTTTATCGTTGATAACCAGTGTCAGATCCGTTGACGCCACATCCGTTGCGG
Source organism: uncultured Peptococcaceae bacterium (assembly GCA_937922955.1). Classification (GTDB taxonomy): domain Bacteria; phylum Bacillota; class Peptococcia; order Peptococcales; family Peptococcaceae; genus UMGS1590. The sequence continues at coordinate 139 of CALAKO010000145.1, read as the reverse complement.
CCGATGCCGGCACAACAGAAAGACCAAGCATCGTCGCCATGGCCACACCAGCCGTCCATTTTTTCATTGTTTGTTTCATATTGTCTCCTCCTCGTATAATAAGTTAAAATGTTGTTTTTCTATCAAAACAGCAGGCTCT
>CALAKO010000144.1 GCA_937922955.1 uncultured Peptococcaceae bacterium | reverse complement strand
CGCCGGAAGCGGTCGTCTTGTCCTGCTTCGAGCCAATCCGCCGCGAAGTGGCGCGTGTGGCGTTGGAAAAACTGATCGTTGATGGTCGCATTCATCCTGCCAGAATCGAAGAAATGGTGCACAAAGCACAGAAAGAAGTCGACAACAGCATTCGTGAAGCTGGGGAACAGGCCGTTTTTGAAACCGGCATCCATCAGCTGCACCCTGAACTGGTTAAATTGCTGGGGCGCTTGAAATACCGCACCAGTTACGGCCAGAACGTGCTGAAGCATTCGATCGAAGTGTCCCATCTTGCTGGCCTGATGGCTGCAGAACTGGGTGTGGATGTGACGCTTGCAAAGCGTGCAGGCTTGCTGCATGATATTGGTAAATCCATCGACCACGACACCGAAGGGTCCCACACCAGCCTGGGGGCAGACATTGCCCGCAAATATCGGGAACCAGCAGGCGTCTTAAATGCCATCCTCTCTCACCACGGGGACGTAGAGCCAAGCTCTGTCGAATCCGTTCTTGTGGCCGCTGCGGATGCCGTTTCTGCTGCCCGTCCAGGCGCACGTCGAGAAACGCTCGAAAACTATCTCAAACGACTGACTCAGTTGGAAGGCATTGCCAACGATTTTGATGGCGTCGAAAAGACCTATGCTGTCCAGGCTGGGCGTGAAGTCCGTGTTATTGTTAAACCTGATAAAATTGACGATGCCGAAAGTGCAAAACTTGCCTATGATATCGTCAAACGCATTGAGGCCGAAATGGAATATCCAGGCCAAATCAAAGTGGTTGTCATTCGCGAAACTCGCAACGTGAATTACGCCAAATAATTGCACACAAAACCGCGTATCTGCTGTGGGATACGCGGTTTTTTTGTTTCCGCAGGCAGCATCCGCGACGATCTGGTTGGCAAATCCGCAAGATTCTGTAAAATACAGCTGGCATTTGACCCAAAATCTATGGTATCTTATAAAGGAAATCATCATAAGGAGTGATAGTCATGAAAAAACGCATTCTATCTTTGCTGTTGTGTGTCTGCATGCTCATTTCCCTGCTGCCAGTTGGGGCGATGGCTGCGGAAGAAGACCCAACCTACCTCGTGCTGGGCGACAGCATCAGCAGCGGCTATGGCCTGGCCAGCGATGAAAGCAGCTTTGCCGAACTCGTCGCCGCTGAAAAATCCTTCAACCTCAACGACCAGTCCGACTCGGGAGAAAAAGCCTCCACGCTTCTGGCCAAACTTCAGAACAACGAGATCGACGGCCTCGCCGATGCCGACGTCATCACCCTCACCATTGGCGGCAACGACCTGATGGCAGCCCTTTACAGCTACCTCACCGATGCCTGGAATACCGATCGTGACGACGCCGACAAGCTCACCGTTGAACAGATGCAGCAAGCGCTGCTCAGCGGCGATCAGGACATTCTCACCTTCGCCGTGCAGAAAATCTCCGGTTTTGCCAGCTCCGAGCAGGCGGCCGCTGCCCTTGACACCCTCTCAAGCGATCTCACCCAGATCCTCGCAGCCATTCGCGCCGCCAACCCAACGGTGGTCCTCGTTGTTGGCAACCAGTACAACCCATACGCTCACCTTGCGGATGCCGTCGGGGACAACCCACTCTACAGCATGGCCGCCAACATGGTCGCCAATGCCTTTGACAAAGGCGTCACCGCGCTGAACGACCTCATCGCCCAGGGCGAAGCTCAGGGTGCCTACGTTGTGGCAGACATCTACACCGCCTTCAACGACGCGGCTCAGAACCCATGCAACGCGGGCCTGACCAGCACCGGCAGCCTCAATCTGGACTTCCATCCAAACGCCTGCGGCCACCAGCTCATTGCTGACGTGGTAAACAGCCTGCTCGTTGTCACCGAGCCACCGGAAACCGGCGACCTGCCATTCACCGACGTGAGCGAGGGCGACTGGTTCTGCAACCCAGTGGTCTATGTCTATGAAAACGGCCTCATGACCGGCACCAGTGCGGACACCTTTGCGCCAAACATCGCCACCACCCGCGGCATGCTCGTCAGCATCCTGCACCGTCTGGAAGGCGGCCCAAGTGCGGAATCCGCAGGCTTTAGCGATGTCAGCGACGGCGACTGGTACGCCCAGGCTGTGAACTGGGCAGCATCCGTTGGCGTCGTCAACGGCTTTGACGACGGCACCTTCCAGCCAAACGCCGCGCTCACCCGTGAGCAAATGGCCGCCATCCTCTACAACTACACCCAGTACAAAGGCATTGATGTGAGCAAGCGTGCCGACCTCAGCACCTACGCCGACGCCGACAAGATTTCCGACTGGGCCGCTGACACCCTCAGCTGGGCCAACGCCGAAGGCCTCATCACCACCGTTGGTGACAACCGCCTGGCTCCACAGGAAAGCGCCACCCGCGCACAGCTCGCTGCCATCCTCCAGCGTGCTTTGGAAGGCTGAGAACGCTTGAATCAGAGAGCTTCATCTTCGCGATGAAGCTCTTTTTTTGTGCCATCAGGTTCAGCGCCGAGGCGTTCATTGGCGCTGCGCACGCCTGAAAAAACGACCACGCTGGACCAGCCGTCCCCGAAAAGTCTTCGTTTAAACGAAGACTTTTTGCAAGCGCAGAACAAAGGACGCCATCGCCGCAAACCCGCTCGGCAAGCTGGTTTCAAGGATTGGACGACGATGAGCGGGCAAGAATTTTGTCACCAATCCTCCACATTTAACCACCCATTTTACCCCCTCCAGCGGGTGATGGCAGGCGGCAAAAAGTGTGGTATAATGAAGAATAACCCAGAGCCTTGCTCTGAAAACCATTTATCACTCATTGAGACAAAAATAGGAGGGAATCACTATGAAACGACGACTAATCCAGGGCTTGCTCGTTGCCGCCCTGCTCTGCGGCGCCGTGCTGCTGGCGCATCCCACGGCGGCGTGGGCGTTGGATGGGACTGGTTCAAAAGAAGATCCTTATCAGATCAGCTCGGCAGCCGACCTGCAAGCATTCGCCGAGCTGGTCAATAGCGGCCAGACGGGTGCCTGCGCCGTGCTGATGGGGGACATTACCATCAACGAGAACGTGCTGGGTGACAATGGCGCGCTCAACGGCGATGGCAGCGACTTCATCCCATGGACGCCAATCGGCAATGGCAGCGAATACACTGGCACCTTTGATGGCGCAGGACACACCATCAGCGGGCTGTATATCGATTCCAATGCAGAGTACGCTGGCTTATTTGGCTATATCGGCGAAGGCGGCAGCGTGCAAAACCTCACCCTGGTGGACAGCGCCATTCGTATCAGCCGCAGCGAGATCAATACCTTTGTCGGCGGCATCTGTGGGGATAACCTGGGCAGCATTACGAATTGTCACAACAGTGGCATTGTTAATGTCAATGGTGGCGCCTCCACATATGTTGGCGGCATCTGCGGGCGGAACGATGGCAGCATCACAAGCTGCAGCAACAGCGGTACGGTCACTGGCAGCAAGTATGTCGGCGGCATCTGCGGGTGGAACAATGGCAGCATTACGACCTGCAGCAACAGCGGCAATGTCAGTGGCAGCGGCAACTATGTCGACGGCATCTTCGTCTATGTCGGCGGCATCTGCGGGGAGAACGATGGCAGCATCGAAAACTGCAGCAACAGCGGCGCTGTCACTGGCAGCGGCAGCACTGTCGGCGGCATCTGCGGGACGAATGACTATGGCAGCAGCATCACAAACTGCAGCAACAGCGGCACTGTCACTGGCAGCGGCAGCAATGTCGGCGGCATCTGCGGGGGGAATAATCGCAGCATCACGGCCTGCTATTGGCTGGACAGCACTGCCAGCAACGGTGTTGGCAGTGGCAGCGGCACCGTTGAAAAGGTTGATCCAAAAACCGCTGAGGAATACACCTCCGGTGAGGTGGCGTGGCTGCTGAATGGAGAGAGCACCAACGGGCCATGGCGGCAGAATTTGAGTGGGCCTGATAAAGATGTGTTCCCGACCCTTGACCAAACCCACCATATTGTTATATGTGAGAACAATACATATACCAATGATGAACACAAATATCAAAACGGTTTCTGCACTTGCGGCAGTTATGAGGCAGCCACGCAAGACGATGCAGGCACCTATCAGATCAGCAACGCTGGGCAGCTTTACTGGTTCGCTGAGCTGGTCAATGGTGGTCAAACGACTGCCTGCGCGGTGCTGACAGATAACATCACCATCAACGAGAAAGTGCTGGACGAGGATGGAAACCTCATTAGCGACACTGGTGCCCTCACCCAATGGACGCCAATCGGCAGCAACTATGACAATCGCTACACCGGCACCTTTGATGGCAAGGGACACACCATCAGCGGGCTGTACATCAATTCCGATGCAAAGTACGTCGGCTTATTTGGCTATATCGGCACTAATGGCACCGTGAAAAACCTCACCCTGGCCGACAGCTCTATCAACAGTAGTTCCAGTGGGGATTGCGCCTATGTCGGAGGCATCTGTGGGTATAACTGGGGCACCATCACAAGCTGCAGCAACAGCGGCTCTGTCGCGTACACTGGCAGCGGCGCGGAGAATGGAAACGAGGTCGGCGGCATCTGCGGGT
>CALAKO010000143.1 GCA_937922955.1 uncultured Peptococcaceae bacterium | reverse complement strand
GCTCGGCTTTGAAATTGAAGCATCTCACCATGAAGTAGCCGCCGGTCAGCATGAAATCGACTTCAAATACGCCGATGCCCTCACCGCCGCCGATAACATTATGACCTTCAAGCTGGCCGTCAAAACCATCGCCCAGCGCAACGGCCTGCACGCCACCTTCATGCCAAAACCAATCTTCGGCATGAACGGTTCCGGCATGCACACCAACATGTCCATCTTCAAAGACGGCCGCAACATCTTCTTTGACGAAAACGGCGAACGCAAACTTTCCCGTGAAGCCTACAGCTTCATCGCTGGCCTTCTTGATCACGCAAAATCTCTTGTCGCGGTCACTAATCCGCTCGTCAACTCCTACAAACGCCTCGTTCCTGGTTATGAAGCACCGGTTTACCTGGCTTGGTCCGCATCCAACCGCTCCGCGCTCATCCGTATCCCAGCGGCTCGCGGCCAGAGCACCCGTGTGGAACTGCGCTGCCCAGACCCAGCCTGCAACCCATATCTGGCGCTGGCTGTCTGCCTGGCTGCCGGATTGGACGGCATCGAACGCGGCCTAGTGCCACCGGAAGAAGTCACCGAAGACATCTTCTCCATGGATGCCAAAACTCGTGCCGAAAATGGCATCGACAACCTTCCAGGCACCCTCTTTGAAGCCCTCAAACATATGGAACGTGACCCACTCATTGCCGAAACCCTGGGCAGCCACGCCTACAACAGCTTCCTCACAGGAAAATACCACGAATGGGACGAATACCGCACCCAGGTCACCACATGGGAAATCGGCAAATACATGGTCATGTATTGATTCCCTTTCAAGCATTCACCACGCACCGCATCGGTTTGCTCAAACGGATGGCCTTACCAACCGCCATCCCATGCATTCCTTCCCTGTCCTAGATTGGCAAGCCATGCGGCTGCAGTTTCCAATAGGCGATACCCCATTGCAACAACACCAAATGAACAGGAGGGCGCACCATGATCCGAACCATCATTGCATTAAACGACGAGGCTCAAGCACAAAGCATGACTCAAGCACTCGTCCATCGCGGCATCACTGTGCGCTATCGCTGTCAAAGCGGCGCCGAGGTTCTCCGTGCCGTCAAAGAAATGGGTGGCGGTGTTATCATCTGCTCTTTCAAGCTGCGTGATATGACCGCCAAAGAACTCGCCGATCGCCTGGCAGGGCAAGCCTTGATCCTTGTCCTCGCCAAAGGCAATACCTTAGCGCTCTGCGATCACGACGACCTTTTCACCCTCGCCGTGCCCGTACGGCCCAGCGAACTCATTGGCGCAGTTAATATGCTGCTGCAAATGGACGCCATGCGCGCTGCGCAACGCATTCCAAAACGCAGCACCAGCGCCCAGGAAACCATTAATAAAGCAAAAAAACTGCTCATGCGCCACCACAACATGACCGAACCAGAGGCGCACCATTACCTGCAGCAGCACAGCATGCGCGCAGGCGTCCGCATGGAAGACATTGCCCGTGACCTATTGAACAGCAATGCTTCTAACGAATAATTGAACAAAACAACGGCACATTCCTCCATTGCCAGTGCCGCTGTGTACATACATTCCATCTCTTTCTGGAAAAAGCAAGCCACCATCCCCCGGCTTGCTTTTTTATTTTTTTGAAAAAAATTAGACCGCGGTTCCCCACGGTCCTGCTCTCATTCGTTCTCCAAAAACTGTCGGATCGCCTGCTCCACGGCTGTATTCAAGGTTACATCGTGCTGCATGGCCCATTCGGCCAAGCCTTTATGCAGCGCTGGTGCAAGGCGCACATTAAACTGCCCTTTGAACGCCTTGCAGGGGCGTCGTCCCACATTGTCACAAAAAGCCAGATAACGATCCACCGCGTCATGAAACGCTGCCTCCACGCCGTCCATCTCAGCGCTTTCATAATTCACCGCATCCACAATGCCCTGCACTTTCCCGCACAGCACCTGCCGCTTGGCATCATACTGCACCTTGGTCACATAGCCCTTATATTCCAGCACATTCTTCGCCATCTTGTCACCTCTTCATAGAAAAAGCGGCGACTTCTGCCGCCGCTTGTGTATTTACTCTGCTTCTGCAAGCAAGGCCTGCACATCCACTTCATGCTCGATGCCATCCAAATCAACAGCAACAAGCGTACCGCCGTCCATATGCAAGGTGCATTCATTGATGGCAAAGCCCACATCGACACTCACGCGTGATGACGGATCACCAATCTTTGCAATATAGAGCGTATTCGGTTCAACGCTGAATGGCCCCTGACTCAAGCCATCGGTGGAATAAAGATAGGTATCATCCATGGTATAATCAGAACTGCGCACCACAGTACCAATATAATCAAGAGACCCACCTGTCTGCAAACTGCTGCCATTAAAGCAAACAACTTCCATGGTAAAGTCGCTGGCCGGATGCAGTGTATAGGCAATGCCGACGGTTGGCTGGCCATTCACAAGCTTGGCGTTGATCAGGGAGATGGCGGTTCTGTTTTCCGGCGTGAACCAGTCTGCCATTTCATCTGGCACCGACAAATAAGCACCTACATGGGCGCTGCTGTCTTCCATGTAAAGATATAGATTCTGACTGGTTGCCACGGTGCTGCCCTGTTCAAGGTCAAAGCGCATGGACGTGCCTTCTATGCTGATGCCACTGGTATCTTCTGAAGTTTCGTCATCCAAGTTCCAATCGCCGGTGTCGATGCTGACGGTTCGAGTCGCATTATCCCAGCTGATCGTACCAAAAATTTCCATCAAAGCGCGAGCGGGGACATAAGAGCGTCCTTCCGCACTGATAACCATCGGTGCATCCAAATCAATGCGTTGGTTGTTGGCAAAAAAGTAATCTTCACCATACTGAAACGCTGCCGAGAAATTGTTCGATTCGCTGACCAAATAGACCATGTCCTCTTCATAAGTCACATCACACTGCAGCGTCTCACCAACGAGTCGCAAAGGAAGCATGGTGCGTCCACTGGTGGTGATGTATGGCTGTCCAATAGACGCATTTGTTTGAATGGCCTGCCCGTTAATAACCAGTGAAAGGTCCGTCGAACCAATCTCGTCAGCCATAGCCACACTTGGTAAAAGCGACGACCCAATCAAAGCCCCGCACAGGACAAGATATTGCATACGTTTTTTCATATAAATCCCTCCTTAACTGTAGAAAAACAGTGCTAGCCATATGCTACACATATGGCCAGCACCATCCTTTTCATTTACAAATAAGGCCCTTCATTCTCATTGAGTAAATTGAATTGAAATATTCTCATCACTCCATGGAGTATAACTATTAACCTGCACCGTTAGAGCCTTCGCATAGGTTTGACTGCTTCTACCTGCATAAGAAACGTTGGTGGTGTTCCATTTTGTGGTCGTCGTGTTATTGTAAAGGTAGGAGTCCACTACATTAGCATTAAGCATCTTTGTTCCTGTGCTGGTATTTACTGTCCCACCATTTTGGGATGCTTTTTGTGCTAAAGTAATCTGCTTGTAAATTTTGCTGCTTGCTGGAACTGAATAACCATACTGATAAACAGAAACATCATAATAGACATTGGAGAAATTGCTGTTATCTACGACACGGATACGCACCCAGTTCGAATCGGTCAAATAGCAGTACATATATACAGCTTTTCCCGCAGGAATCGAAACAGCGTCCTCATCGTCAGAAGTCCATTCAGCAGCAGATTGTCCATTTACACAAGACATATTGAAAAAGCCATACCATTTTGCTTTAGCCTGATCATAATAGATGCCATAATCCCCGCTAGTGCCATTGGTATATACACCATACATAACATATGGCACATCCATAGAATGACAATTCTGAAGGGTTGGAAGTTCAACACGCTGTGTAGCTGTCTTAAATCCTGTTGTAGACTTAACCACCCAATAAGCACCTGTTGCATCATTTGAATTATAGGTTGTTGTATAAGATGTAACAGCTGCCGGAGAGACCAGCGAATTTTCTATCAATGCGCTACTAGCAGAAACATTAGACTGATCTGATAGTACTTCAGAACTTGGATTTGGATAAATACTTCCATCACTGGTTTGAAGGTCACCATTATCTAATTGAGTGACAGCATACTCCGGATCATCCGGATAGATATATGTCGTTGGGGTTTCAAGCAATCCCTCTACATACGCCTGAACTTCTTCATCGGTCAGAGAATATACAGCTTGTTCGCTCAATACATTAAGCGCCATCTCCGGATCAGAAGCGATCAGAGTCTGCAGGTCATCTGTAGAAACACCCATCTCAGAATATGTCTCAACCACATTAAGACAATCGCTATAGGACTGAACGTCTGTATCAATGTTTTCAGAAATAATTTTTTCCTGAAGTGCTGTTGCGCACGCCACTTCACTCCCACTGGCAGAAAGATCAGCAGCATTTGCAGGTAAAATGACTGAAGCAGAAAGCGCTCCGATCAGCAAACATGAGGTAATTGAAGAAAACTTTGACTTAATCTTCATATAAATCTCTCCCTTCCAGAAAAATAAATAACATCAAACAACGGTTGAAAAGAAAATCTTATTTCGGAACATCCTCTCCTTTCACTACATCCATAAAATAAACATTCAATCTTTATCACAAATTTAACTATATGCCACAGATATAGCTAAAATTTATGATGAGAGTTTTTGACTAATTTTTGCTAAAAAAAGTGATAAACTGGCAACTAATACTCCTGAAAAATAGAAATTTAAAATCGTAATATCTATAGGTATTGACAAGTATACTTTCAATATTGCCGCAAAAAACGCTACTATGAGATTAATAAAGCAGTAGATTCTACTACGTCTTCTTTGATAATCTCTCTCCCAGTTTTTTAAAGGCTTATTAACAGCTTCCATAGGCGCAAGAGTCCACACAATAAAAAAAGATATTATCGCTGAAAAGATATAGAAATAATTCATTAATTCTTGATTATTATTCAACAAGACAACAAAGCCAAGATAACTTGAATTAAATATCAAAATGCAAGACCAATGATGTTTCGCATGATATCCACCAGCCATCACACGCAATGGGATAAAGGCTACACAAAATAGAACAGCTTCATGCAAGGCTTTCATACTAATTGCCAATATTAGCATAACAAGCAAATTAGCTACCGTTGATAATAACAATTCAAAACCATATTTATATACTGGTATATCTTCAAT
>CALAKO010000142.1 GCA_937922955.1 uncultured Peptococcaceae bacterium | reverse complement strand
ACTATACGTCGCTGCAAAAGATTTGTTTTATGAATATTTCAAATGAACGATGTTATCGGCGTAATCTCGCAAACGTTTCATATCTCGTACTTTTAAACCTTGAGCAGTTTTTTCAAGAACACCTTCTCGACGCAATGCGCCAAAAATACGAGAAACAGTCACTTTATGCAAATTTAAAAATTTAGCAATGTCGTCATGATGATAGGAAGGCAGATACACCTGTCCTGTCTCATCCTTTTCCAAACGCGCCAACATCCAGGAACACAGCGCCGCCGGTGCTGGCACCTCTGTTTTGCCAAGATATAAATTCATAAGATAGCCACATTCATGAACCGCCGTCGCCACGAGCTGTTCCAGCAAATCAGGCTGGCTGCGCAAATAACGTTTGATCACGTCCACCGGGATGCGCGAGCAATAGCAATCGGTGCCCGCAACAAAATTATTTCCTGAAATATACGGCGGCTGAACACCATATAATAGAAGGATTCCAATAAGAGAGTCGGTGAGACCGCCTCCTTCTTTACAGGAAAGAATGCTTTCAATCCCTGTATTTGTAACGATTTCACGGTAAACGGTGCCTTTGCGCAGATAATAAATATGCTCCACACGATCGCCATCATGAATAAGAATGTCGCCTTTTTTAAAAAAACAAGGTTCAATGCCCGGTAAATCATTAAAATTCATAGTTTGCTCCTTTTTCAACTAAAACGGTAAATTCGTTAACCCCATTATAACACCGGAAACACAAACCATAATATAGGTACAATGACGAATGATGTCCTCACTGTTGATTTTAGCCACAATTCGCGTGGCAATGAATTGCCCGATCAGAATGACAACAATGCCCACCAACGATGGACCAATCAGATCCGCCGTAAAAATGCCTTCCTGAGTTCGCAGAATCAGGCAGTAAATATCCGTGATCAAAAAACAACATTGTAAATTGGCAATATACTCGTTCATCGAGTCACACGCAGCCATATAATACAACCCCATCAACGGACCACCAATGCCAAACAAGCCATTAATCAAGCCGGAAACAAAACTGCAGCACATCATGACCAGCACTGTATCCTTAACCTTTGCTTTTTCACTGAAACGCAGAAAGTAAATGCCAATAATAATCAAAAAGATGCCAAAAGCAAATTTCAGGGCTGTTGGGTCAAAAGACAGTGTGCGACGAATGGATAGCCAGCATCCTACAAGATAAAACGCTGAAGGAATCAATACACGCCGCCAATTGATAAACTTGCGATACAACCACACAAGAGCCGCCATTTGCGCCATTGGAATCACGCACGAAATAGCCACCGACTGCGGCAAAGCCATAAAATATGGCAGAATGGTCATAATCGTCAGGGATGCCCCAAACCCTGTCACACCTTGAATCAACGCACCGACCAGTGAAACAAAAACGATGATCAAATACAGCATGGTCATTACCTCCTTCCGGTAATCAAAAAAGTTATTTATTAAACCCATAATAATATGATGAAATATACCTGTCAATAGACGCATATAACGAAGGCATCGCCACATGTTGCATGTTTGCATTGCATGGCGATGCCTTTTTCTTGTAAATTATGAAATTTTCTGTTATTCGCTTTCTTCCTATATAATAGGCGCTCAGTCTTCACTTTCAATGACCGTTTCAGCAGCCATCATCAGCAGCCGTTTAAACGTTTCTTTTTCATCTTCGGTCATTCGCTGTGTCATATGCTGAAACGATACATCAATTTGTTCCTTTACGAACGGATAAACCTCCCAAGCTTTTTCTGTCGGGCGAATATCATATGTACGCTTATCTTTGGCGTTGGTCGTACGTGCCACAAACCCACGCTCTTCCAATTTATTGACGGTCTTAGCAATAACGCTCTTATCCAAACTGAGACGTTTCGTGATTTCGTCCTGCGTCAATCCGTCAAAATCACAGACTATTAAAATCACCACCGCTTGCGCCGCCGTCAATTGACAAGCGGTGCAGCTGTTGTTCAGTAAAATATGCGACTTTCTGTATAAGATCGAAATGGATTTAAAAGGACTGTCTGCTATTCCGGACATGGTTCTTCCTCCTTTGATTCTCTGCTCCTATCGTACAATAATTTAGTGGCACTTGCAACTAGTTGTTGACGCGCGTTTGATTTTATATTACATTAAATCTAGTGGCACTTGCCACCATTTTTATTTTTGTAAAGGAGTTTTAAAAATATGGAGAAACCAAAAAAGATCTGGAATAAAAATTTTATTCTTCTTTTCATCACCAATTTATTGGTTTTGGCCGCCTTTTACGCCTCCATCCCAATTATCCCGATCTATTGTCAGGAAATCGGCATTACAGGCTCAAAAGTCGGCATTGTCCTGACTGCAATGTCTGTGGCAACCATTTTATTTCGTCCAGTAGCCGGATACTTGCTGGATAACTTTAATCGTTACATCGTCTACATCATTTTCCTGGCATTGTTTTGCCTCTCGTTTCCAAGCTTTCTCATTTTCCCAATGTTTGGTGCGCTGATTGTCATTCGCCTGTACATGGGCGCTGTCTATTCGGTATGCGGTTCTGCCACAATGACCCTGGCTGGTGACGTGCTGCCGCCTGCTAAAATTACCGAAGGCATCAGCCGTTTTGCGTTCACCGTCTCCATCGGGATGGCGCTCGGCCCTTATGTCGGCATCCAAGTGCAAAACCATATGAGCAGTAAGGCGTCGTTTCTAACTGTTTTCGCCATTGCTGTTTTAGCATTAATTTGCGTTTCCTGCTGCAAGCTCTCCTATCCGAAAGTTAAACGCAAAAAATTTGCCCTGAAAGATTCCATCTATAAACCAGCGTTGCCATTCATGTTCAACATGATGTTCCTAATGATTCCATATGGGGCTGTCATCGCCTATTCTTCCATTCTGGCTCAGGAAAAAGGGCTGATGTCCGTCATTCCATATTTTTACATCAGCTTGGTGCTCGGCATGCTGCTCTCTAAGCTTTCCACACAAAAATGGATTGATGCTGGAAAATATCGCATCCTCGTGTTCATCAGTTTAATCCTTTTGATTTTAACCATGGCCAGCTATCTTTTCCTCTCAACTGGCACACATCTATTGCTCGCCGGCTTTTTCTTCGGCATGGGCTACGGCATTTTACAGCCTCTGTTCCAGTCCTTTGTCACTGGCACGACCCCCGCACCAGAACGCGGCGTTGCCAATGCCACCTACATGTTGTCCTATGACATTGGCATCGGGATTGGCTCTCTGCTCATGGGCTTCATGCAGGAATCCCTTGGCTTAACCAAAGGCTATGCCCTCACTGCTGTTGCGTATCTAATTGGCGGCATCATTTATATCGTCTACGTGGATAAATACTATAGAACGCTCAAAAAAGCTCCAGCAACAACAGCCATCGCCGATCCTGCCAATCTGTTGGCAAACTATATGAAACGCGATGTTTATGTATTAAATGAAAACGCTACCGTTCGCGATGCCATCGCATTTTTCTCTGAAAAGAACATCAGCGGACGGCAAAGCCAAAGGCTTTATCACCGACGGTGACATCATGCGTTACTTGAAGATTGACGATTATCCGGCGGCGGCCCTTGGCAGTTCTTACTTATTCATGGACTATTTTTGGAAAGAAAACGCAGAATTTGAAGAAAAACTCTCATCGATTATGACCCTCAATGTGTTGGATATCGGCAACGATAAGCCAATCACCATCCCTCTTGGCACCTCCTCAGAAGAGATTTGCAAGCTCCTGAGTACGGCTGGCGTGAAGAAAGTCCCTGTTGTTGACGGCGATCGCGTCGTTGGCATCATCTCACGCTCTGCCGTCACCCATTATCTGGAGCGTCGTTTCCTGGAACGCACCCAGCAAGCCGCACTCCAATAAACCTGTCTCAAAGAAAAACACCTTTTCTCAGCCGCCGCCCCTCAACGGCACCCTGAGAAAAGGTGTTTTTCTATTTTGATTACATTGTTTC
>CALAKO010000141.1 GCA_937922955.1 uncultured Peptococcaceae bacterium | reverse complement strand
TGAGAAAACCCTATTTTGGCAAAAATGCCAAGATAGGGTTTATCTACAGTCTGAGACCTTCTCAATCGAGAAGGTTTCTTTTTTCTTTAGATCGATACACCTCGGGAAGCATCCGAGAATGTCCAAATTTCTCCATCTGTATTTTTACCTTTTCTATGGAAGATAGAAACTTCACTAACTAAACTGGATTGTGTGTCAGTAGACGTTGGAAGTGCACAATTGTTGAAAGCAGGGTTTGAGTCACGTCTCAAACTCATTGTCCTCTCCCTGGCAAAAGTGTTGCAATTAATTCCTATCCGCATATCTCACAAGGCGTTTTTATGTTGACCAAAGAGTTCGCTGATAGTATCACAGGGCATGACTGGTGTTTTGGCTGGTATTTTATTCTAATTGCCAGTTGTTGTTTCAGCTGTGGTGGTGAGGTAGCGCTTTTGACGCAATTCATATTTTTTTGCGGCCAGTGTCGCCGCTATAAGCGATGGTTAAGGCATTATGCCTGTTGGGAATGGGCGGCATAAGGAGCGGGAAGTTAACAAATAAAATGCGCTGTTATAAACTATAAACAACAAAGGAGATAGATACTAAAAATAAAACTTATTTAGAGGAGCGTGTTGATTATGCCACCGGTAATTGATCGAAATCTTTGTATCAAATGTGGGACCTGCGCCCAGATCTGCCCGCTGGATGTTATTCATGTGAAGGTGGATGAAAACAACGAAAAGGAGATTGTTGTTCAGTATCCTGAAGAATGCTGGCACTGCCGTGCATGTGCCATTGATTGTCCAAAGCAGGCCATCAAGCTCAGATATCCATTGTCTCATATGATGCTGCATATCGAAGTGAATGAAGAAGAAAGGGGCGTTTGACCATGAAACTCAATGTGAGACAGGATGTCGTTAAAACAGACGTGTTGGTTGTTGGCGGCGGGATCGCCGGCATGCAGGCAGCGATTGCTGCGGCAGAACAGGGTGCGGATGTTATCGTTGCTGAAAAGGCCGATACCAGACGTTCCGGCTGCGGCGCAACAGGCAACGACCACTTTATTTGCTATATTCCAGAGTACCACGGCGACGATTTCAATGAAATCATTCGCGAAGTGACTGAAACCCTCATCGGACCTCAGCAGGATTACGATCTCTTGCGCCTGATGATGAAGCGTTCGTTTGAATTGGTTCAGAAATGGGAATCCTATGGCATCAACATGCGTCCTACGGGTGAATACAAATTCCTTGGCCATTCCATGCCAGGCCGCAGACGTTATCATTTGAAATACGATGGCAAGGATCAGAAGCCGCTGCTCACTAAGAAGGCCAAGGCCTGCGGCGCAAAGATCATGAATAAGACCGTCATGCACCAGCTGCTGACCAACGATGAAGGCCGTGTCATTGGTGCCATTGGTATCAATGTGTCCAACGAAGAACCAGAGCTTGTCATCTTCCAGACGAAAGCAGTTATCATTACCACCGGGAATGCGCTGCGCCTCTATCCTGGCGTGAACCCAGCGTTCCCATTCAACGTTGCCAACTGCCCAGCCGACACGGGCGGCGGCCAGGCTATGGCGCTGCGTGCTGGCGCAAAGCTGGTTAACCTCGACTTGCCATACGTACACTCCGGTCCTAAATATTTTGCTCGTGCTGGTAAAGCGACCTGGATTGGCGTGCTCACCGATTTCAACGGCAAGCCTGTCGGCCCATTTGTTACCAAGCCTACGAAAGAATTGGGTGACGTTACTGCAGATATCTGGCAGAATGTATTTGAAGAAAAAATGGAAGACGGCAGTGGCCCAGTTTATATGAACTGCAGCGAAACCAATCCAGAGGATATGGAATACATGATGAATGCCTTCCTTTCTGAAGGGGATTCCTCCATTGTTGATTATCTGGAACAGTACGATGTGGATCTGCGTAAGGAAATGGTTGAATTTGGTACCTTTGAATACAACTTCACTGGTCGCGGCCTCGACATTGGCATCGATGGCAGCGCCTCCATTCCTGGGCTCTATGCTGCCGGTAATGCCACCGGTAACGTGCGCGGCGATATCACCAGTGCTGCGGTGTTCGGACAGATTTGCGGCGAAAGTGCCAGCGCTTATGCGAAGACCGTGGATGAGGTGACCGTGGATGGCAACCCTGTGATCGACGAAGAAATTGCTCTGATCAATGATCTTCTCAGCCGTCCAGACGGCGCGACCTGGAAAGAAGCCAACTCCATGCTGCAGCAGATCATGCGTGAATACGTCGGTATGAAGCTGCGTTCCGAAAGTCTTATGAAGGCCGGATTAAAATACATCCGTGACTTGCGCAAGTATGCACGTGCACAGATGAAGGCCGACAACGCTCATGAATTGATGCGTGCCCTCGAAGTGTTCGACCTGATTGATGTCGGTGAAGCTGTGGCCCTGATGAGTGAAAACCGCAAGGAATCTCGTGGTCGCTGCCATCGCCGCTCCGACTATACCTTCACCAATCCACTGCTGGGCAACAAGTTCCAGACCATTGCAAAAGAAAAGGATGGCACCTTTACACTCGAATTCCGCGAAAAGATTCGCTAATTATTGACTGAAACAAGGCGCTTCTCTCTTGGACACACAACCACGAAAGAGAGAGGCGCCTGTTTTCATAAGGGGGTTACACTTATGTCTGCAGCAACGGCTCCTGCCGCAAAAAATACATCGTATTATATTAAAGCACTTATTACTGTTGTTATTATGTTTGGCTTCGGCCAGCTTCCACCGATTGAGCCCATCACACCACTGGGCATGAACATTGTCGGCATCTTTATTGGGCTGCTGTTTGGCTGGATGACCATCGGGCTCATTTGGCCGAGCATCCTTGGCTGTGTGGCCTTGGTACTCATTGGCGGCATGAAGGTGGCCGACGTGTTGGCTGGCGGCTGGGGAAGCACCACTCAAATGCTCATCTTCTTCATGATCGTGGTTGCCGGCATCGTTGAGCAATCTGGTGTCAGTCGTTTTATCGCCATGTTCCTCATCACCCGCAAATGGGTGCTGGGCAAACCTTGGGTTTTCACCTTCGTGTTTCTCGGTGCGGCCTTCCTTCTGGCGGCGGTGACCAGTACCATTCCAACCATCATCATCTGCTGGTCCATTTGGTACAGCATTTGCAGCCAGGTGGGCTATAAGCCTTATCAGCCGTTTCCGTCCTTCATGGTTGTCGGTGTGGTTATGGCGGCCACCTTTGGGCTGTCGGTGTTCCCGTTCCGTCCGGTTGGGATTCTTGTTTTTGGCATTTTGCAGGATCTTTCCGGCCTCACGGTCAACTACCTCACCTACACCTGCTTTACGCTGCCGCTCTGCCTGCTCTGCATCCTCGTCTTCACGTTGCTGGGCAAGCTGGTTTTCCACATTGATGTGTCCCTGCTGAAGAATCTCAACGAAGATTCCTTCAAAGATGTGGATTTAACGCTGAACAAACAGCAGAAAGCCATTCTTATTTTCGTGGCTCTTCTGATTGTGCTGCTGCTCGTGCCAAGTGTGCTGCCACAGACCTTCTTTTTGGCGGCCCTTTTGAAAAAATTGGATGCCGTCGGCACAGCCATGCTTTTGGTGGTCGTGATGTGCGCGCTGAAAGTGGATGGCAAACCGATTCTCAATTTTAAAGAAGTTTGCAGCAAGGGCATGCAGTGGGATGTGCTCATGTTGACGGCTGTTGTCATGCCGTTGTCCAGCGTGCTTACCGCCGATGAAACCGGTGTTACCGATTTTCTGCTGAAAGTGCTCAGTCCGCTCTTTGAAGGCCGTTCGGCCATTACCTTCCTGATGATCGCGGTGTTCTCAGCCGTTATTATTACCAACTTCGCGGTCAACAACGTTGTTGGGGCTATTCTGCTGCCAGTGTTCTATCCGTTCGCTCTGCAGCTTGGCATCGCCCCATTGGCGCTGACCTCTCTGCTCGTTTTCACCTGCCATTTTGCGTTGCTCACACCAGCCGCTTCACCAATGGCGGCCCTCCTTCATGGCAACACACAGTGGTGCCGAACGACAGATATCTACAAATACGGTTTCCTCATTGTTATCTCCTCAATGATCGTTTCCTGGGTGGTGGGCATTCCATATGCTCTGTTCCTGTTCCAGTAAGGTGAAACCGAGTCAAACCAGAACCTGTGCATAGGTTCTGACGCATAAAGCCGAGTGTTCCATCCTCGGCTTTATTTTTTTTGCCATTTATCCGAGATGGCTGACGATGGTTTCCTCGAAGAAACTAGGACACCAATAAGTGCGTACTTTACAGTATTTGCACGAGTCGATATGATAGTTGCATGGAGAAGCGAACGCGACAAAAGAAAGGATGGTTTGTATGACAATTCAAGAGATTTATGAGCGCTTTGATAAAATCGGGAGCTGCACGTTTGCGACAATTGATGGCGATTATCCGGAAACACGTATCGCCCATTTTATTGCCTACGATGAGGATGGGCTCTATTTTATGACGATGAACACAAAGCCTTTTTATAAACAGCTGAAAGAAACTGGAAAGGTTTCTGTCTGCGCACTGGCGGCAGATCCGGCCATTACCCTAAACAGTGAAGGGAGCTTGGACATGGATGATGGCTATTTTATCCGCTTGACTGGCGATGTGCATGAGGTGGCGCTCGAAGACATTAAGGCTAAAAACAATCCGATCTTTAATTATGGCATTGAGGACCAGGAACGCTATCCGGCGATGGTGTTTTTTGTGATGGATCGTGCGAAAGGCGAAATTTACGATTACGATTTTGATCGAAAAAAACGCGATCACAAACTCGAGCGGGAGCGTTTTGCCTTTGGCGGGTTTCCTGTGATTCCTGCCGGACTGACCATCACAGATGCCTGCATTGGTTGCGGAAAATGCGCGTCGGTGTGTACGTTCCAGGCTCCATATGAAAAGGATGGCCGCTATTATATTGATTCCTCCCGTTGCGACGAATGCGGCAACTGCTATTTGAATTGCCCGGCTCAGGCAATTGTTCACAAAGGTGTGTGAGGGCGTTTTTTGTGCATCAGTGAAACTTTACAAAAACTTCATCTAATTCCCGTAAGAAACTCAACAATTCTGTGCTAAGATGTCTAAAGTGTTAAAAAGAAGGGAGGAACAATAAACATTGAAAATCAAATTTGAAGACATCAAGAACGACGAAACGATTCGCGTGTATATTGAAAAGGCCGATCGCACACTTATGGGCATGGGCTTTACCGAACACAGTTTTGCGCATGTGACTCATGTGGCTTCGGTGGCTGGAAAAATTCTCAAAGACCTCGATTATCCAAAACACGACATCGATATTGCCCGCATCGCCGGTTACATGCATGACATCGGCAATGTGGTCAACCGTCACGATCACGCTCAGACTGGCGCCCTCATGGCGATGCGCATCCTCGACCACATGGGCATGAAGCCGGAGGACGTCGCAGCGGTGATCACTGCCATCGGCAACCACGACGAACCAAACGCCTATCCCGTCGACGCTGTCACTGCGGCGCTCATTATTGCCGACAAAACCGACGTGCGCCAGACTCGTGTACGCAACAAAGACGTGGCATCGTTTGACAAGCATGACCGTGTCAATTTCGCCGTTAAGCAAAGCGTGGTCAAGGTTGACAAGCATCTCATTCAGGCGTCGCTCAAGCTCGATAAATCCGTCTGCTCGGTCATGGATTACTTCGAAATCTTCCTCGAGCGCATGATTCTCTGTCGCAAAGCCGCCGAACAGCTCGGCTGTGAATTTGCACTGGTCATTAACAAAGAACGCGTTATCTAAAAAACAGCAAGGCACCTGTCGCCAGAAAGGTCCTTGCTGTTTTTGTGTGTATAAATAAAAAACGCACCCGTTTGGGTGCGCGTAGTGCTTACAGCGTGGCGTCGAAGAAGGCACGGTAGGCGCGCATGGTGAAGTAGAGGTCGGCTTTGCTGGCGAGTTCGATTGGTGCGTGCATGGAGAGCATTGGCACGCCGCAGTCGACGACTTCGGCCCCGCGTTCGGCGAGAATGTAGGCGATGGTGCCGCCGCCGCCTTCGTCGACGCGTCCAAGTTCACCGGTCTGCCATGGCACACCGGCGGCACTGAAGGCACTGCGGAGTTTAGCGAGAAATTCGGCGTTGGCGTCGTTGGAGCCGCTCTTACCACGGGCACCAGTGTATTTGCAAAGGGCAACGCCTTTGCCGAGGAAGGCGGTGTTGCGGCGGTCCATAACGTCTGGGAAGGTTGGATCCAGAGCTGCGGTGACGTCGGCAGAGAGCACGTAGCTGCCAGCCAGAGCACGGCGCACGCTGAGTTCGGTGTCTTTGCCGGCGAGGGCGAAGAGTTCAGCGAGGATGTTTTCAAAGTAGCGGGCGCTCATGGACGTGTTGCCGACGGAACCAATTTCTTCTTTGTCGACGAAGAGGCCCACAGCGGTGGTTTCTGGCTGTTCTACGCCGAGCAGCGCTTCAAAAGCGGCGTAGGCGCAGGAGCGGTCGTCGTGGCCATGAGCTGCGATGAGCCCGCGGTCGAGGCCAACGTCAACGGCATTCTGTGCAGGTACGAGTTCGAGCTCAGCGAGCAGCAGATCTTCTTCGATGAGGCCGTATTTTTCATTGAGGGCGCGCAGGATGGCAGCCTTGATCGGTTCTTTTTCGTCGTCATCGTCTGTTGGAATGTGGCCGATGATGGCGTTGAGCTGTTCACCGGTGATGGCTTCAGCCAGTTTCATGTCGTTCTGGCGTTTGCCGAGGTGTGGCAGAATGTCGGTGATGTAGAGCACGGGATCGCCAGGTTCGTCGCCAAGGCGCAGGTTGACGGGGGTGCCATCGGCGGTGTAGGCGAGGCCGTGCAGTGCCAGCGGCAGGCAGGTCCATTGGTATTTTTTGATGCCGCCGTAGTAGTGGGTTTTGAGCAGCGCCAGTTCGCTGTCCTCGTAAAGCGGATGTGCTTTGAGATCCAGGCGTGGAGCGTCGATGTGGGCGCCAACAATGTGCATGCCCTGTTCCAGAGGTTTGTTACCGATGACAAAAAGCACGACGGCTTTGTTCTTATGGTTGTAGCAGATTTTCGTACCAGGAGCAGGCATTTGTCCGCTGGCGAGCACGTCGTCCAGTGGCACAAAGCCGGCAGCCAATGCCTGGCGAGTCATTTCTGCAGCGCATTCGCGCTCGGTCTTACCAGCGTCGAGAAAAGCTTTGTAGCGTTCATTGTAGGCAAAGAGCGCGTCGCGTTCGTTGTCTGCAAGCCCTTTCCAGAGGCTTGGGCAGGTGTATTCAAATTCCATAGTAGAATCTCCTTTCGTAAGGCCAGCCATCGGCGAGTGCCGGATGTGCTGGCAATTATTGGTGGAACATGGTACAATCAGTATAGCACGAAATGGGATCCGATGACAGGTCTCAAACAGCTGAGGAAGGGTGGAGAATCTTGAAGAAAACAATCAACCTTGTGACCGCCATCATTGACTTTGTCATGGCGATTATTATGATGATGGTTGCTGTGAGTGGTCGCAGTTTGCTTGCCTTTGTTTTTGCGGTCATCTTTGTGGGGATGGGCGTGTATTTTCTACGCTATTTTGAACGCCAGCGGCGCTTGGAGAACATGACCGACGAGGAACGCGCAGAATTTTTCAAGAATGGCGGCGCCATCCTGATGCCGAAAGAAGTGGAGCGCCTCAACGCGGAAAAAGAAGAACGCGAAGGCTTCGGCAAAAAGCCGCAATCATAACATAAGCATTCAACACCGTCTGAGGGGATCGGGCCACGCAGACGGTGTTTTTTTGTGCGCGCTTGGGGGACAAAACCGAGAATAATTTCACAAAACGGCAGAGAATGTTTGCAACTATTTTGTTACATATGTTATAATAACCACGAGCCTAAAGGAGGGAGATCCCGATGGTCCATTATTTATTATTAAGGTTCAAAGAAAATGCGCTGACGGAAAGCATCATTGATGTTTTCGCCGACAAATTCGAGCAGCTTGAAAAGCAGCACGAAGGCATTGTCAATCCACAGGTATACCGCAACATTGTTGGGCGGGAAGGCAATATGGATTTGATGATCACTGTCGAGATGCGCAGCCTTGAAGATCTGAAAACGTATCTGGAAAGTCCAGAGCACAAAGAACTTCAGGAGCGGTATCAGGACATCGTTGAGCTGCAGGTCACCTTTGACCACAACTGAGCGGGCGATGCAGCACCGTTTGGCATGTGGCGTTTCATAAGATGTTTTTTGCAGAGGCCGAGGAGCCTCTGTTTTTTTATTTGCAGGAAAAGAGCTGATTGAAGTCGGCTGTTTTCCTGCATTTTTTATGTACAGAATCAGTAGCGATTATTTTTGCGGCAAAAAAGCTTGACGAAGGAAATCTGTGTCATGTATAATAACTGTACTAGATATGATAGTACACACATACAGCGTGGAGGAAGGAGGACATCGCATGTTCCGAATTAATCAGCGAAGCGCGCAGCCGATTTATGAGCAGATTCTCGAGAATGTGGAGACGCTCATCATCAGTGGTGCGCTCCTCAAAGACGAGCAGCTGCCGAGTGTGCGCTCTGTGGCGAAAGATTTGGCAGTGAATCCCAACACCATTCAAAAAGCCTATGGCTTGTTGGAAGAACGGGGGATTATTTATTCCCGGCCTGGCCGCGGCAGTTTCGTTGCTGTGGATGGCAGTGAGCTGAAAAATCAGCGGCTGCCGCACGCATTCGCGCAGCTGGATCAGGCTGTGGACAATTTGGTGGACCTTTATGTATCGCTTGACGATATTTTGGCGCGAGTGACCATGCGCTTTCAAATGCAGAAAGAAGGAGGAGAGACGCTATGATTACAATTGATAATGTTTCCAAACGCTTTGACAAGCGCTTTGGGGTGCGCGGTGTGGACACTGAAATTCCATCCGGTTGCATTTATGGCCTGGTTGGCTCCAACGGCAGCGGCAAGTCCACCCTGCTGCGTATGATTGCTGGCATTTACCGTCCAAACAAAGGCACTGTGTGCATTGACGGGGCGCCAGTTTTTGAACAGCCAGCGACCAAGGAGCATTTGTTTTACATCTCCGATGATCAATACACCGATCGGCACAGCTCCATTGCACAGATGGCTCAGTGGTACACGAACATTTATCCCAATTACGATAAGAAACTGGCACTGGATATGGCAGAACGTTTTGGCCTGGATGCTAAGGCGCCCTTTAAAACTTTTTCGAAAGGGATGCTGCGACAGGCGCACATCATTCTTGGCTTGGCGGCAAAACCATCGGTGCTTTTGTGCGATGAAACCTTTGACGGATTGGACCCAGTGAAACGACGTGCTGTGAAAAACATTTTTTCCGAGCTCGTTTTAGATGTGGGCACCACGGTGGTCATTGCCAGCCACAACTTGCGTGAGTTGGAAGACATCTGTGATTACATTGGCCTGCTGCATCAGGGCAAACTGGTGTTCCAGCGTTCGCTGGACGATTTGGAAAGTGACATTTTCAAATTGCAGACGGCGTTCAAGATGGTGCGTCGGCGTGAAGATTTCTCGGCGCTTGCGCCAATTACCTTTGAGCAGCGTGGACGCATGATTTCAATGATTGTGCGCGGCAAACAGGAAGAGATTGAAGCGAAAGTCCATGCTATGGCGCCGCTTTACGCGGAAATGCTGCCACTGACCTTGGAAGAAATCTTTATCACGGAAATGGAGGTGCTTGGCTATGACATCGACGAAATCCTACAATAACCTTGGTAAGAATGTGCGCGATCAGCTTCATAAGATGCGCAGCTTTGTGATGCTTCTAGGTGTGATTTATCTGGCGGCAGGGCCGGCTTGGATGCTTTTGCAAATGACCAGCTATACCAGATACAACAACCTGACGCTGCTGGCCAACTATTTCATTGGCTATTTCACTGCGTTTTATTATTTGGCGTTGGCGCTGGGGATTGCTGGCGGACTCTATGTCACTCGCTATCAGAATGTGCCAAAGCAGTCGAACTTTTACCATAGCTTGCCGATCACTCGTCAGGGATTGTTGAGTGCACGCATTCTATCCTTGTTATTGATCCAAGTGTTGTACTTAATTGTGGTTACCATGGTTGATGTTGTGGTGGTTTGGGTGACCGTGCCGTCCATTAGCAATGAATTGGCTGTTAATCTGACCATGGCAGCTGGCCTTCATTTTTGCTACATCATGTTGGTGTTCCTGTTGTCTTTGGCCGTTACGTTGTTTGCGGGTCAGTTGACGGCAAATACTGTTGGCCAAGTCTTGATGACCGCCGTGTTCCATGTCAGTGTGGCCCTGCTTGGGGCAGTAATGATGGCGGTGGTTGGCTCTTTTAGTCGTACCATTGGTCAGGTGGGATTTCTGGAACATTTAACACGGTTCAACATCCTCACTGGGTTTATGGGCGCGAACCTTAATGTGACCACACAGCTGAATGCCTTAAATCCGGCGCTGGTAAGTTCTGAGAATGCTGGCAATTTTGCACCATCTCAGCTGGTGTGGCCGCTTACGACAACAGTGATTTACATCGTTTTGATTGTGGCTCTTTTTGCTGCAACGTACATGCTCTATCAGCGTCGAGCCGTGGACAAAGCTGGAGATACCTTGCTTTTCCCATATGTGGGCAGTTGCATCAAAGTGCTCTATGTTTTCCTGGGCAGTGTGCTGTGCGGCATCTTCTTTAGAGAAATGATTGCTGAAAGCATTATTGGGCTTGTTATTGGGGCGATTCTGGCGGCGATTGTGGTGCATATGATTGCTGAAATGATTTACAGCATGGATGTTGATGGTGTCCGCCGCCACTATGTCAGTGCGGTTGTTGGGCTCGTGCTTGCTTTAGCGGTATCTCTTGGTTTTCAAAGCGGTTTCTTCAGTTTGGATGAGCGCTTGCCGGAGGCCTCGAGTGTTAAGGGAGCAGTCATGATTTTTGACAGCGAAGGCTACACCCCGAGCAACGTAAAAAGTGCCTATGCAACAGATCCGGATGTGGTGAAAAAAGTCATGACAGCGGCGAAACAAGCCCAAGAAAAGAATTTTGTGGTGCAAAATGATGAGGAAGAAATTCCAAGTTTAACGACATTGACGTTGACCTATGATACGGCTTTTGGCCAGAATACGCGCAATTACACACTTTTGGAAGACGATGCGAAGACCATCATGACACCACTCATGAACGACAATAAGGTGACACAGGCGGCTTGGGCAAGTCTCCTTGAAGCGGACATCAGTGATATCGTAGAAATGAGCTATTCACCAGCGTTGGCTGATTACGTGGGCGGCTACGCTGTGTATCTTCTTGAAGATCCAAGCAACAGAGGGCAGCAAAGCGGTTCTTCCCTGATTAAAAATGAAAAGGATAGTGCGAAGAGAGCGGAAGAACTGTTGAAAGCGGTGCAAACCGATTTGGCAAATCGAAAGTCTGACGTGTATCAAACGCGTGTCATTGGCAGCATCAATTACAGTGTGTTGACCAAGAATGAATATGGATCCAACATCATCGACTGGGGCCACAGTCTGACGCTTTATGAAGGGGATGCGGCAACCGCTGCGTTGTTGGCGCAATGGCGTGAGGAAGGCTTCCTTGACGATGAAACCGAACAGATGCAGGACATGTTGAACAATTATGAAGGAGCACTGTATCGTCCGGATGATATTGCTGAATGGAAGAACTGTTTGGGGACGCTCACCGTTGACGACTTTATCAACGCGTATCTTGCAGGAGACATTGTAGACAGCCACCAAGTGTTCAATCATGGTGTTGAGGCAGAGGAAGATGTTATTCTGGTATTGAGCGACGGTCCTCTGACAGCCGATAACGACACCGCTTACATTGGTAATTTCTACATCCGCAAGGGTGCAGAGCTGCCAGTGCAGAGCATTCAATAGCGAATAACGACGAACCCCCGAAGCAGTGACGACTGCTTCGGGGGTTTTGCGTGATGGGGATGTAGCTTTCTCGGTGTGTCAGAGAGGGGGATGCCTTTCTGAGCAAAAAGAAAGAGCGATGTCGGTAAGACATCGCTCTTTGTTGATGGGGTAGATTAAAGTCTGTATGTGGTTGTTGACGAGTGCTGCTCAGCGATTATGCGCTTCCTTTTCTGCTTTCAGGATGCTGCCGTCAGCGGCGTTGATTTCGTAATCGTACTCGGTATCCTGGGAGGCAAAGTCTACGCTCCATTCGTTGCGATTGTCGTCGTGGTCGTACTCGATATTGATATAGAGCGCGTCGGCTTCGTTCACACCGGCATGTTGAAGGGCGATGGCTTTGGCTTCGTCAGAGGTGATTTCGCCTTCGGCCTGCTGGCCGGTGGTGTTACTGTTGGTTGTTGTGGTGCTGTTATTGCGGCCGGTTTCTCGGTCGGCGGAGAGGATGGCGCCGCTTTCAGCGTCGATTTCATAATCGTATTTGGTATTGTCGGCGGATGCGATGAATTCAATGTCGTATTGGCTGCGGCCATCGTCGCGGTCGAGCTTGGTCTTGGTGAAGCTGACGTCGCCTTCTGCGAGGCCGGCATCTTCGAGCGCGATGGCTTGTGCTTCTGTTTCACTGATGGTGTTGGTGGTTGTGGTGCCGCTGTTTTGGTGGGTGACGTAGTAGCCGCCAGCGATGCCTGCAATGGCAACAACAGCAACAGCGATAATGATCCCGATAATTTTTTTCATGAGAAAATCCTCCTTGTTGAAGATGCTTTTTAAAATAATTAGAACTTCTGGTGTTAGGTTAAGTATAGCTTTTCGCTCGATGAAATCCAATAACAAAAGGGTAAATTAAAAATAAACTTTTGTTAAACTAATTTTCGAAAATAAAAAAGAAGGCTGCGAAAGCCTTCTTTATGTATTTATTTTTCCCAGGATTTCTTTTGGCGCTTTGGAATTTTTACCCAAGCAAGGAAGAACGTGGCCAGCATCAGCACGGCAGAAGCACCAAAAGCGGCGTGAATACCAGAGAGAGACACCGAAGTTGACTGAGCAACAATAGTATACACGGAAACGAAAATGGCGGTGCCGACGGAGCCTGCAATTTGACGCAGGGTGTTGAACACAGCGTTGGCATGAGTGATGATTTCACCGGTGAAATCGGCCATACTCCATGTGTTGACTGGCATCATAACGACGTTGATGCCTAACACACGAATGGTGTACATGACAACAAGATACCAGGTTGGCGTATCTTCCATAAAGGTCAGATAGGAAAAACTTCCGAGCGCCAGGAGAAAGAGGCCGAGCAGAATGACAGGGCGGCCGCCTAGTTTGTCGAACAAGGACCCAACTAATGGGTTAATGGCTGCGGCAAGAAGCGCTGCAGGAAGCATGATAAGGGCAGCAACCAATACGCTGTAACCATGAATGTCCTGAAGATAAATTGGAGTAAGGACACCACCAAAGAGAAGGGCTGCGTAGATCGCCATCCCAATGATGAGACCGATGGTGAAGTTTTCGCTTTGAAACACGGAGAAGCGAAGCAGTGGAACGTCCAATTTATTTTGACGCTTTACAAAGAGGTAGACAATAACAGCACCGACGATGAGTGGAATGTATACGTGCAGCGATGTCCAGCCGTAGGTGGAGACGGAGCTGAGCCCGTAGAGCATGCCGCCAAAACCAACAGTGGACATGATAACAGATGGTTTATCCAGTGGAATCAATTCTGTTTCGCCAGTGTTTGGCATGACAAAAGCGCAAATGAGAATATCAATGACAATCAATGGAACAAGCCCAAGAAAGACAACGTTCCAATTGTAGGCGTCGATGATGAAACCAGCGATGGATGGGCCAATGGCCGGCGCAATACTGAAGACAAGGCCGATCATCCCCATGGCTTTACCACGTTTGTTTGGTGGATACACCATGAGAACGGTGCCGGAGAGGAGTGGCATCAGTACGCCAAAGCCCATGGCCTGCAAAACACGCGCAATGAGCAGCATGGCAAAGGTGTGAGAAAGGCCTGCCAGTAAGGTCCCGATACCAAATAGCGTCATGGCAGTGAGATAAAGCTCGCGAGTTTTGAAACGCGCCATGAGATAGGCGGTGCAAGGGATCATGATCCCATTAACTAAAAGAAAGATGGTTGTTAACCATTGACCAGCCGATGCGTCAATGTGAAGGTCACGCATGATGCTTGGCAGGGCTGGACTGATAATGGTTTGGTTGATGGAGCCCAGGAAACTGCCGGCCATCATGAGATAAATGGCTGTGCGGATACGTTTTGTGTTTTCTACCATAATTTTCAACCTCCATTTTTTCTTATTGGTGACAAAATAACATTATAGCACTTTGATTCCACTAAACCAACCAAACATGGATTAAAGATATTGATGAACGATGTTCATGTGTTGTCGTTTTACGACAAAAAACAATGGATAAAAAAAGATCGCTCGTGACCAAAGAGCAATCTTGCGCATTCAATAAAAAGAAAAGACCCGCGCCACAGGCAGGTCTCGGGATGGGATTAGTGCTTGCATACTTGGTTGCCAACGGTGCAGCTTGTTTTGCATGCAGATTGGCAAGAGGTCTGGCATTCGCCGCAGCCGCCAGTCTTCAGGGTTTTCTGAAGCTTCTGAGCGCTGATAGTTTTGATGTGTTTGGACATTTCCAATACCCCTTTCAGCATAGATTTACTCTTATATTATAGCACGCAAGTGGAGATGTGGCAAGAACCGACGCAGATTGTTTTCTGCGTGTCTTGACAGTGGGCGCAGCGCCTTGTTAAAATGGTGGAAATTAATAGGGTTCGCTGCCGAGTGAACCAGGCAATTTACGCTTCCGCGTTGTATCGTTAGGCCGTTGCAGATACAGCGCAGGGAGCGTTTTTTGTTTCTAAGTAAAGGAGGATGTTGATGGCTTGGTTGTGGTTGATTATTGCAGGTTGTTTGGAAGTTTTTTGGGCAACGTGTATGAAGTTTTCGCAGGGATTTACCGTGCATCTTTACACATTGCTGACGATTGTAGGAATGGTGGTCAGCTTTGCGTTTTTATCCAACGCGATGAAAACACTGCCCATGGGCACTGCTTATGCTGTTTGGACGGGGATTGGTGCTCTTGGTTCGGTGATTGTTGGCATGGTGTTATTTAAGGAAGCCATGTTTCCGCTGCGCGCCATTTTTGTCTGCTTCTTGTTGGTAGGCATTATTGGGTTGAAGGCGACGAGCGGTCACTAGCACAGAGAGTTTTTGGCAGCCGGAGATAGTCGTGGATTGTTGCCGGGTGCTGTGGTACAATGCAGATAACGACCACGGTCAGGGGGATTGGAACCATGGCTTTTTTGAAAAATTTGCTGCATCCGCTGCACGCTCAAGATACCACGCATTTGTCCGACGGCGAGATTCAGCTTTTGCTCCGGCAGTATCAATGGGGGTCTGCGTATGTTGGCGGGCTGCCAAGTTATTTTTTCAAGATTGTTGATGCTAAAGAAATGCGCCGGGAGCTGGGGCATTGTGACTTGCGTGTGGGAACGCATCCGGAAATTGCCTATTCAGGCAATATAGGTTATCGTGTTTACAGACCGCATCGGGGCCACCATTATGCGTTGAAGGCGTCGCGTTTGATGCTGCATTTTGCCCATGAGTTGGGCATGGAAGAGTGTTTGATTACTTGCAACCCGGACAATACAGCTAGCCGTCGCACGTTGGAGGAGCTGGGCGGTGAACTGGTGGCAACGGTTAAGGTGCCGGAAGACAGCGCTTGCTACAAGGCTGGGGATCGTGTGAAGTGTCAGTTTGTTTTTAAGACGGCTGACTATTTTGATCCGATGCGGCGCAATTTTGATGTTGTACCGGTGCTGGTTGACGGAAAATGGGTGGGCAGTGGACATTGACAACTCACAGGTCCATCCGATATAATCGGGGTATCATCACAATTTGCAAATTGAAAGAGAACGGCTTCTTTGCAGGAGTCGTTCTCTTTTTTCTGAATGGTTATTCAGGATAAGTAAAAGGAGAGAAGGGATTGTATGATTAAAACCATTCTTGGCAGTGTCCGGGAGTATAAGAAGCCGACGTTTCAGACGATTTTCTTTTCTGGTATTGAAGCGGTGTTTGAAATTGTCATTCCATTTTGGATGAGTTTTCTCATTGACCGCGGCATTGAAGCAGGAAATATGCGGCAGGTCGCGCTGTATGGCGGTTTGCTGTTACTGTTCGCGGCGCTGCAGTGCAGCACTGGGGTGGCGGCTGCTTATCGCGGGGCGTATGCGTCGGCAGGCTTTTCGGCCAATTTGCGTGAGGATATGTTTGCTCGTGTGCAGACGTTTTCCTTTGCAAACATCGATAAATTCTCAACCTCGTCGATAGTGACGCGATTGACAACGGACGTTACCTATGTGCGCAATGCTTACAATATGATGATTCGCATGGCGGTGCGTTCACCGATGATGATGATTTTCGCCGTTGCTGCTGCTTTTAACATTGATCGGGAGGTGTCGATGATCTTTTTAGCGGTGCTGCCGATTCTAGCAGTGGCGCTGGGGCTCATCATTTATTTTGCCTTTCCGCTGTTCAGTAAAATTTTTACGAATTACGATAACCTCAACAATGTGGTGCAGGAGGACGTGCGCGGCATCCGGGTGGTGAAATCCTTTAACCAGGAAGAGTATGAAATCCACAAATTCAATGCTGTCAGCGCGGTCATTCGCAAAATTTACACGCGTGCCGAATGCATCATTGCGCTGAATGGGCCGGTGATGCAGGTCAGTATGTACACCTGTATGATGCTCATCAGCTGGTTTGGCGCTCATGCCATCATTGCCAGCGGTAACGATGCGGCATTGGGCTTGACCACTGGGGCCTTGACGGCGCTCTTTACTTATGCCATTCAAATTCTCATGAGCATGATGATGCTGTCGATGGTTTTTGTCATGATTCTGATTTCCAGTGCGCCGATCCGTCGTATTTCTGAGATTTTGAGTGAAGAAAGCACCATTCAAAATCCCGCTGATCCTGTGATGCAGGTGCGCGATGGTTCGGTGCGTTTTGAGCATGTGAACTTTCATTACCGCGATGAAGGCGACAAAGACGTGTTGGCAGACATTTGTCTGGATTTTCCAAGCGGCAGCACCATCGGTATTTTGGGAGCGACGGGATCGTCGAAAAGCTCCCTTGTACAGTTGATTCCGCGTCTTTATGATGTCACTGGTGGGCGCGTGCTGGTTGGCGGCGTTGATGTGCGCGATTACGATCTGGATGTGCTGCGTGGCGAGGTGGCAATGGTGCTGCAGAAAAATGAGTTGTTTTCCGGCACCATTGCAGACAATCTGCGTTGGGGCAATGAAACCGCCAGCGA
>CALAKO010000140.1 GCA_937922955.1 uncultured Peptococcaceae bacterium | reverse complement strand
AAAACAACTTATTTTTCCTTCTCTCACCTTCTTGACTTCATACCATTGGACTTTTACAGCTCATGAACATGTTTAACATGTTCCACCTGAGATACTATGGCCAACATGGTATCCGGTGTGATTTGCGGTGCCAAGCGTAAAACAATTTCCGCATCATAGATCGAGCGATTCTTTCGGTGATCGTCATCAATATTCATTTCCAATACCGTACAACCCTTTTTCCGTACCGTCATCAGGACATCTCCAAGATAAACCAGCGATTTTACTTCTACATAAAGCGAAATCACACGTGACTTTGCTTGTATTTTATATTTAATGTTGGTAAACAGGTACATGGACAGGATAATGACCACAACGGCCATTAACGCGCCCTCAAAAAATCCCGCCCCAATGGCCAAGCCTAAACAGGCCGACGCCCAAAGGCCTGCAGCAGTGGTCAACCCCTTCACCTGGTTGTCTTTGGTCACCAAAATGGTCCCTGCCCCGAGAAAACCAATCCCATTGATGACCTGAGCCCCAAAACGCGACACATCAGTGGTAATGCCCACTTTGCCAGCAATGTCTGCCCATTGATGTGTCACCATAGTGTATTCATACTGGCTCAGGAGCATCGTTAACGCTGCCCCCAGCGACACCATCATATAAGTGCGAAATCCTGCAAGCCCTTTTGGCCGCCTCATGCGTTCGCGATTGAGTCCAATCAATCCGCCACAAACCATGGCCATAATCAGCCGCAGCGCCACCCCTAAAAACGTCATTTCACGGAATATATCCAACGCCTGAATCATCGCCACGCTCTCCTCTCAAGATCTTAAATCATGACGTGCATTGCCTTCATTGTAATGTTTCCGTTAATAAAAGGCAATTATTTCGTTAGATTTTACAGTGTATCGCCCAGCAAGACCAGCTTCCTCTCCGCTGCTATTGACAAGGTGTTAGACCGCGCTATAATAGGGGTGATTCGTTATTTGGACAACATGCACAGGAAACTCTGAAAGGAGTGCCCAACAATGAGAATTGAACAGCTCGAATATTTTCTCCAGGTTGCCAACTATGGCTCTCTGTCGCTGACAGCTAAGAAAATCAACGTTGGCCAACCCACGTTATCGGCCGCTATTGCAGGCCTGGAAAAAGAAGTTGGCCGTCCTCTCTTTCGTCGCACACGCCGTGGCATGGACCTGACGGCGTTCGGTCGAGAAATCCTGCCGCTTGTCGAAAAGACGGTGGACGATTACTACGACATCCGAAAAAAAGCCGGTATTGCGACGCCGGTCAACCTGCATGTTTATTTACAGAGTACTTTTTTCACCAGTGGTATTCTCAGCGAGTCGCTGTTCCACACTCGCAGCATGTTTCCAGACGTTTCCTTTACCCTGCTTCATGGATTAATCAGCAATGTCATTCACGACATTACCGAAAACAAAGCATCCATTGGGCTTTCGGCAGCTTTGGACTTCAACCTCAGCCGCCATCGTGAATACGCCACCAGCTTGAATTTACGGCTCATGCCCCAATACAACGACAATCTCTGTCTCTTTGTGAAAAGCGGCGGCTATTTTCAATCATTAACAAACATTCGCCTCAATTATCTGCCAGACAAAGTCCCGCTGTCCATCCCACGTGACTTGGTGGACAGCGGCTTTATTAAATCACAAAGCCGTTGGACGGAACTGCCTAGACACCTCGTTTTTGATGATGCCGCCAGCCTCTACCAATACGTTTATCACAGCGACGGCATTGGTATTACGAGCGTTCTTGCTGCACGGTTCAATCCACTTTTCAGCAGTGGCATGTTGAAAGCCGTCGGCCTGGCCGATGCGCCCATCAATCTGGTGCATTATCTCACCTACCCAATCGGGCAATCCCTATCGGATGTGGAGGCCGATATCATTCAGCAAACAGAAACGTTCTATGAACACCTGAGCGCTTCTCTTTAATTATTAATATACTTCAAGGAGGATTTTTTCCATGCATGTAGTCATCGTCGGAGTCGGAAAGATCGGCAGCATTATTTGCAGAGAACTCACCGATGAACACGACGTTGTTGTCATCGAAAAAGACGCCGATAAGCTGGAATCTTTCATCAACACAACCGATGTAACCGGCATTGTCGGCAGTGGTGTCGACTACGACGCTCTCATTAGCGCCGACACCGCTCACTGCGACATTTTCATCGCTGTGACAGCACAGGATGAGATCAACATTATTTCCTGTATTTTTGCCAAACAACTGGGCGCAAAATACACCATTGCTCGTATTCGCGAACATGAATATACCGCTCACAAAGACTTTATCAAAAAAAGCATTGGTATTGACGCCATCATCAATCCAGAGCATGAATCGGCGCAGCAAATCACCAGTCTTCTGCGTTTTCCTTCCACCACACGTGTGGAATCCTTTGTACGCGGGAAAATCCATATCGTAGAATATCCTCTTCCAGAGGGACATCCTTTTGTCGGTCAAACATTGATTGAATTCCAAAACCAGTTCCGGGAACACGTGCTCATCTGCATCGTAGAACGCGACGGTCAAGCAATTATTCCAAATGGGAATTTCCGTCTCCAGGCCGGTGACATTATTCATGTGAGTGGCACCAACTCTGAATTGCTGCGTTTTCTCCGTCTTGACAGTCAAGGCAACAACAATCGACGCATCAAATCACTTATGATCATTGGGGCCGGTCGCCTTACGCACTACCTGCTCAAAGAAATCGAAAACGGCTCCTGCAAATATCACATCAAGGTGCTCGAAAACAATCGCAAAGCCGCAGAAACGCTGGCACAGCTTCATCCTCAGGTAGAAGTGGTCTTTGCCGATGGCAGCAACTATCGCAATTTAGAAGAGGAAGGCATCGCCAACGTCGATTGCCTAATCGCTCTCACCGGTATCGACGAAGAAAACATCCTGATTTGCATGTATGCCCATAAACGCGGGATGCATGACTACATCGCCAAAGTCAATCGCACTCAAATGCTGGAAATTCTCGGTGAAGATCGTCTGAAAGCCGTCATCACGCCAGGCAACATCATTGCAGACACCATTCTCCGTCTCATACGTGCTGTCGTTGACACGCGCGGCAAAGACGTCGAAGCGCTCTACCGTCTCGTTGACAACCAAGTAGAAGCGCTGCAATTCTGCGTACCAGAGCAGTCAAAAATCATCGGCAAAAAACTGATGGATCTGCCAATCAAAGACAATGTTCTGATTGCTGCCGCCATAACTAAAGGCGGGAATCGTCTCGCACCAAGTGGTCAAACGGTGTTCCATGAAGGCGATATGATTATCGTCACCACGACCGATCACTCCCTGCGCAGCATCGATGACATTTTAAAGAAGGTGTGACGCTATGAACCGACGTATGGTTATCTATGTCACTGGACGTGTCACCTTTGTAATTGGCTTGCTGATGATCTTACCTATTCTCGTCGCTTTAATTTATCAGGAAGGCAGCGATACCATTTATCCACTGTTTCAAGCCATGGTTTGCACACTAGCCATCGGCGCTGTCATGGCACTGCGTCCCCCAAAACGACGCTCCATCTATGTGCGCGAAGGGCTGGCCATCACAGGCTTATCCTGGATTTTACTGGTGATCTTTGGCAGTCTGCCATACATATTCACTGGTGCCATCCCCTCCGTTGTCGATGCCATCTTTGAAAGCGCATCTGGCTTTACGACGACAGGCTCCAGCATTCTTTCAGATATTGAATCACTGCCACATTCCATCCTATTCTGGCGTAACTTTACCAACTTTCTTGGTGGGATGGGGGTTCTTGTTTTTGCTGTCGCGCTCTTGCCAAAATCAAGCAGCGAAGACATCCATATTCTCAAATCAGAAATGCCTGGACCAACCTTCGATAAGGTGATGTCCCGCATCAGCGAAGTGGCACGCGTGTTTTACCTCATCTACGCCGCCCTTACGCTCATTCTCATTGCAATCCTCATCGGCGCAGGCATGTCACCATTTGATGCCATTCTGCAATCGTTTGCAACAGCCGGTACTGGCGGTTTCAGCAACCACAATACCTCCATTGCAGCCTTTCAATCCGTACCGATTGAGATCATCCTTGCTTTTGGCATGTTAACGTTTGCGGTCAACTTCAACCTCTATTTTTACGCCCTGCGCGGTCGTTGGCGGGAAGCCTTAAAGAGTGACGAACTGCATTGGTTTGTCTGCATCGTCATCGCTGCTGTTGCGGCCATTTTCATCAACATTCTACCAACGTATGACAACATATTGGTTTGTCTCAAAGACGCCTTTTTCAATGTTGCCACCATCATCACCACCACCGGCTTTGGTACTGTGGATTTTTGCCAGTGGCCAATGTTTTCTCAGCTGGTGCTCTTGATGCTCATGTTTATCGGCGGCTGCGCTGGTTCCACCGCTGGTGGTCTGAAAATCAGCCGCGTGATTGCGTTGGTTAAGCTGGCAGGCAAAAAGCTGCGCCAGGCAGTCAATCCAAAGCGCGTCAGCATTGTCATTTATGAAAATAAACCAATGCACGAACGCACTCAAAATGACATTGCCCTATATTTTATTCTCTATGTATTCATCTTTTTCCTGCTGGTGCTGATGATTTCCTTTGAAAATTTGGATTTCACGACCACCTTTACTGCCGTTGCCACGACATTCAACAACGTTGGACCTGGCCTTGGCAGCATTGGTCCAACAGGAAACTTCAGCGGATTCAGCGATTTTTCCAAATGCGTCCTCGCATTCGGCATGGTAGCAGGCCGTCTGGAGATTGTCCCATTAATTTTGCTGTTCGCTCCTTCAACCTGGCGAGCTTGAGGTATCAAACACCGTTCACAAACGATATAAAGACAGCGAAAAGGCCTTCGCTGCTGCAAGATCGCAGCGGCGAAGGCCTTTTCGTATTATTGACCATAAAAAAGCCTGCCATAATTTGGCAGGCTTTAAAATTATGCGGTTACAGCGTTTTGCATCCCATCGTCCATCTTCAAGTCGATAGAAACGGTATGTTGCTCTTCTACTTGATCGGCCAAATCCATGCAGCAAGAGCCAATGTATTCAAGGTTTTGCAGCAGCTCACCATATGGCACTGTGAGGCTGGCCTCGCATTTACCTTTACGTACACGCTTCATGTGCGCCTTAAACATTTCACTGCGCAAGTCAAAAATTTCAGCACGGTGAATTTCCAATTGTTTGATGTCCACTTCGGCATCTCCAACCAAGCCAATGATAGCGGTTTCATACATGGAAATGAGCTTTTTCATGAAAAGGAAAATATCGTCGACGGCGATCTTCGAGTATTTGTTCTTTTCATCTCCTTGAACCGCATAAATGTTTTCACTGATGTCTTGCAGATACTCTGTGATACGGTTGAGATTATCAATAATAAAAATCATGCTCGTTGTACGTGCCGCCTGCTTTTCATCCACTTTACCAGCAGAAAGCAGCGAGGAAAGATAACCTTGAACCTGACTGTTCAGTTCTTTGACCTCTCCTGTCATTTGAATGAGTTCTTCACAAACCGGCCGCAGTTTCTTTTCACTAGCGGTCGCCAGTTTATAGAGCATCCCACGTACCAAATCCGTTACACGCACAGTTTCGTTAGAAGCCAACTCCAAAGCCGCCATAGGCTGCCCAAGCACCTTCCGATCAAGGAAGATTGGTTCGGAAATGGTATGGGAAACAACTGCACCTTCTTTGTCCGGCAAAATCTTCGTAACAATTTTTACCATCAAGAACAACAGTGGCGTCCACACCAACGTCATAATAATGTTAAATCCTGTGTGCGCGTTTGCAATCTGACGGGAAATCACTTCAATTTCCGGTCCTTTTGGCGAAATCATTTCAATAATATGTGAGTACGGCTGAATCAGCCAGATAAAAATCAACGATCCACTAATGTTAAAGATCGAATGCGCCAGCGCTGTACGCTTTGCATTGAGACTCAAACCAATGCTGGCAATCAGTGCTGTAATCGTGGTACCAATGTTATCCCCGAACAGTACTGGCAGCGCACCCGTCAAGCCAATCAGGCTGCCGCCATCTGGCCCTGGTGTCGAAGCAATGTTCTGCAGTACAGCAATCGTCGCACTGGAGCTTTGCACCAACAGCGTCATGCAGAGACCTACCAAGAGACCGAGGATAGGAACATCCGCCACCTTCTGAATCATGTCTGCAAAAACAGGGCTTGTAGCCAGAGGTTTCATGACCGAACCCATGATTTCGATCCCATCAAACAAAAGACCAAAACCAAAAATTGTAGCACCAATGTCCTTGATTTTTTCTTTTTTAGCAAAGAAATAGAAAACAAACCCAACAATAATAATTAAATAAATATAATCGCTTAACTTAAACGCAATCAAC
>CALAKO010000139.1 GCA_937922955.1 uncultured Peptococcaceae bacterium | reverse complement strand
TCCGGCACCGGAATGGACATTGGCACTTCATCGCTTTCCACTTCGGCAATAAATTTGTCGAAAGTATGGATCTTGCGACCACAGAGTCGGGCAATATAGCCAACAAGAAACGCTGCAATGATGGTCCCTTCACGCACCCCATTGAGACGATGCGCAAAAACAAAGGACAGGACCACCGCCATCACCGTCAGCGTCACGTCGTTGGCAATTTTGGTCATGCCAAAATCGGTGTGCCAGGTGCTGCTAATGGCGCGCACCAAGGATTCCCCAGGCAGCATGGCTACATTGGCCAGCGTTTCGAGATAAACGCCAAACCCCAGAATCAGGCAGCCAATCAAAAGAAAGAGCAGCTTTTCTACGTAAACAGTGAAGCTGAGATTCTGAATCATGGCGGTGGTCAAATCGATGCAATACCCAAAAATGACACAGAAAGGAATTTGCAGCACATGTTCCAGCTTGAAATTGCGGCGCAAAATCGCCAGCTGCAAAATCACCATAATCATGTTTACAGCAATGGTAAATTCACCGAGGGTAAAGGGAAAATTTAAGCTCAGCACATACGGCACCGAAGAAATCGGCGAAGTCCCCAAATCGGCTTTGGTAATAATACTGACACCAAGGGAATTGATGAATACCCCGATGAAAAAGATGATGTAACGTTTGAGTTTGTTGGTCGTCACGATTCACGACTCCTTTCTGCAAGATTGGCATGTATTTTTTTCAGAGTGTCCATAAAGGCAGCACGTTCATCGTCAGAAATGCCAGCAAAAGCCTGGGCTTCCATCGCAGCAAAAGCGTCTTGCACCTGTTGCGAGCTGGCAGCGCCTTTTTCAGTCATGAAAATGTGCGTGGTTTTGCGATTGCCGTTCATATTGCGGCGCTCAATGAGCCCTTTTTCCACCATGCCCTTGAGCAGCGTCGTCAGCGAGCCAGGCTCAATATGGCAACTGCTGGCGATGTCTTTCTGCGAATCGCCATCGTGGCTATGGAGATGATCCAGCACCTTTGGCTGGCCAACAGTGAGATCGGTGTGCTGCAAATGAGCAAACACGCCTTTTTGAAAGAGGGTCTGGGTGACCATCATCAGATAATGAAACGAAGATTCCATGTTTGTCCTTTCTGAAACTCTAAAAAACAAATAGTTAGGATTCAAACTATTTTAGCGTCAACGCTGTCCATTATAGGATATCTCATCCAGATATTCAAGAGAAAATTTACCTTTGGTCACATTGACTTTTTATTTTCCCACTGTTATAGTGAACACACATTGCTCAAAGGAGGCTTTTATGATGAATCACACCCTACGCCGCAGCCGCCAGGCTCTGCCGCCTGAAGTTTGCACCGACATCCTCAACCATGCCAGCACTGGTGTATTGGCGCTGTCTACAAGTGACGGCCAGCCTTACGCCGTGCCGCTGAATTTCGTCCATAATAATGGCACCCTCTATTTCCACAGCGCCAACGCTGGCCACAAGCTCGATCTCATTCGCGATAATTCGCATGCATCCTTCTGCATCGTCGCCGACGATCACGTGGTCTCGGAACGCTACACCACCTTCTATCGCAGCGTCATCGCCTTTGGCCAAGTGCGCATTGTGGAAGATGCTGAAGAAGCGCGCCGTGCCATTGCCCAGCTTGGTCGCAAATACGTGCCCCAGGCCAGTGACGCCGAATTGCAAAAAGAAATCGACGCTTACTGGTCCGACCTGACCATGATCGCCATGAGCATCAACCAACTTTCCGGCAAGGAAGCCATCGACCTCGCCAAGATGCGAGAAGATGAAAACAACGCATAAAAACAGTGCCTGTCAGGAGTTATCTCTCACTCCGACAGGCACGTTTTTTATATTGATGGTCACATCTTCCTAACATATCACAGACATCACGTACTCTTAAACAAAAAAGAGTTGCCGCTTCAGCGACAACTCTTTTTTCACATCATCGTCTCAGCATAGATGATGACATCAACATATTTTTTAATTGCTCAGTTGCAATCTGACACATTCATAGAATTACGCGTTGGCTACACCAAGACCACGTTCTTCTTCTTCCTCGCGTGCTTTGTTGTAATATTTGAGGTAGATTCTACCAGCAAAGAAAAGCATAATAACGGTAATGACCATCATCGCCTGAACAATGACCAATGCCTGATGAATCCCCAATGCATCGATAAGAATACCGCCAACAGTTGGACCACAAGCACCCAAAAGCTGAACAAAAAGCACATAAGTC
Organism: uncultured Peptococcaceae bacterium; assembly: GCA_937922955.1. Lineage (GTDB taxonomy): Bacteria > Bacillota > Peptococcia > Peptococcales > Peptococcaceae > UMGS1590. The sequence goes on along the minus strand of CALAKO010000139.1, from coordinate 2,517 downwards.
CCATAGGAAATGGACTTGTACCACGCTGGCACCAATTCATGGCTGGCAGTATGGAAGCACGTCGTCCCAGCGGTATACACCGCATTACCAATCAGAATCAATGGAACGCTGACCAACCCATACCCAAGCGCACAAGCAACACCACAAATAAGTGATGTAAACATTGGCATCCACATGCGGGCACGACGGTCTTTCACATACCATTTATCCAAAATAGCGCCACCAATTGGTGTTGCAATCAAGGAGAACGGCGTTGACAACGCGGTAAGCCCAGCTGCAGCAGTAACGCTAATGCCCATCATGTTAACATAATAAACAGAAATGAACGTGGAACCGATGTTCATAGTGAATGTGGCCAAACCAGCAGCCAGACACATAATCAACAACGCACGGTTGCTGATAACCAATTTTGCCGTTTCCTTGGCATTGAGTTTAATCTGTGCAATTTCCTGAGCTTCACTGTGGCCTTCTTCAGCCCCCTGTTCGGCCATCAGTTTCTTATTATCTGGCAAGAATAAAGAAAGCAGAGAAACCACTAAACTAATGCCCCCAATAATGTAGAAGGAGGCACGCCAACCAAAGGCTTCTGCCAACGCTGCAAAGACGATCATCCCCATCGCACCGCCGACAACCATTGCTGTGTTGTACAGACCAAGTGCTTTCCCCCAGGATGATTTCTTATACCAGCTGGTGAACATCGCGGTAGACAACGGCGCATAAGCGGAGTTCCCAGCACCAACGATCAAACGGTTGATGATCAGGTTCAGTGCACCACCAGCCATCCCGCAGACAACGGTAGCACCGCTCCATAAAATCCCACAGAAACTGATGGCACGGCGCTGCGACTTGTTTTCACCGATAAATGAAATCGGCATAACAAAAATGGCCATCCCCAGAAAAACCGCACTGCTCAATAAACCCAACTGGGTAGCACTGAGGCCCAAGTCATCCTGGATTAAAGGTAAAATTGCATTGACACCATATCGAATGACAAAGTCGAATAAGAACATGACATAGAGGATCGCCATAAAAAACATGCGCTTGCCTTTCGGCAGTTTCACCAGCGGTTCGTCTATCTCTGTAAGATTTTGTTTTGTTGCTTCAGACATGATTGACACTTCCTTTCTTTAGTTACATTGATTACAATAGGTTTATAGCCGCTTGCATCAGTCCTCCTTTTAGCGGCATATAGTAAGATCCGACAAAATTTTCTAATAAATCCGATTACCTTTATTTTACAAATCACCACAGAATCCGTCTAATACATAAAGATGCATAACGTTATGGTCAAAAAATTATAGTTTATTATTTATATATACGACACAGCATTCTAATGATTACTATGAAAGGATATCGTTTCTATGGATCTTTTACAGCTCTACTACTTCGTCACCATTGCCGAATGTGAAAACATCACCAAAGCCGCTAATCAACTGCATGTTGCCCAGCCATCCTTGAGCAAAAGCCTTTCACGTATTGAAAAAGAACTTGGCACCCAACTGTTTGACCGCCAGGGCCGCCGGATTGTGCTGAATCATTATGGACGTATTGCGCTTGCACGCGTTCAGAATATCTTCCGCGAGCTGGATAATCTCCACGCCGAAATCAACACAGCCTTAATGCAGGAGACCGCCACCATCACCATCGGCTCTGTAGATGCCATTTATGTGACAAAATGGCTGCCAACATTCATTCAAAATCACCCCAACATCATGGTGCGGCACACCGTCGCCTCCTGTGCAATGTTGGAACGGCAACTGGAAAACGGCAGCATTGATTTTGCCATTACCGATGCCCATCAGCTTCCGGATAATATTTCCAGTTTCGTATTAGGCAGTGACGAATACATCGTGCTTGCACCTAAAAACAGTTCCATCCCTGACAATTCCCGCCAGGATTTCAGCATTTTTTGCGGCGAACCTTTTATCTGTTCGCCAAAAACCGAAGATATTTTGCGTCCAATTGATATCCTTAGCCAAACCACCGGCTGCAAGCCCAACATCGTCTTTGAAGGTGGGGCTGATTTGAACGCACAGGTGCTGGATATGAACTACGGTAATCTCATCACTCCGCTGTCACAGATTGCCGAGCCCGAAAAATGGACCTCCTGCCAGGAACAATTAAAAATCATTTTACTGAAGAATCACATCGCTCGCTTCAATGTTCACCTGATCTGGGACGCACGCCGCATCGTTTCGCCAGCTGGTGAAGCTCTGTTGGATTTTGTGCAAAACCACACCCACCAGTTCCAGCTGAAACAATAACCAACCATCGTACACGCAAAAAGCACAGGTTTCTGAGAAACCTGTGCTTTTAATTATAAATATGCTTTTTTACTTTCACACAAAACGATTACCTATTTTAACCATTCTATTATGAATCACTTTTTATCACTGCCCATTTTATTTGCCCTGCTGCACCGCTTCTGCCACAGCATCGGCAACGGCCTGAGCACCTTCATCAGAAAGATGAATGCCATCGTCCAGGAACCATTCTGGGTGATCGAGTGTTAATGCA